>DHWU01000001.1 GCA_002413345.1 Propionibacteriaceae bacterium UBA5174 | reverse complement strand
CGAACTTGTTGTTCATGATCAGCACCCCGATCCCGATCAAGATTGGGGCCAATCCCACCAGCCCCCAACCGACCTGGCCAAGCAACCACCCAAGCCCAATGCCCACCACGACTAGGACGATCCCGGCTGCGATCGCACCACCGCGAACCAAGGCCGGATTCTGCTGGAACCAGCGCAGTTCGTTGGTGACCCGGGAGTACATATCGGAGCGGGTCTCGGACAGCATCCCCGAATACGATTGGTCACGCAGGTCGTCGGTACTCACCTGATTGCCTTCGACAAACAGTCGGGACAGCAGGGCCTCCTCATAGCCGATCAGTTCATCATTCGGGTTGTCCTTCAATGTGAAAGTGAAATCGCGGCGACCGCCCTGCTCAATACTCAGGTGGTTACGCACGGCCAGATCGGTCAAGGTGGCGGTGATGTCCCGTTCGTCAGCGGTGGCATCGATCAGCGTCCCAATTTCCCCGGGACGCACACCTGGCGGCGGGGTGAAGGCCACTGCAACCGGACTATCAACGTAGTCGTGGCCAATAGTGGCCTCGCTCCCCGGTGCGGGGGTGACTCCCGGGGTGAGGCCCAAATAGACCTGATCGCGGGCCGCACGCCGAGTGCGACGGAACAACACGTAGAACCCGGCCACAACCAGGACGGCAGTAACCCCGACAGTCAACCCGTCGACTAGGAACATATTGCCCAACCACACCCGCTTAGTGAGCCGAGCCTCGGCCCCCACAAAGGTGCCAACGGGATAGCCAGCAACTACCTGTACTCCGGCGCCCTTTCCAACATTCTTTGCCACAAAGGAGGCGCCGGCACCGTCGGCCAGACTCGTGCAGACACTCTTATCGTCGTAGAGGCAAGCGACTTGGCTGATCTTGGCTGGGCCGCTGAACTGCACTGACACCGCGCCAATCGGAACTTCCCACCCTGGACCGACCACCTGCCAGTTGAACTCGTCCAGGCTGTAATCCTTGTTGTCCTGCTTCTGGTTGGGTGCAATCAGGCCGCGCACCGTGTAGTTGATCTGGTAGGTCTGCACTCCGGTGTAAGTCATTGCGTCGTCGCCAACTCGGATCACCAAATTGCCGTTGGATTCCTCAGTCACCGTCTTCGTGTCGGCGCCACTTGGGCTGGTCACTGCACCCACGGTGTAGTCCAGCATCCGCCAGTAGTTCTCGTCCTCGGCGATCTGTCGCAGCGGCAGCACCAGGTACGGCCCGTGACCGGCTTCGGTGCCGAAATCGAAATCGATATTGAGTTGCACCGTGGTGGTGCCGCCGGCATCGACTTTCGCGATCACGTCGTAGTTGTCGATTCGCCAGTCCGCCCCAGCGGCCTGCGCACTGCCAGGGACCACCATCAGCCAACCGAAACCCAGCAAGAGGGCCGCCAACATTCTCATCAAGCGTCGCATGGCGCGAGCCTAACAAGCCTCACACCCGCAGTGCCGCCGATATCCTCTAAGCGAGCGAGAGGAGGCAAGATGTCAGGTGTCGCGGTAACCGCTGAAGTGCTGGCCGTGGTGGTCGCCCTGGTAGACGGACGGCCCTGCGTGCTCACCCTTGGCGAACCTCCTCGGTTGCCGTCAGGGCCCTTGCTGCCATCTCACCGTTCGTTGCAGCAGGCCACCAGAGCTTGGGTGGAAGAACAGACTCGGCGCCGCCTGGGCTATCTGGAACAGCTCTACACCTTCGCCGATGTGGATCGCACGAACACCGGCCGCGAGATCTCAGTCTCCTACCTTGGTCTGACTACTGCTGGTGAGCCTGGCATCGGCGGCTGGACCGACTGGTACCACCTGTTCGGTTGGGAAGACCGCCGCACTGACCACTCAATCGTGAGTGACCAACTCGCCCCGGCGCTGCGCACTTGGGCCGATTCTGATCCGACCCAAAGTGTTCAGCGAAACCGGCGAGTGGCGTTCACCTTCGGACTAGCCGGGCGTCCCTGGCGTCCAGATCTGGTGTTGCAGCGTTACGAGTTGCTTTACGAGGCCGGTCTGGTGCCAGAAGCTCCCCCCGAACATCGCCACCCCAAAGCCGAATTGGCACCGGGCTTGCGAATGTTGGGTGATCATCGCCGTGTGCTGGCCACCGGTTTGGCCCGGCTTCGGGCCAAGATCAACTACCGCCCGGTGGTCTTCGAGCTAATGCCCACTGAGTTCACGCTGCGGCAATTGCAGGATTGTGTCGAAGCCCTAGCTGGCCAGCAGCTGCACACCCAAAACTTCCGTCGGGTAACCGAACAGCAGGAACTGGTCGAAGAGACCGGTGGCCAGCACGCCGGCACCGGTGGACGCCCGGCTCGGCTGTATCGCTTCCGCCGCCAGGTGCTGGCCGAACGCAGCGTGGTGGGCACCAAATTGCCAACCCCGCGGGCCCGCTGAGCTGCGCGTGGAATGGCCTGACGAACCGCTCAGCCGGACCGACGCCGCCAACATCCAGCTGGATGCCCGCGATCAGGTGAACGTGGTGCTGATCGCCGCCCAGCTGAGACCAGGCGGCTTTGCCTCGCCCACGGACGGGCCGGATCTGGCACTGCTTCGTTCGGCCATTCGCACGCGGCTCGAATGTGCTGAGTGGCCACTACGTCGCCTCAGCCAACAGGTGGGCGGCGATCCACGCCGTCCGGTGTGGCAAAGCTGTCGCCCCGACCTTAGCTGGCACCTTCGCATTGCGGACGGCTACCTAGGATCTTCCAGACTGGCCGAACTGAGCGCCCAACTGATGACCACTCCACTGCCCCCGGATCGGCCCTTGTGGGAGCTGTTGGTGGTGCCGGGCATTGGCGCTGATCCGGCCGGGGTGATTCTGCGCCTGCATCATTGCGTCGCCGATGGCGCAGGTGGCGTCCAGTTGATGCAACGGCTACTTGGGGAGGCCGTCAGCGCACCGCCGCCGAAGGTACGGGCATCGGTAACACCGGCCCGGCAAAGCCCGGTCTTGGCCGTGCGGCGCATAGCTGCCCTGTTCAGCGCCCGCATCGGACCCACTCCCCTACTGGGCCGAATCAGCCAGCAACGGGCGGTCGGCTTCGCCCAGGTCGACCTGACCCAACTCGCTGACGGTGCCCGCCGCTGCGGCGGAACCATCAATGACGCCCTGTTGGCCGCTGTTGGGCAAGGCATCACCGCCGCCTTTACCGATTGCGGTGCCAGGATGCCTACGAACGTGCGAGTCAGCGTTCCGGTGGCGCTGCCCGACCGCGGCACGTCTGGGAATGCGACTTCGGTGATGGTGGTTGACCTGCCGCTGGCTATGGCAGACCCCGCCGCGGCGGTCAGCCAGATCGCCGCCCAGACCCGTACCGCCAAGCAATCCGCCCGCACCCAAGGCACTTTCGAGCTAACCCGCAGCCGATGGGGAACTTGGTTGTTTGCCCGTCTCGCCCGCCACCAACGATTCGCTGCGGCCTTCGTCACCAATGTGCGCGGCCCCTCGACGCCGCTCTCGATCGGCGGCGCCGAGCTTGCCGAACTCTGGCCGGTAACCCCGATCCAGGGCAATGTGCGTCTGGGCGTAGCCGCGATGTCCTATGCCGGCAGGCTCAGCTGCGCAGTGCATGTTGACGCTTCCGTTCTGTCGGCATCGGCGTTCAGCCACGCCCTGCAACAGGGTTTGGACGCCATCGTCGGCCAATCTTGAAAACACCACGGTGCCAGCGAAGCCAAGTGGGCGAATAGGTATTTCGTCCACTAACTGGGCGCTGGACTTGACCAGACCCTTTTGCTCATATGTAGCATAAGCGTGAACTAGGGAGGTTCGAGATGACCATGACCGTCAACGCGGCCAACCTCTACCAGCGAGTCAGCCACGTAGTGCCCGCAGTGGAGTGGATCACGATGGCTGACGACGTGGAGGCGATTCTGCAGCTCAAGCGTGAGCGCAACGCGGTGATCCTGGCGCACAACTACATGACCCCAGAGATCTTCCACGCCGTGGCCGACATCACCGGCGACTCCCTGGCGTTAGCTCGCGAAGCCGTCAACGTCGATGCCGACGTGATCGTGCTGGCGGGCGTCCACTTCATGGCCGAGACTGCCAAGCTGCTGAACCCGGGCAAGACCGTACTGATCCCCGATTTGGCTTCGGGCTGCTCGCTGGCCGAATCGATCACCCCCGCCGACGTTCGCGCCCTGCGCGCGGCGAATCCGGGCGTCCCCGTGGTTACTTATGTGAACACCTCGGCCGCAGTCAAGGCCGAATCTGACCTCTGCTGCACCTCGGGCAATGCGGTGGAGGTGATCGAGAGTCTGGGTGTGCCGAAGGTGATCATGATCCCCGACCAATACCTGGCCGCCAACATCGCCCGCCAAACCGGAGTCGAGGTGATCACGCACCCCGGCGCCTGCGAGGTGCACGAACGCTTCACCCCTGCCGACATCACCGACCTTCGCGAGTCGTGGCCGGGAGTCACCGTCCTGGCGCACCCAGAATGCCCGCCGGCAGTGGTGGACGTTGCCGACTACGCCGGATCGACCGCTCAAATGGTCGATTTCGTCGCCACCCGCCAGCCCGAACGAGTGGCGTTGATCACTGAATGCTCGATGAGTGACAACGTGGCTCAGCAGTTCCCCGGCACCGAGTTCGTGCGGCCGTGCAATCTGTGTCCACACATGAAACGCAACACTTTGGCCAGCATTCGCCACGCGCTGGAGACCATGACCAACGAGGTCACCGTCCCCGCCGATGTCGCCGATCGGGCACGCACTGCGGTGGAGCGGATGCTGGAAGTGAAGGTCACCAAATGAGCTCCAAAGCAATTGAAGCTGGCGGCCCGGTAATCATCGGAGCCGGTTTGGCTGGATTGACCGCAGCGGTCGAGTTGTCGCCGCTGCCTTGTGTGGTGCTCAGCGCCGGCCAGATCAGCACCGGCACCTCCACCGGCTGGGCTCAAGGTGGCGTGGCCGCCTCGGTGGGTGTCGGCGACGATGCCGCACTACACACAGCTGACACGATTGCGGCGGGTGCCGGGTTGTGTGAACCGGACGTGGTCGCCGCCATCACCGGTTCCGCGCCGTCCGCGATCGAATGGCTGACCGCTCAGGGAGCAGAATTCGACCGGGACGGAGACGGCACTTTGCGGCTGGGACTCGAAGGTGCCCACAGCCGCCGCCGGATCGTTCATGCCATGGGTGACTCCACCGGTGCCGAGTTGCTACGTGCCATGATCGCCGCCGCTCGCCGCACCCCTTCGGTCCAGCTGTGGGAGTACACCACCGCCACCGAGATTTTGACCGATGAGAGCGGTGTGGTCGGCGTCCTAGTGCGCACCGGTGCTGGCGTGATCGAGTTGCGCACCAACACGGTGTTGCTGGCTACCGGGGGCATCGGCGGACTGTTCGGGCACACCACTAACCCGTTGACCTCCCGCGGCCAGGGTTTGGCGTTGGCTCACCGGGCTGGCGCAACCCTGCGCGACCTGGAGATGGTGCAATTCCACCCGACTGCTTTGGATGTTGGTATCGATCCGATGCCGCTAGTCAGCGAAGCTGTGCGCGGCGAAGGCGCGATTCTGATCGATGAGACCGGCCAGCGGGTAATCGAGAATCCGTTGTCGGCTCGCGATGTGGTTTCCCGGGCTGAGTGGGCGGCCCTGCAAGCTGGCCACCAAGTATTCCTGGACGCCCGCGAACACCCGGGTGCGAAGTTTGATGAGCTGTTTGCCTCGATTGCCGCTAGTGCCCGCGAATCCGGTTTTGATCCGATCACCCAACCGTTGCCAGTGCATCCGGCCGCTCATTATCACATGGGTGGAGTGAAGGTTGATCTGAGTGGACGCACCGATGTGCCCGGCTTGTACGCCGCTGGTGAGGTTGCTTCCACCGGGCTTCATGGGGCTAATCGCCTGGCGTCCAACTCGCTGCTGGAAGCCGTGGTTTGCGGACGTTGGGTCGCTCAGCATTGGCACAGTCTTGGCTTCGAACCCGGCATCGCTGCGCAGTCGCCAGCCGGACCACGTTCAGTGCCAGAGGCCAAACCGGCTCCGGTGGTGGCGCAGGTGCGCCGGGTGGTCTCGGCTGCGGCTGGGGTCTTGCGCGACCGCGAAGGCCTGCTCGCGGCCCAGGCTGAGTTGGCCGGATTGCGCCATCACAATGCTGGCCTGGTCGGCTATCTGCTAGTCAGCGCCGCTTTGGAACGAACCGAATCCCGTGGCGGGCATGCCCGAACCGATTTCCCCAACACTGGCACGGCGGCCGAGCATCTGTTGGTGCCTGGCGCGTCCGGGGTGCCGCTGGTGATCAGCGAACCGATTGGAGCGGTCGCATGAGGTCGTTGCCCACAATCGTGATCGAACCGCTGGTTCGCACCGCACTGCTCGAAGACCTGGGTCGGGCCGGTGACATCACCTCTGATTCGGTGATCGGCGCCGATCAACGGGCCACCGTCGCACTGGTCGCGCGCGAACCTGGGGTTATCGCCGGGGTTGACTGCGCTCGGCTGGCTTGGCAGCTGATCGAGCCGTCCATCGAGGTGCGCGAGCTGTTGCCCGATGGTTCTCGGGTGCAGCCCGGAACCGTGATCGGAGTGGCGTCCGGCCCTGCTCGAGGGCTACTCAGTGGGGAGCGCACCGCCTTGAACTTCCTCGGCCACCTTTCCGGGGTGGCCACCGGCACCGCCACCATCGCTGACGCAATCGCGCACACGAAGGCCAAAGTTGCCGACACTCGCAAGACCATTCCCGGTTTGCGAGCCTTGCAGAAGCATGCGGTAGTAGCAGGAGGCGGCAGCAACCACCGCTTCGGCCTTGATGACGCAGTGCTGATCAAAGACAACCACGTGGCCGTGGCCGGTGGGATCACCGCAGCGGTTACTGCCGCAAAAGCACATGTGGGGCACCTGGTGAAGATTGAGGTCGAAGTAGACACCCTGGGCCAGCTCGCCGAACTGCTCGAAACCGGGGCCGACGCCGTCCTGCTCGACAACATGGGCCCCGACCTGCTGCGTCAGGCAGTGACCATGGTCGCCGGGCGCATGATCACCGAAGCTTCTGGACGGATCACCCCAGAAACCGCAGTGCCGATCGCAGAGGCCGGAGTGGATCTGATCTCAGTGGGCTGGCTCACCCACTCGGCCAAGGTGCTCGACATCGGCTTGGATTATCTCGCCGCCTGAGGGAAAGCCTATGAACGGTTCTGAACGGGTCAAGACTGATCACCTGATCTCGTCCTTCGGACGCTGAGCCGACGGCACCGCCGCCAGAATCGCGCGGGCTCCAGCAGACCGTTGCCGTGTCTCTGCCTCGCGACACACCAGCAGCGGCCTGCCGCTCGGGCCGCGGTCGGGCGATCACCCGCCGTAATACTCGCAGGTCGCCGTACCGTCGGAGGGTGCGCCGCTGTCGGTGACGACCGAACCGTTCCAGATCAGATTGCAGGAGATGAAGACGCGCATTGCTGAGGAGTCCTGGACCGCCGTGGCAGTGACCTCGATCCACGACCCCCGGGTCCAGACGTGCCGGGATTCCATCCACGACCAGGTCTCGCTGGACGTCCCTTCTTCGGTTCTCACCGTCACCGGCACGGTCGAATCCCCTGAAGATGTCAGTTGTACGAAGGCCCCGTTCTCGCCGACGTGGCAGGACGCGCGGTCTGAATCCTCAATGCAATACGATCGAGATTGTTGGTACTCACTGGCCGTATTGAGTACGACAGGGAGTACCACAACGACGCTGAGGCCGGCCGCCAGGCCCCTCAGCACCCAGGCTCGCCCTGCACCCGACCCCGACAATCGCACACCCACTACGAACGCGACGACCGCAGCACCCGTCAGCACGGCGAGAAACCACAACATCGAAGTGGGCACACGACCTATCGACACGAGAAGAACCCGCTGATCGACAAACACAGGCCACGGCAGGTCGGTACGCAGAAGGGCCAGAGCCCACGCCCCAGCCACCACAACCAACCCGATAACACCGGGCCACCTACCCACCGCCGGGCGTCGCGTGCGCTCCGCCCCGGCCGACACGTTGTCCTCGTTCACCCATCCCCCATCCCCTGCACGGTTGCGGCGCGAATCTCGACACAACTCAGTCTTGAACTCCAGAACAGGCTAAAGCACAGACGAGGGGAGTTGGACACGTGGCTGAGTATTCTGACCTTCCCCCTATCTGCGACAGCCTTCGTGTATTCAGTGTCACTGATTACACGAAGTGGCTGCCACCCATCATTGCGTCGATCGCGGCACGCTTCAATGCGCAGACTGCGGCCTACAAACTCGAAATTATCGTATGGATCAGCCGTATCTTATTCACTACTCCCGCTGGCATTTACTTCATCAGTCACGTTGCTGACCGAATTGGACGACACCAACCTTCCTAGCACCACATGGCCCCGCAACGTAACCATCAACACCATGATTGCGAAAGAAATCAGCCCAAGCACCATAGTCTGCCGATTCAATCGCACATCCTGACACTCGGATGTGAGATCCTCCCACACACGATTAACCACCGCACTGGCCCCGACTTGGCCTCCCGTGGCCAAATTGTTACCTTTCAGGTATTCATTGATCGCCTTGGCCTGAGGGACGCCACGCACCCCGGGATAGCTATACTCATTCATCTGCGTACTTAGTGAATTACACTCGTACGCCACACTGTAGCTGCCGAGACGAAGAACTGGCGGCGCCGAATACAGCCAACCTGCCGAACCCAAAAGAGCCGCAAATGCAATCCAGCCAACCGCCAAGCCCAAGGCAATGAGACGCTTCACAAGCAGCCCTTTCCCCAATTCCGCCATCATGTCAACTCCCCGCCACACCGCCAACGAGATGAACGAGCCTTTCCTTCCCAGCAGCATCGCGGAGGCGCCACCCAAGACCGCACGTGCAATTCGTGCAACCAGCGACCCTCGGCCGAATTGCGGCGTTCACGATTCCGCTTTCAGTGGGCACAGAGTCAAGTGCACCAGCACCACATCAGAAAGCGAAGGCCTCAAGATTCAACCGAGCTCACAATACCGGTGGCACCCAAGCCAATTGAGCCGCAAAGTGTCCTTTGTCTCGCGAAATGACCTGAGCTCGCCCTGGAACCGACCTAATCGGTTTCGCCCGCCCAATCAGCGCCCCATCTTCCGGGTTTCCAGACAGCAGAATTCCGGTAGCGCCCAACTCACCCATTGATTGCAGAACTGATTCATACATTGCCCGACCAGCGCCGCCAGAGCGTCGCACAACCACTAGGTGCAAACCCACGTCTTGCGCCTGGGCCATCAACGGCTGAAGCGCGGCCACCGGATTCCCGCTGCTAGTGGCCACCAAGTCATAGTCATCAACCAAAACCCAAACATCCGAACCGGTCCACCATGACCGGTTTCGTAGTTGCTCAGGAGTCACAGTGTTGTCTGGCAACCGGGTCTTCAAGAAGTCGGCCAAGTCAGACAAGTCACTTACTGCCTCTTCTCGGTTAGTCAGATAGCTAGTCAGATATTCGGGCGAGATCTCACCAAGGAGCGCTCGACGGAAGTCAACAACTACGAACTTGGCCGCTTCCGGGGCGTTCGACCGCATCACTTCTCTGGCCAAAAGGCGCAAGAAGCTTGACTTGCCTGACTTCGCATCACCAAGCAGGAGCAGGTGGCTCTCCGCGGCCGGATCGATGGTGAAGGGACCGAGCCTCGACTCCTCGACTCCCAACAACAACTCGGTTGAATCCGGTGCCATCTCCTGAACTTCACCCAACTCCACCAGGGTCGGCAACAGCCGCAGCTTCGGACCTGGACGCCCGGTCCAGGCAGCATTGATTTGTGCCAACAGGTTGGCAACCCCAGCACTCAACGAGGACGCATCATGAACGCCATCGGCTCTCGGTAAGCCAACCAACACATGCAATCCACGAGCCTCGATGCCCCGCCCCGGACGCTTAGCCGGAACCAGGGCTGCGATCTTGCGGTTCAACTCTGAATCTGAGGTGTCGCCCAGCCGCAGCTCCAACCTGGACGAGATGACATCCCTGACTTGCTGGCGCAGTTCCATCCACCGCGCAGCTGACACCACAAAGTGCACCCCGAAGGTCAATGCGCGCCCTGCCAGGGTGAGCAGCCGCTGCTCCAAGTCCTCAAAGTCCGAACGCAGCGTGCCCCAACCGTCCACGACCAAGAAGACATCGCCATACCCGTCGTCGAAGCGGCCTTCGTCGCGGCCCTGACGGTACGTGGCCATCGAATCAATGCGATGGTGCTGGAAATACATTTCTCGGTCGGCGACGATGCCCTCGATCTCGGCAACCATCCGGTTCACCTCTTCGACCCGGTCTCGGGACGCCACTCCAGCAACGTGCGCGGCCTCTCTAAACGGAGTGAAGGTGCCACCGCCGAAATCAAGGATGTAGAACTGCGCTTCAGCTGGAGTGTTGATCAGCGATAGCGCCATCACCAGCGTCCGCAACGCAGTTGATTTGCCCGACATCGGCCCACCAACAACCGCCAGGTGCCCGCCAGCACCGGCCAAATCGAACACCAGACTCTCCCGGCGCTGTTCCAGCGGTACGTCGACGGTGCCCAGCACCAAGCGGAGTCGGCCAGCCTCGCGCGCCTGTTTTGAGATCAGGCCAAGATCTGGGTCCACTGCCAACCCGGGCAACAAAGCATCCAAAGTGTCTGGCTCATCCAAAGGCGGCAACCAGACTTTGTGCGCAGGCATCCCCTTGCCTTGCATCTTCGCCACCGCAATGTCGATCTGGGACATGTCGGACCAGCGCTCATCGCCAGCTAAAGCTGCCTGAACCACTGGCGCCTCGATCTCGACGACCGGTTCTGGTTCCACTTCGAGCTGCGGTTGAACGGTGAACCGAAATAGCCGCGGTGGTGCACTGGCTGCGCCTCGTACGCCGACCGCTGCAGCCCCGCTCCGCGGTGGCGGCGGCGAAGCTACATAGGCCGCCCGGAACCGGGACATCTTCTCGGTTCCAGTCTTCAGGTAGCCAACCCCGGGAACCGACGGCAACTCATAGGCGTCTGGCACCCCCAACACTGATCGAGATTCTTGGGCGGAGAAGGTGCGCAGACCGACCCGGTAAGACAGGTGCGAATCCAGACCTCGGAGTCGACCTTCATCGAGGCGCTGCGATGCCAACAACAAGTGAATAGACATCGAACGCCCCAGGCGTCCCACTGCAACGAAGGTTTCGATGAACTCCGGCTTCGCGCTCAAGAGTTCAGAAAACTCGTCAAGGACCAAGAAGAGGGCCGGCAGTGGCGCGAAGTTATGCTTTCCCGCCATTCGATCGGTTTCGTAGTCGCTGACATTGGCATAGTTGCCTGCTTTGCGCAGCACTTCCTGCCGTCTGGTCATTTCGCCGCGAATCGCGTCTTCCATACGGTCAACCAGAAATAGCTCCGACTCCAGGTTTGAGATCATCGCCGACACATGCGGGAGCTCAGACATTCCGGCGAAGGTGGCGCCGCCCTTGAAGTCAACCAGTACGAAGTTGAGTTGTTCGGGTGAATGGGTCAAGGCCAAGGCCAACACCAGCGTGCGCAACACTTCAGACTTACCCGACCCGGTAGCCCCGATCAGCAGACCGTGGGGCCCCATCCCGAACTGGGCCGATTCCTTGATGTCCAAGGCAACCGGAACACCTTCGGGGGTCACGCCGAAAGGCACTCGCAACCGGTCACGGCCCAACCTAGGCACCCATTGGCGTTCGGGATCGAAGTCGCGCACGTCGCCCAGGTTCAACAGCTCCATCAGATCCGAGGTGCGCTTGGCATCGGCACGTCCAGCTGGCGTATCAGCCTCGGGCCGGTCCTGACCAGTCCATTTGGCCATCCGGCGGGCCACCGCCTCGGCCTGCTCAATCGACATGGCATCGGGTACGGCTACCACCGGCTCACGGTCGAGAATCACCACTTCCATTCGGCCCCTAGTCTCATTTTCGACCGGTGGATGCAGCAGCATCCGTAGGGTCGTCAAAGAGGTGAGCGATCCCCAGGAGGTGGGCAGAGAAACCACCGTCACTCCGTTGGTTCCTTCCCGGGAGCCGAGCCTGGTTGCTGGCGGCAGCGCAGTGTCGTCAACGATCAACAACACGTGCGGCCAGACAGCGAATCCAGCTCTGCCTTCGAAGGCCACCCGCGAGGTGACGGGCGCACCGAGCAGTTGAGTCAGTTGGACGTAGTCGGTGGTCACCATTCGGCAGGCCCCGAGCGCATCGGCCTCCTCGGTTGACCGCGCATGGGGAAGCCACTTCAACCATTCCCACTCCGGCAGCGCTTGCGGGCTACACAACACTGCGATTCGCAACTGATCAGGCGAAACGAAGGTCGCCAGATGGGCGACCAGCCCCCGCGTCAAGGCTCTAGTCATTCCCGATTCGCCAGCAACTTCAAGATGGGAGAACTCGCCGACCGAGACGCCCAGCGGCATATCGTCAACAGCAGCATGAGTATTCAGGAATCGATTCATCGCGGACAGACAAACCGGATCAGTCTCGGCAGTCGTTGGCACTGGCGACTGCCTCAGATCAACTGACAAGTCTTGGCTGCCAGACCCGACCCGGACGTCCAAAATGTTGTCATCGCCCGGCTCCCGCTCCCACAAACGGGAACCTTCCTCGGCAACCAGCACCAAAGAACGCGGATCCGGGAGGTTCCAATTGGTGTAGATCCGTTGCCGCCGCGCGGCATCGCGCACGAGCTTTCGGGTGTCACTCAGATAGGCCAAGTACTCGCGACGAAGCGTATCGACCTTACGGCGGTGCCCGCTCACCTGGCGATAGACATTGAAAACCAGCATCGCAACCATTGCGACCACCATGGCGCCACCCATCATCAGGTTGCGCACATTTGAGGTGTCCGAAAACGCCATGAACACCATGACGCCCATAGAGCCCATCATCGGAATCAAGGTTGCCAAAACGTTGCCGGGACCTTGCGCCTCCGCCTGTTCCGGGGGTACCTGCAATTCAATTGAACCCACCGGTAGTTCGGGTACCTCAACCGGTTCAGCGGTCGAACTGCCAATTGTCATTTCGAACTCCAGTCGCGGCATCCTCTTGAGCTTGGCCATAATAGCGGTGGGGCCACACTGTCAGGGACGGCCGGAGGGGACACTGGTGACAAAAGCTACGCTCGCGGCCGCCACCCTCGCTTATGGTACGAACCGCACCGATGTCGCGGTACCGGCGGGCACCACCGTGGGCGGGCTGTTAGCGAGTTTTCGAATCGACGCCAACGACCCAGCAATTGCGATTGCACTTCTGGACGGGCAATCGGCGGATCCGTCGGCGACTATTGGTGGGGACCTCCCCTCAGGGGTCCTGTTAAACGTCATCGATGCAAATGCAACAATTCAGGCACTCGCCGAAGCCGCTAAGCGGGAAGCCAACGCCGGTTTCGCTGGCAGAGCCGCAGCGATCGTGAACATCATCTTTGGCGCCGCCTTGGGCTTGGGTTTGATTCTGGGTCCGCTGCTCTGGCCGTGGCTGGCCGTTGGCCAACCGCTTCGAATCAGCGCCGGAATGCTTCTGGCGGTAGCGGTCGTGGTCTTGGCCTGGCGCACTGGCTTTGCCGAAAAGCCAGCCGGATCCCTGATCGCACCAGCCTGTTTTGGTCTGGGGGCCGCATCTGTGATTGATCCAGGGATTCCCCAAGCTGGGCTGATCAGCCTGGCGGTGGCCTCGGCAACCGCTGCAGTGTTTGCCGTTGCCAATTGGCTGCGAGATCACCAACACACAGTTGCCGCAGCGAGCCTTTGGGGCCTCACCGCTACCGCCACAATTGTCGCTGTCTTGACTGGCGCCAACTCCGCCCAGCTGGGAGCGGTACTCACCGTGCTGGGAATGGCCGCGGTCCTACTCGCCCCCAGCTACGCCCTGCCAATGCCTGACTCTCAGATCATTGACCTGCCGCTGTTAACCACCTCCGCGGCGAGCGTTCGCGCCCCAGCCCTCTCAGCACCGTCCAAAATCACTAGACGGCGCGTTCAGCACACTCTCCAACAGGCCTACTTGGTTGCGGACGCGATCACCTTGGGCGGCGCATTCCTCGCCACGGTTGGTGCTGCTCTCCTAGTCGGTACGGTTAGCCTTGCGAACACTGAAGGACAATCGGCCACGGTCGCTGTCTTCGCGGTGGCAATCAGCCTGGCCTTAGCCCCGCGGGACGACCGATCCCGGGCAGCCAGATTGGCCCCCCGGATTGCCTCTGGGGCCATTGTGTCGATCGCCGCGCTGACACTCGGCGGAATCCTCGATCCCATCCTCGTCACGGCAGGCGTCATCATCGTCGCGTTCATCCTCGCCGTTGGCGTGGCTTTCGCCAGCCAGCGCCACACCTCAGCATTCCTAACCCGGACCGCGGACATCGTCCAAGGCTTGGCGTTGCTTCTGTTACTGCCAGCGGCATTCGTCGCCTCTGGCGCATTCCAATTGATTTGGCAGGCGGCTTCATGACCCAGCAACAAATGTCCTTAGCTGGTGGCCCGGTCGCCACCCCGGCAGGCCCAGGTGCTCGGATCGGGGCGTACCTTGCCGATCTGAGCTTGGTAATCGGGCTGGGACTAGCCACTTTGCCGCTTGCCAACTCGTGGCTAATCGCGGCTGTGGTCTGGGCGGAGGGGGCAGTCGTGCTCACCTTGGCCCGGGCAGCTACCGGACGTACTCCCGGCTCCTTGCTGGTTCGAATGGTCGGCTTCGCCACTGGCTCCGACCACGCACCGGGCCTGGGTCGCCAGTCATTGCGGACTGCTATTCAGGCCGCTCTGCAACTCACTGTGTTGGGTCCGGTGATCAGCGCGGCCACCACAAGACAAGGCCAAGATTGGGCTGACCGGGTAGCCGGTACGGCCGCAGCCACCGTATCGCGGACGCGGAGTTCCTCGGGGACCGACCCGATGCCAATCGGAGCTGGCGCAGAGGCTACCTGGACGGCTCCGGTGCATGAAACGACCCCGCCACCCCACTCCCAGGAATCGGTGGCACCCCACAACCGAGTGTCGACTCCGATCACGGAATATCGACAGCCAGGGCAGGTGGCACCCGATCTGCCACCGTCCACCTCGCTGCCCGGCTTTTCGCCCCAGCCGAGTCCGCCGCAAATCCCAGTGCCAAGCCCGGTATCCAGTCCGGTTCCAAGCCCCATGCCCCGGCAGACGCCGAGCGTGGCACCAAATCCGGCGTCGCGTCCTGCGTCTCCTCCGGCGGCAAGCCCTGCGGTGCACCCGGAACAAGTTTCTCCCGCACCCCGCCGCCTGGCGCCCCCGGACCAGCCAACGCCAGCTGCCCAACCCGCGGCCGTTAGGCGACCTGAGACTGCGCCGCCCGCGGCGTCGGCTTTGCGTGCCTGGGTAATCTTCGACTCTGGCCAGCAAATCGAGTTGTCCCGCACATTGGTGCTTGGCCGCGAACCGGCGGCCCGAGATACGAGCGAGCAAGCGGTACCAATTTCGGATCCATCGATGTCCTTGTCGCGAACTCATCTGCGCCTTGGTGTCGACGAATCCGGAGTGTGGATAGAAGACGCTTTTTCCACTAATGGCACCGGCTACCTCACCCCTGATGGTCAGGCTGTCATGCTCACTCAGGGACAGCGAGTCAAGGTGACTAATGGCACCGTGGTGTTATTGGGTGATTACCGGCTGACCATCGCCCAGCTTCCTGCCGGCAGCTGAACTCCTAGCCAGAGGCTAAATGCAGGATTCGCGCGACGGCAACCAGCCCAACCTTCCTACTTCCCAGGCCCTGCACACCCCGGTGTGAGCAACGCAGCGTCCCGCTCAACGCGGCAGTGACATCCCAGTCGATTCCGGCCCCA
>DHWU01000018.1:4436-15525 GCA_002413345.1 Propionibacteriaceae bacterium UBA5174 | reverse complement strand
TAGCCGCGGTATTCCATCCGGCGCAGACCTTCCACCACGACCGCCCGTGCAACCCGGGGTCCGACATAGCCGATGATTCCGCACATAGGCGTCACTGTAGTGGCGCGATAGGGTCAAGCTGACATCGGTGGGGTGCCGATGGGATCGGGATGGGTGTGTCGATGGCAGCTGGATTGGCGGCTCACAGCGCACCCGAAGACAACCCGTACGGCCCCTATCTAACCTTGGATCGGCAACACTGGGCGGCCCTGGCCGCGGCCCGTCCGGCAGCCCTGGACGAAGAGACCCTCGCCAGGCTGCGGGGCATCGGTGATCCGACCGATGCTGCGGAGGTCCGCGAGGTATATCTGCCGCTGACCGACCTACTGAAGCTCTACATCGATCGCACTGGCGCGCTCTTCGCCGACAGCCATCAGTTCCTTGGTCTGTCCGGACGCCGCACCCCCTTCGTGATCGGCGTTGCGGGCTCGGTAGCCGTCGGCAAGTCGACCACTTCACGGTTGCTTGCCGAATTGCTGCGCCGACTGCCGTCCAGGCCCAGGGTGGATCTAGTCACCACCGACGGTTTCTTGTTCCCGAACGCCAGACTTGAAGAGCTCGGCCTGCTCGACCGGAAGGGATACCCGGAGTCCTACGACCGCAAGCGCTTGGTGAAATTCGTAATGGACGTCAAGTCGGGCGTGCCCCAGGTGAGCGCCCCGGTCTATTCCCACCACAGCTATGACATCGTCCCAGGCGAATCAGTGACTCTCAATCGTCCCGACATTCTGATTTTGGAGGGGCTCAACGTCCTCCAGCCCGCGCGACGCCGTAAGGACGGCACCACCGGATTGGCAGTGAGTGACTTCTTCGACTTCTCGGTCTTTGTCGACGCCGCCGAAGGTGATGTCCGCAGCTGGTACCTGGATCGCTTTCTGCATCTGTGGCACACCGCGTTTCGCGACCCAGAATCGTATTTTGTCCGGTTCAGTTCGATGAGCGAGGCCGAGGCAACCAAGATGGCATTGGATATCTGGGATTCGGTAAACGGGCCCAACCTCGACCTGAATATCCGCCCTACCAGAGGACGAGCCACTGCCATCTTGCGCAAGGGCCCTGACCACCAGGTGAGCTGGGTACGCATCCGTAAGGTGTGAATCTTCGCCGCGACCGCTATCCTGCCCCTGGACACCCCCTAGGAAACTGGTTGCGGGTGCCAAGGGGGATACAAACGTGATCGATACGCTAAGCGGCAGCGATGCGCGGGTGGCGGTGCAGTTGTGGGAAGAGGTCGACCTCACTCGACCTTGGAACGACGCCCGAGCCGACTTTTTGCGTGCAGTGGAAGGCAAGTGCTCAGCGGTCTTAGGCCTGTATGAGAACGCCACGCTGATCGGCACCGTCATGGTCGGGGTCGACGGCCAGGTGGGGTGGGTCTACTACCTCGCAGTAAAGCCTGGATTTCGGGGCCGCGGCTTGGGTCGGCAGTTGATGGCTGGAGCCGAGACCTGGCTGCGACAACATGGTGCACCCAAGGTGCAGTTCATGGTGCGTTCGGAGAACTCCGAAGTAGTCGATTTCTACACTCACCTCGGCTACATCCCCCAATACGTGCAGGTACTGGGACGCCGACTTTACTGAGATCGCTTTGACCGGGCTTAAACTTCCCCTTGGCGCAGACAGTGCGCAGCCCGACCCTGGAGGAATCGTGACCCGCACCGAAGGCACCCTATTCAGTGCACTACTCAGTCGCAGGGCCCTCCTCGGCGCTGCCTGCCTCGCCCCAGTGCTGGCCAGCTGCACCGCTTCAGGCAACTCCCCCGTCAACGGCGATGGAACCCTAGTCACCGGCAGTCTGGCTTCAACCGCCACCGGATCCAACCATGACTGGGCAATCTGGTATCCACCTGGCACCAGCGCTAGCTCCAACCTTCCGGTAGTGATCGTTTTGCATGGCATGGGCGACACCATCTCCATGATCCAAACGCTGGGATACACCACTCAACTTCGCCAAGCGATCGCTCAGGGGTTGCCTGCCTTTGCCTTGGCTGCCATCAATGGTGACAACCTCTTCTGGCAGAAGATTGGCACCCAGGACGCTGGCGCAATGATCGCCACAGAATTCGTGCCGCTGCTCTCCGAACACGGCCTGAACACTTCTCGGCTGGGCCTCACCGGGTGGTCGATGGGCGGCTGGGGCACTTTGCGCCTAGCGAGCGCCGAATTGCGCGGCAAAGTCAAAGTCATCGCGGCGATCAGCACCCCTTGCTATGCGAAGTACGACTACGTCCCCCAGAAGCAATGGATGACCCAGCAGGAATTTGAGGCAAACAACTTCTATACCCGCCCCGCCAAGCTAGCTGGCCTACCCATCTTCATCGCCTGCGGCACCGAAGACCCGTTCTGCCGGGGTAATCAGAGCTTCGTTGAGGTATTGGACGACACTCCCAAAGTGCAAACACCGACCACCAGTTTCACTTCCGGCGAGCACGCCGCGGCATATTGGGAATCCGTGACCCCCGCGCAGTTGGCCTTCCTAGGTAGACACCTCTGATTGGTCATCGGCGCCACCTCGGACAGCTTCACTGCCCAAGCAAGCCCAGCGGGTCCTCTTCCATCAGCCTCGTTGCCTCGCGGATCCGAGATTCTGGCACCACATTGCTGTGGAACGACCAGGTAGCAGCCAACCGTCCGGCCAGGATCATCATCGATAAGGTGATTTCGGTTGGACCAGAAGTGGTGGACAACGCGCCAAAGGCATGCAGATCAGGGCGCTGCCAGGGCAGTACTTCGATCTCGCGGCTGCGCGGCGCGAAGACGAAGGCCACTTCCATTTCCGGATCGGCGGCCACCGAGGAGACCCGCGGCGCTGGCGATCGCAGCAGATTCTTCGCCGCAGAGGTGGCCAAGGTCATCAAGACTCGCCCCGATGATGCGGTTTCAGCGATCTGGTCACCAGCGATGGCCGGGTCATCGGCCAACTCTTGACTGAATCCGACCACAAAATTCCCACGCAAATGGACGCCCCGTGGCAGATGCCGACGGCAGTCATAAAGGATCTTGGTATCGGCGGTGAGGGCAAACTCTGCCTTAACCAACGCCCGACGCATCATCACGGCATAGATACTGGCCATGGAGGCCTCAGGGGCGTGAGCTTGCCGCCAGGTCTTGACCTGCTGCCAGCTCTGCCGACTAAACAAAGTGGTCACTGAGCTGAGCTTGGGTGCCCATTCGGTTAGCGGCCCGACCTCCGTCTTCGACACTGGTCGAACCGGAGGGTGAGTCAGCCGCTGAGCCACGAGTTTGGTCAGGCTTCGCCGGCCAGGCCCAAAGGTGTTTGCGAACGCAGTTCGAACCGGCTGGGGATGCAGCTCCTCGCTCACCCACTTAGGCAATTGGCCGGTGGTCGCAACGTGGGTCAGCACACTGGTCAAGTTGAGCAGGGCCTGGGCGTCTCCGATTGAGTGATCATGTTGGTACATCAACAAGCTGCCTGATCGGACGTAGCGCAAGGCAGTGGTGCCGGCCAACGTCCCCGCTTCGAGCAGTTCGTCGATGGCCGCGAACACCTCCGACTCCGAGGCGGTCGGATCCAGCTCGTCGGCATCACGCTCAGTGATCACCGACTGCGCGAGATCTGCCAATCGGCTGGGGTCGAAGCGCCACTTGGTGCGCTCGGAATTAAAGGTGTAGCCGAGCCGAGTTCGCTCACCCAAAGAGGCGACTTCAACGAAAGCTGATCTCAAGTCAGCAACGCTGGGGACCACCAATGGTCCAGCGACTCCGCCGGTCTCCATCCCGACCCATTGTCGGTCCGTCCACGCGATCGAGCGCGTCTGGGCTGCCATGTTCATTCGGTCCCCACTGACAAGGTTTTAAGCCTTAATCCTCCCGGCAACAAAACAACCGGCTAATACCGCGCAGGATCCCGCTCGGGCACGCATATTCTATCCACAACATTGCCCCCAGCAGAAAGCCGAAAACAGCAGAATCAACGCGAAACTGGCTCGAATGAAAGCCGATCGCGCACCACTGCGGCCAGGCGTTCGGCGACCGCACGGGCCTCGGCTTCAGTGATTGCCTCCACCATCACGCGCACCAGCGGTTCCGTGCCTGAAGGGCGAAGCAGCACGCGGCCCGCGTCACCGAGGTCCTGGGCGGCAGCGGTCACTGCGGAGCTGACTACTGGGTCGATTCCGGCCCGGGCCTTGTCCACGCCGGGCACATTGATCATGACCTGTGGCAGTCGAGTCATCACCGCGGCCAATTCGGCCAGCGCCGTATCGCGGCGCACCATCTGGGCGGCGAGATGCAAAGCGGTGAGCACACCGTCCCCAGTAGTGGCGAACGCACTCATGATCACGTGCCCAGACTGTTCCCCACCCAAGGTGAAGCCGTTTGCGTTCATCGTTTCGAGCACGTAGCGATCGCCAACTTTGGTCTGGTCGACGTGAATTCCGTGGGCCTTCATGGCGTTCAAGAAACCTAGATTGCTCATCACCGTGGCGACCACGGTCTCGGAATGAAGAGTGTTTGCGTCCCGCATCGCCAAGGCGAGAATCGCCAGGATCTGATCACCATCGACCACCGCACCACTGGCGTCCACAGCCAGGCAGCGGTCAGCATCTCCATCTAGGGCGATCCCCAGATCCGCACCATGCTCCAAAACCGCAGCTTGGACCGCAGACAAATGCGTCGACCCGCAACCATCATTAATGTTCAAACCGTCAGGTTGGGCATGCAGCGGCACCACCTCGGCACCTTGAGTCTCGAACGCGGCCAAGGCAGTCATCGAAGCTGCACCATTGGCGCAATCGAGCACAACCTTCAGCCCTTCCAGGCTGGAATCGGCACCTAGGCTGCCAACCAGGTGTGCCACGTAACCCTCGACTGCACCAAGATCGTCAGTGACTCGACCCACCTCGGAGCCGGTGGGCCGCCGCCACACCTCGCCCATCTGGTCGGCGATCGCATCTTCAATGGCGTCGTCTAGTTTCACCCCACCACGAGCAAAGAACTTGATGCCGTTATCAGGCATCGGGTTGTGGCTCGCCGACAGCATCACACCCAAATCAGCACCCAAGCTGCCCACCAGATAGGCCACTCCCGGAGTTGGAATCACGCCGAGGCGCACCACATCCACTCCGGCCGAGGCCAATCCGGCCACGACTGCTGCTTCCAGGAACTCGCCGCTTGCTCGAGTGTCTCGACCGACTAAGGCCACTGGCCGCTTCGCCTGGGTGAAGACCCCGGCCTCACCCAGCACGTGGGCAGCCGCAATCGACAACTCCAAGGCAATCTCGGCGGTGAGGTCAAGGTTGGCTGTACCCCTGACCCCGTCAGTGCCGAAAAGGCGCGGCATCCCAGCCCGCTGGATCAGCGCTTGCTGTACTGCGGAGCCTTACGGGCCTTCTTCAGACCAGCCTTCTTGCGCTCCTTGATCCGAGCGTCACGAGTGAGCAGACCGGCCTTCTTCAATGCCGGACGGCTGGCTTCAACGTCCACCGCATTCAAGCAACGGGCGATTCCCAGTCGGAGCGCACCGGCCTGGCCGGTAACCCCGCCGCCAACAATGGTGGCGATGACGTCGTAAGAATCAGATACGGCAGCGGTCACGAAGGGCTCGTTGACCGTCTGTTGGTGCAGCTTGTTCGGGAAGTACTCGGTGAGGCTACGGCCGTTGATCGAGAACTTGCCGGTACCCGGCATGATTCGCACCCGGGCGATGGCTTCCTTGCGGCGTCCAGTGGCAGCACCGGGAGCGATCACTGCGGGACGACCTCCCGGATGAGCAATAGCTGGCTCGGCTTCGGCGCGGTAGCTGATTTCGAGTTCACCCTCAGTAAAGGGCACAACCTCGGTAGCTTCGGTGGCTTCGACGGTCTCGGTCACGGTGGTTCCTTGCGTCACTGGGCGATCTGAGTGATCTGGTAGGGCTGCGGCTTCTGCGCAGTATGCGGATGATCCGCACCGGCATAAACCTTGAGCTTGCTGATCTGCTGGCGAGCGATCTTGTTCTTCGGCAGCATGCCCCAAACCGCGCGCTCGACAGCCTTGCGCGGATCCTTGGCCAACAACTCGCCGTAGGGAACCGACTTCAAGCCACCGGGACGCCCGGAGTGGCGGATGGCCATCTTGTCGGTCGCCTTCTTGCCGGTGAGGGCAATCTTGCTGGCGTTGATGACGATCACGAAGTCACCGGTGTCGACATGCGGCGCATATTGGGGCTTGTGCTTGCCACGCAACAGGGTCGCCGCGGTGACTGCCAGCCGCCCGAGAACGACGTCGGTGGCATCGATCACGAGCCAGTCCCTGGTGATCTCACCAGACTTGGGGCTGTACGTAGACACGTGTCTTCGTCCTGCTTTCAATGAGTTGTGGCCATTGTCGGGTGCGGGATCCACCTAAGAGGCGGACCACAGCGCAACAGCGGCTAAGATTACCGCGCTGGTTGTGGGGGGTCAAAACGTCGCTCAGCACCGCTGTAATCAGACCCGTTACGGGCCTGCAGCGACACCAACAGGCTACCAATCCGTGTGCCCTGGGCCTAGCCGAGTCCGGTTGGGCAAACTCGAGGCGGCCAGCGTCAAATCGCGGGGTCGCCGGCGCTGATCAGGCGAGGCCACCGGCCCCCGCTATGCACAAATCTGGGGGCCTAGCCCCAAAACTAAGCCATTAGCGATGCGTGCCCGATGCTAATCTCGGGCGAACAAAGTCGTGCGGGGGAAACTGATGAGCACCGTATTCGGCGAAATCACGCCGCAGGCCTACCAGCCACATCTATTGCACGGCCCCGATCGGGCGTGGCCAGAGACCAATTGCTACGTGGATCTGTGGATCGAAGTGCTTTCTGCCTACCGAACCCCTCCCGAACCAATGCTGAGCTTCACCCTCACCCAGGACTTCGAGGGCGACCAGTTCACCTTCTTCAAGGTGCCGCTAGAAGACTTAGAGAGCCTCTACGGCATTCAAGTCACCGAGTTGGCGATGTACGACACGGTCGAGAATCATGTCGATACCCAAATCGAGCGCGGACGACTCTGCCTAGTTGAACTAGACAGTTTCTGTTTGCCCGACACCGCCGGGATCACCTACCGAAGCGAGCACGGCAAGACCACGGTGGGGATCAACCGGCTGGATCAGACCGCCAAGACTATGGACTACTTCCACAACGGCAGCTTCTTCCAACTGTCCGGGGAGGACTTCGAAGGTGCCTTTCAGCACCACACCGAGCCAGGCCTGCGCTGGATCCCCTACGTCGAGTTCGCCAAATTCCCCACGACTTTGGCCACCGATGAGCACTTGCGGGCCGAAGCCACCCGGCTGCTCGGCCATCATCTGAGCCGGCGTCCAGCAACTAATCCGATCGCAGCCTTCGCCGAGGTATTCCCTGCCGACGTGGCCAAAGTCGCCGAGCGTGGCATGGACTTCTTCCATCTCTACGCGTTCAACACGGTGCGCCAGTTCGGAGCCAACTTCGAGCTGCTGGCTAGCCACCTGGCCTGGCTAGACGCATCCGCTTTTGCCGACGAAATCGCTGCGGCTCAACAGATTTCCAATAACGCCAAAACCAGCCAATTCATGCTGGCTCGCGCAGTTGCCAGACGCCGCTTCGACCCGTTGGCCACTGCCTTGGATCCCTCGGTGGAAGCCTGGGATGCGCTCATCACCGGGTTAACCGCGAAGGTCGGCTGATGCGGCGCTATCTGGATGCCGACATCGGCGAACTTCATCAGGGCTGGGAGTTCGCCCTGAACCGGGTTGATGCTGGGTTCGAGGCCAAGTCCGGTACCCACAGCTGGATCCCCACGCCAGTGCCGAGCACCGTGGCGGCACGGCTATTTGATCCATCCGATTCGGCCATGCCCTTCCAGGATCTCTTTGAGGCTCGGTACCGGCTCGGCCTGACCGAACCGGCTGGAGCGGCTGTGCTGCGGTTCGAAGGACTGGCCACCGTCGCCGCTGTGTTCCTGAACGGCGAACTCATTCTGCGCAATGAATCGATGTTTGAGGCCCATGACGTTGAAGTGGAACTGACTGGCGACGATGAGCTGCTGATCCACTTTGAGCCGCTGAGCCAAGCACTCAGCGCCAAAGCTAAGCGAGCCAAGTGGCGTCCGGCGTTGATCGATGATCAACGGCTACGCCTGGTGCGCACCACCTTGCTTGGTCACATGCCCGGCTGGTGCCCCTCGATTCAGGCGGTCGGCCCCTACCGTCCGATTAGCCTGATCCGTCCCGGCGTGGTGAGCCTGGACGACGTTCGAATCAGCTCCGAACTCGACGACCAAGGCGACGGCCTGCTCACAGTTTCGTGTATCGACGCACCTCCAGGACTGAACATTTCTTGTGGCGGACTGAGCGCCCCACTGCTGCCTGCTGGTGATCGCTTTTCAGCTAGCCTGCGAATCCCCCAAGTGGAGCCTTGGTGGCCGGCCACCCACGGCGCACCGAAGCTGTACGGCATCGAGGCCAGCCTCGGCTCGTCCACCTGGAGCCTTGGCCGCACCGGATTTCGCAGTCTGAAGATCGATCGCGGCGTTGCTGGCAACGATTTTGCTTTGATTCTCAACGGTGTGCGCGTCTTCTGCCGAGGCGCGGTGTGGACCAATGCCGACCTGGCCGGACTGTCCGGGGAACGGGAAACCTACGCCCCGCTGCTGGCCCAGTTGGCCGAAGCCGGGGCAAACATGGTGCGCATTCCTGGCATCGCCACCTATGAAACCGGCGCCTTCTTCGACCTCTGTGACGAACTCGGGCTGCTGGTCTTTCAAGATTTCATGTTTGCCAATTTTGACTACCCCAGTGACGAGACCTTCACTGAGCACGTCCGCACTGAAGTGCAGCAGTTCCTCCTCGCCCGCCAAGGCTGCCCCTCGCTGGCAGTGTTAACAGCAGGCAGCGAGGTCGCCCAACAAGCGGCCATGCTCGGCCTGCCCGAACCATATTGGTACTCCGCCCTGGCCACCGAGGTGATCCCGGGCCTGGTTGCCGAGCTTCGACCAGATGTCGGCTATGCACCTGGCTCACCGTCAGGCGGTGCACTGCCGTTCAGCGTGGACGCCGGGATCGGCCACTACTACGGCGTTGGCGCCTACGAACGCGGCCTAGACGACGCCCGCCGAGCGAACGTCCGCTTCACCAGCGAATGCCTCGCCTTTGCAAACGTCCCGTCCGCAACCAATTTGACCGCCGCAATGGCCGCCGCACCAGTCCATGACCCGGCCTGGAAAACCGGCGTACCCCGCGATCCGGGCGCAAGCTGGGACTTTGAAGACACCCGCGACTACTACCTGAGCGAGCTCTATGCGCTCGTTCCTGCCAAGCTGCGCCGAGCCAATCCAGGGGCCTACCTCGACTACTCCCGCGCGGTCACCGGTGAAGTGGTGACCGAGACCTTCGCCGAGTGGCGCAGCACTGATTCGACCTGCAATGGGGCTTTGGTGTTTACCTTGTCCGATCTGCGCCCCGGCGCAGGTTGGGGCGTAATCGATTCCGACCACAACCCC
The DNA here is from genome assembly GCA_002413345.1 of Propionibacteriaceae bacterium UBA5174. Taxonomy (GTDB): domain Bacteria; phylum Actinomycetota; class Actinomycetes; order Propionibacteriales; family Propionibacteriaceae; genus Propionicimonas. The sequence goes on along the minus strand of DHWU01000018.1, from coordinate 6,037 downwards.
AAACCGATCTTCCATGCCCTCGCCCGAGCTTGGCGTCCACTCACCGTGGTGTTCACCGATGAGGGCGTCAACGGCCTACGCCTACACGCGATCAACGAGACTGCCTCGACAGTGTCGGCCACGGTCGAAATCTTCGGGCTTCGCGACGGCACGGTGGTAGTAAGCAAGGCCAGCCGCGAAATCATCTTGGACCCCCGGTCCACGACGGCGATCAACGCCACCGACCTGCTGGGTGGCTTCTTCGATTTCAACTACGCCCACCGTTTCGGGCCAGCCTCACATCAGGTGGTGGTAGCCCAGTTACTGGTGGACGGACGCACCGTCGGCGAAGCCTTCAGCTTCCCAACCGGACGGAGCGCGGCGATCTACCCCGCCAAGGTGCAGGCCGAAGTGGTCGAATCCGAGGGCGAGTGGGCACTGAAAGTCATCACCGATACTTTCGCCCAGTCAGTGCAGGTCCACGTTCCCGGTTTCCAGCCCGCCGACAACTGGTTTCATCTCGTTCCCAACCAAGAACGACTGATCGCGCTACGCCGACTTCCCGGCACCGGCAGTGACGTTCGACCCAGTGGTGAGGTTGCCAGCCTGGGCGGCGATCCCGCAGGTTACTAACAGAAGTCGACCGCGAGATTGGTGAATCCACCACAGGTTGATTCCGTAATGTAACGACATGGCCGACCTCTTGCATGTTCGCTGCCCCGCCACCGGCATGGCCGCGGAGCTACCCATCACTGAAGCCACCATTTCCGCACCCGCGCTGCGGCAGTTTCAGGTGGACGGTCAGCCACTGGCCACCTTCGACCCCGGGTTTGTGAACACAGCTGCCTGCCATTCAGCGATCACTTACATCGACGGTGACGCTGGCGTCCTGGAGTACCGGGGTTACCCGATCGCCGAGCTGGCCGAGCATTCCAGCTATCTCGAAGTGGCCTACCTGCTGTTGAACGGCGAGCTGCCGACTGCAACAGAGCTGACCGAGTGGGAATCCCTGATCACTAGTCACCGGATGCTGCCCGACAAGTTGAAGACCGTGCTGGCGGGCTTTCCCCATGACGCGCATCCGATGACAATCATGATGTCGTCGGTGGCGGCGTTTTTCTCCTTCTACCCCGATGCCCGCAACTTCAACGACCCGCAGGCCCGCGCTTTGAACATCGCCCGCTTGATCGCCAAGATGCCCACGTTGGCCGCGTTCGCCTACCGCAAGGGCAAAGCCCGTCCGTACGTGAACCCTGATGACGGCTACGGCTACTGCCACAACTTCTTGCAGATGCTGTTCAAACGATCCGAAAGCCACTACGCCGCGGACCCCCGCCTGATCCGAGCGATGGAAGTGCTGTTCATTCTGCACGCCGATCACGAACAAAACTGTTCGACGAATGCGGTGCGCTCGGTGGCTTCCTCGGGCAATGATCTTTACACCAGTTGCTCGGCTGGGATCGGCGCGTTGCATGGGCCACTGCATGGTGGGGCCAACGAAGCGGTGCTAAAGATGTTGCGGGAGATCGGCACCGTCGATCGGGTTCCAGAATTCATTGCTGGAGTCAAAGCTGGCAAAACCAAGATGATGGGCTTTGGTCACCGGGTCTACAAGAACTACG
>DHWU01000018.1:4017-4192 GCA_002413345.1 Propionibacteriaceae bacterium UBA5174 | reverse complement strand
CCGGGTCTACAAGAACTACGACCCGAGAGCCAAGATCATCAAGAAATCAGTCGAGGACGTCTTCGAGATCACCGGGGTGAACCCGCTACTCAAGATCGCCCAAGAGTTGGAGCGCTACGGCTTGGAGGACCAGTACTTCACTTCAAGACGGCTCTACCCCAATGTCGACTTCTAC
>DHWU01000018.1:0-3669 GCA_002413345.1 Propionibacteriaceae bacterium UBA5174 | reverse complement strand
GCGCAGTACCAGGAGTTCATCACCGACCCGGAGCAGAAGATCGTCCGGCCAAAGCAGATCTACACCGGCCAGGCCACTCGCAGCTATCTGCCGATGGCGCAACGAGGTTGAGAGCCAAGCAAACCCCAGTTACTGCCGTTATCACCGCTAGTAGCCCTGCGCCCCAGAACCAAACCCAGGTCCCCCCAGGTCTTAGGTGAGTAGATAGCCCGCGTCCGGAGCGCCGTCTTCAATCGAATCCAGGATCGCGTCAATGTCGGATTCGCCCTCGACACCGCCGTACCACCAGTTTTCGGGGTAGACGATCAATGCCGGGCCGCGCTCACAGACATTGATGCAGCCACAACTGGAGATCTGAACGCCAGCCAGGCCACGGTCGATTAGCTCACCCTCCAGATAGGGCAAGAGGTTCAGCGAACCCTTTTTGTGGCAAGCGCCGCGCTGGCCGCCGTTGCCACGGAAACTGCCACAGACAAAGATGTGATGTTCGGGCTTCTGCATGACGAGGTACACCCCTTCCTTCGAGTTTCACCGAATCGTTGCGCGGCTTAGTTTCACCCCGATTACGGGCCTTGTCCCAGCGACTGCGGCGATCCCCAAACCATCTGGACGCCGTCTTTCTCGGCCGTTAATGTTCGGCCCATGAGTGACCCATTCCCGTACTCCGCCCAACCCGCCGGCTTGCGCCTCAGCGACGATCTTCGACTGAACGAGAAGCAGGAACGCAAACTCCGCGACTTCACTTGGGATCGAATCATTGGTGGCGAGAACGACTCCGACGAGTTCTTGGAATGGGCCATTGATGAGTTCCCCAAGCGCAAGAAGAAGGTGCTGCGCGCGGCCTTCGGTCAACTGCTCGACGCCCGCCGCTCCCAGCAGGCAGCCTGGCCGCCAGCCGTAGCCACCACCCAGCTGGCCAAGGCCTTCGACGAGTTGGCTGAGATCGGGGTGCTTGCCCGGCAAAACTTCGCCTGCTGTGGAACCTGCGCCAGCGCCGAGATCGGCGGCGAATGCGACGACACCCGAGCCTGGCGCGGCTATGTGTACTTCCATGCTCAAGATGCCGAGCGGATCCCCGAAAGCCGCGAGACCTACCTCGGCTATGGCGCCTTCCTCGAGGAATACCTGGCTGAAGCCGATTGGAACGCGCTCAGTGATCAGGCCAAGGACGAGACCTACGCCAAGATTGTCTGCGAACTCATGGCTGAAGCCACCACGGTCCTGGAACGCCACGACATTACGGTGGAATGGAACCACGACCTTGGCACCCGAATCCTGCTTCGCAATGTCGATTGGTACGCCCAGGTCTGATTGACCTTCACCCAAGCCAGAGCCGCAACAAACACTCCAGGCTGCCGCCAGCACCGCAGGCCAACACCGGGCGGCCAGCACCGGACGGCCGGTTCGGCTCCGCAACGAACAACACCGGCGCGCGGCCGCAATCCTGGAGTGGCGAGTGGCCGAATCGTCACCGATCCCGGCAATCTTTCGAACCGTATTGCGAGGCCCCTGACCGCGTAGTTAGGTAGGGGCATGAGTTCAAAGATGAACGCTGCTGCAACGCAGGTGAACAGCCCCGATGACGTCCGCAATGTGGTGCTGGTCGGGAATGCCGGATCGGGCAAGACCTCACTGTTCGAGCAACTTCTCAAAGCCCGCGTTGCGGGTTACCGGGGCGAGAAATCTGACGCCGAACGCACCGCCCAGCTCTACTTGGCCTCGCTGGCCACCGGGCAGGTTCAGGTCAACCTGCTCGACGCCCCCGGACACCCAGACTTCGTCGGTGAACTACGCGCTGGCATCCGTGCCGCCGACGCGGCCATCTTCGTGATCTCTGCTGCCGACGGCATTGACCCCGCCAGCCAGAACCTGTGGAACGAATGCGCCGCGGCAAACCTGCCCCGCATCATCGCGCTAACCAAGTTGGACGCCGGCCACGCCGACTTCGACGATTCGGTCGCCAGCATTCAGGCCAAGTTTGGGGACGGCGTGCTCCCAACCCACGTGCCCACCATCGCACCGGATGGCATCATCGGAAACATTGGCCTGCTCAGCCTCGAGGAACACGACTATTCCAACGGTGCGATGGTGACCCGCAAGCTCACCGCCAACGACTCCCATGTGGAGACCTACCGTGGCCCGCTGATTGAAGCAATCATTCAAGAGGCCGAAGATGATTCATTGATGGATCGCTACCTCAGTGGTGCAACTATCGATACCGAATACCTTCTCGACGACCTGATGAAGGCCGTAGCCACTGCCAATCTGTTTCCAGTGGTGCCGGTAGCTGCTAATACCGGCGTGGGCGTCGAAGAGTTGCTGAGACTCATTGAGCATGGTTTCCCCACCCCCTCGCTTCACCCGAACCCGCACGCCACGACTCCAGCTGGCGACGACTTGCCCAACCCGCCGACCGATCCGTCCGCACCGCTGGTGGCACAGGTGATCCGCACCACCACCGATCCCTTCGCTGGCCGGCTTTCGATGGTGCGAATCTTCTCCGGCACTCTCACATCCGACGACGTGGTGCATATCTGTGGCCACCGGGCCCAGCCGGACGAGGCCCATCCCGATCATGACAATGAAGAACGGATCGGCGCGATCCAGGTGGCAGCCGGCGCTTCGTTGGTCACCCGCGCCAAAGCCATCGCTGGCGAGGTCGTGATGCTGCCAAAGCTGACCACCGCCGAGACTGGCGACACGCTTTCGGCGAAGACCCAACCAGCGCTGGTAGCACCTTGGACGCTGCCGACCCCGCTGCTGCCGTTGGCGATTCGGGCAGCTACTCGAAACGACGAGGACAAACTGGCCACTGCGTTGCAGCGCATGGCGGTGGAAGACACCACCGTCCGGCTGGATCGGGGCAGCAACGACCAACTGGTGGCCTGGACTACCGGCAAAGCCCATGCCGATCTGCTCTTGGCCCGACTGACCCAACGCTACGGAGTCAAAGTTGAGCAAGAGGAGTTGAAGATTCCGCTGCGGGAGACCTTCATCGCTAAGACCACCGCCTTGGGACGCCACGTCAAACAGTCCGGCGGACATGGCCAGTTCGCGGTCTGCCAGATTGAGGTTGAGCCGCTGACTAGGGGTGCCGGATTCGAGTTTGTAGACAAGGTGGTGGGCGGTGCGGTGCCCCGCCAGTTCATTCCCAGCGTTGAGAAGGGAGTGAAGGCCCAACTTGGCAAGGGCGTGTTCGCCGGATATCCAATGATTGATGTGCGGGTCACCCTGCTCGACGGCAAATCCCACTCGGTAGATTCCTCCGATATGGCCTTTCAGCTGGCCGGGGCTTTGGCAATCAAAGAGGCGGCCAATGCCGCGACTGTTGCCCTGCTCGAACCACTGGATCTGGTGAGCGTGACTGTCGGTGAGGAATATCTCGGCGCAGTGATGAACGATCTGACCGGGCGTCGCGGCCAACTGTTGGGCACCGACACCGAAGCCCACGACGTCATCATCAAGGCGCTGGTACCGCAGGCCGAGTTGTCGCGCTACGCCATCGACCTGCGCGGCATCGCCCATGGTTCAGGCACCTTCACCCGCGAGTTTCACGGCTACGAGCTGCTCCCGGCCAATCTCGCCGAGAAGTACGCCAAAGCCAACCTCTAACCGCGACCCGGGGGCCTTCTTGGGACCTTCTTGGGGACGGTTCCTTTACGAGCAGCG
>DHWU01000042.1 GCA_002413345.1 Propionibacteriaceae bacterium UBA5174 | reverse complement strand
GTGGTGTGCATCTTCAGCGGAGTAACTCGGCAAGGCGATTGGCGGGTGCGGCGGCACACCTCAGTTCTGGTGGCTTTCGGCGGCGTGGAATTGGACATGTCCGAAGCCACCTTTGAAGGCCACGAGGTGGTTGTTGAAGTCTTCTGCCTATTCGGCGGAGTTGAGCTGACCGTGCCAGAAGGCACCACCGTCAATAACCAAGTTCTGGCCATCTTCGGCGGGTGCGACCAGAAGATCACCCCGCCAGACCCAACCGCGCCAAAGCTGACCGTCAAAGGGTTTGTGGGCTTTGGCGGGGTAGAGACTCGCAACCCCAAGAAGAGCAGGCGCAGACGAAACCGCTCCTGGAGCTAGTCTGCAACTATGGATGCCCTGTTCCTCCCGGACGGCGAATGGCAGCGGTTGCCCGCCGTCGCGGTGATTGCTCACCGCGTGAATTCCTTGCTGCTGAATTTGGTCTTCTGGACCGCAGCCGCCTTTGGCACCTGGCTGCTCACTCGTGAATCCAGCTGGACGGCCATGGCGACTTGGGCAGTTGCCGGACTCGGCGTGGTCTGGACACTGTGGCGCGTGATCCGAGCTGGCCGGTGGGTACGTTCTTTCGGCTTCCGCGAAGGCGAACGTGATCTGTTGATCACCCAAGGACTTTGGACCAAATCTCTCACCGCCATTCCCTACGGGCGGATGCTCAGTGTTGAGGTTACTGCGCTTCCGACCACCAGGATTTGGGGACTAGCTGGCGTCGAATTGATTACCGCCAGCTCCGGATCGAATGCCCACATTCCATCGCTGACTGCCCCTGAGGCCGCCCGTCTCCGCGACCAACTGATCCTGCTCGGCGAAGCGCAGGCACTGCCAACGTGACCGATCCAGCCACTCCCCCGGCGAATGCTGCTGAGCCAGACCCGAAACGATCTGAACGGCCCCACCCGTTAACTCCCCTGATCCGCGGCTGGGTTGTGTTGCTGGCTTTGCTGATCGGCTTCGGCCGAGAAGTCCTGTCGTGGTTCACCGACAACCGAGAACCACCGCCGCTGCTGCTCCTGCTCGGGATTCTTGGCGGCGTCGTAGTCGCTGCAATCGCGGTGGGATTACTGAGTTGGTTGACCACTCAGTTCGTGATCGATTCCGAAGAGTTGCGTATCGAAACCGGCATCTTGGCCCGAAAATCGCAGCGAATAGCTTTCGACAAGGTGACCTCGATCGACGTCCTGCAGCCGCTGGCCGCCCGTGTCTTTGTGCTGGCTGAACTGCAAATCGACATTGGCTCCGCGGATCGGGTGAAGCTTCGTTACCTGAGCCGCGCGCGCGCCTACGCGCTCCGCGACTATCTGCTCAGCCGGGCCCACGGACATCGCGCAGAAATCACCGAAACCGGCGCGCCAGCACTCCAGCTGACTGACCTAAGTAAAGCTGACCAAGTGGTCGTCCGGCTCACCCCAAGACGCTTGGTGATCGGCGCGATCACCTCGAACGAGTTCGTCGGCCTGCTGCTCACCATGATCGTCACGATCACGTTGGTGGCGATATTTTCGAGTTACCTCGGCGGCACCCTGGCGCTGATCGCGTTGGCGATCTCGGCCGTGTCGGGCATCGGTGGATTCATTGGACGCCGAATCACCGGACAGTTCAACTTCACCTTGTCGACCCGGCCAGCGGGACTGCGAATCTCCCGGGGACTGACCAGCCTCACCAGCCAATCACTGCCGCCTAGGCGAATCCAGCTAGTTCGGTTGAGCCAATCATTCCTTTGGCGTCGACTCGGCTGGTATCGAGTTGAAATCGACGTTCTGGGCGTCGGTCTCCGTAACGACGAAGACACCCGTTCCGCCATCTCCAGTGTGCTCTTGCCGGTTGCCGACGCCCAACAGCTGCGTACCGTGCTCACCTTGCTCTGGCCAGAGTCCGACTATGCGTCCATCGAACTGCATCCTGCTCCGTTTCGGACGCGCTGGCTGCACCCGACCTCGGGCCCCTTCTTGGCTTTCGGCTATGACCAACAATTGGTGGTCTCCCGTCACGGCTGGCTGGAACGGCGTTGGGATTTGGTGCCCCACGCTCGGGTTCAGTCAGTGCGGATCTGGCAGGGCCCATTCTCCAGACGTCTTAGCTTGGCTAACTTGGCCTTCCACACTGCCGGAAATCACCTTTCAGCGCGGGCTCTCGGCCTGGATGCCGATCAGATCAGCAGTCGCCAGGCCGAACTGATCGAGTTGGCCCAAGCCCACCGACCAGACATCACCTCGGCGCGATCAGCCGTCCCCGACAATGCCACTCAGGCCGGCCCGGAGGCCTTACGCGCCGACCAGGCCGAAGCCACCATCTCTTCGATCGAATAGCGCATCTGCCAGTTCAGGTCGGCCGCAGCGGCAGCCCCCTCTGCGACGATCCGGTCTGGGTCACCGGTCCGTCGCGGCCCCATTTCCGCAGTGAAGTCAATTCCGGTCACTTTGGCCATTGCGTCCATAATCTGCCGAACGCTGAGTCCGTCCCCGCTGCCCAGGTTGTAAGCCGGGCGGAGCTCTTTGCCCGCGAGTAAGGCCTTGGCTGCAGCCACGTGGGAGGTGGCTAAGTCACCGACGTGGACGTAGTCGCGGACACAGGTGCCGTCGGCGGTCGCGTAGTCATCGCCAAAGATTCGCGGCGTCCGTCCAGCCAGCAGCGCCTCCAGCACTAGCGGGAAGAGATTGTGTGGGCTCGCGTCGTAGACCTCGTCGGTAGCAGAACCGACCACATTGAAATAACGCAGGCTGACTCCGCGGAAACCCTCCCGGACCCGCGCCACGTCGTTAATCAGCCACTCCCCAATGAGCTTCGACTCGCCATACGGCGACGCCGGATGGGTCGGTGAGGCCTCGGTAACCAACTCAGTCTGCGGCGTGCCATAAACCGCCGCAGAAGATGAAAACACCAGCAATGGCACCCCGACCTGCTCCATCGCTTCCAGCACAGATGCCGTACCGGTGACGTTCTGAGAATAGGTATGTAGGGGCCGCTCGACCGACACTCCGGCGTATTTGAAACCGGCGACGTGAATGACTCCGTCACAGTGGTGATCCCGCAAGACCCGGGTCACCAGATCCGTGTCGAGAATAGTCCCGGCAGTAAACGGCACTCCTGTTGGAACAAATTTGGCAAGCCCGGACGAGAGGTCGTCGATGACCACCGCCTTCATGCCTTGCTGTTGTAGCGCACGCACTACATGCGCGCCGATGTAACCTGCTCCGCCTGTCACCAACCATGTACTCACAGAGTGAGTCTAGGCGGATGTCGCTAAGCGACCCCTCGCGCTCGCTAGGGTTTGCATGTGAGTTCACGGGCTGTGTTGGGAATCGATGTCGGCGGCTCCGGCATCAAAGGCGCTGCCGTAGACCTCATCCGCGGCGATTTCGCTACCGCTCGCGTGAGGATCCCCACACCGCGGCACTCCACGCCAGCCAACGTCGCCAGGATCGTTGCTCAAATCGTCGATTCGTTCGCCGACATCGATCCTGATACCCCCATTGGAATCACCGTTCCGGCCGTGGTCACCCACGGCATTACCCGCTCAGCGGCCAACATCGACCCTTCGTGGATCGATGCGCCGGCTGCTGAAATCTTCGCTAACCAGCTGGGTCGAGCAGTGGTGGTGGTCAATGACGCTGACGCTGCTGGCATCGCTGAAGTCAGGTTCGGTGCGGCCAGAGGAGCCGACGGAGTTGTCCTGGTGACGACTTTGGGTACTGGCATCGGTTCAGCACTGATCAACCGCGGGGTCTTGGTACCCAACACCGAACTCGGACATCTGGAAATCGACGGTTTCGACGCCGAAACTCGGGCAGCGGCGTCAGTCAAGACTGCCGAAGGGCTTAGCTTTGCCGAGTACCTTCCCCGGCTGCAGCGTTACTACGAAACGCTGGAAAGGTTGTTCTGGCCAGACCTATTCGTGGTCGGCGGCGGAGTGTCTAGACAGGCCGAAGAGTTTCTGCCGAAGTTGAATCTCAACGCTCCGATTGTCCCTGCGGCGCTGCTTAACCGCGCTGGGATCATCGGTGCGGCCTGGCTGGCAGCCGAGTCGATCTAGCCCAGACTCCATCAGGCGAACCGGTCACGCTGGGTGCGCTCCGGAACTAAACTGATTCTTGGCATAATCACTTAGATTTCAAGCATGCGCGGTGACCAACGAGGGGCACACATGATCACTTTGACTGATGCGCTGGTGCAGGGTGGATTTCCCGAAACCACTCTGCAGACGATTCTCGCCCAACGTCCCAACGCCGATCTGAAGACTCTGCTCTTGGAACGCAATCTGATCACTGATCAGCAACTGGCTCAGGCGGTGGCGATATCCAGCGGTCGGGAATTCTTCGACCTAGGCGCGGTCCGCCCCGATCAGTCGGTGTTGGAGTTGGTGCCCAGTTCGCTGTGCCGTAGACACCTACTGGTCCCGATTGAGCTCCGTGCGGCGGAGAGTTACCGGCGACTCGACGACCAACCGACCCGATCCCAGGTCTTGGTGCTGGGGATGGTCGACCCGACTGACATTGTGGCCATGGACGATGTGTCCAGCGTTACCGCCTACCCGATTGAGCCGGTAGTGGTAACTCGAAGTGATCTGCAACAAATCTTCGAACGGTATTTGCGATCCGATGACGAACTGAGCGAAATCTCCGCCGAGATGGAGGAGGACATCGCTCTCCAGTCCACAGAACTCGGTGATTCCGGCGACGACCAATCTGACGCACCGGTGGTGCGTTTCGTCAACCTACTGATCGCCCAGGCGATTGATGACCGAGCCAGCGATATTCACATCGAACCAGGCCAACATGACCTGACAGTTCGATTCCGGATCGATGGAGTGCTCAACGAGATGCAGCGGGCCGACCGGGGCATTCAGGACGGCATCATCTCCCGGTTGAAGATCATGGCCCGGATCGATATCGCTGAACGCCGCCGCCCACAAGACGGCCGGATCTCCTTTGTGCACCATGACCGCACGGTTGATCTTCGAGTAGCCACCTTGCCAACGGTCTGGGGCGAGAAGGTGGTGATGCGAATCCTAGATACAGCGGCCGGGTCAATCACCATGAAAGACCTCGCGATGTCGCCAGAAAACGAGCGCCGGTTCCGCGAGGCTATCTCGCGTCCGCACGGTTTGATCCTGGCCACCGGTCCCACCGGATCTGGCAAGTCGACCACCCTGCATGCTTCTCTGGACGAGATTGCCAATTCAAAGGTGAACGTGATCACCATCGAGGATCCCGTCGAGTATCGGATCCCAGGAATCAGCCAGGTTCAAGTCAATCATCGGGCTGGACTGACTTTCGCTTCCACGCTGCGGGCCGTGCTCCGTTGTGACCCTGACGTGGTTCTGGTTGGCGAAATCCGCGACCAGGAAACTGCGATCACCTCAATCGAGGCGGCTCTGACCGGCCACCTGGTGTTGTCCACTTTGCATACTAATGACGCCCCCAGCGCGCTAACCAGGCTGATCGAGATCGGATCGGAGCCCTATCTGGTTGGCTCGGCTCTATCGATCGTGATCGCTCAGCGCTTGGCTCGACGGCTTTGCCTGCGTTGCCGAGAAGAGATTCCGGCCGACCCGCAAACGCTCACCCGAGTGGGTATCGAATTCGACCCAGACAATCTGCCCCAGCTTTACAAGCCAGTCGGCTGCCTGTCTTGTGCTGGCACCGGTTATCGCGGCCGCGTCGCTTTGCACGAAATTCTCCAGGTCACCGAGGAAATCGGGCAGTTGGCCGTCCGAAATGCCTCTGCTGCCGAGGTTCGGGAGATGGCTGTGTCTCAAGGAATGGTGGGTTTACGCGAGGACGGTTGGACCAAAGTCGCCCAGGGGCTGACCACCATTGCCGAGGTACTGCGAGTCACCGTCTGACCTTTGCCGGTCGGGGGTCTTGGCCGGCTACCCAGTCATTTGGGAGTAGATGCCAAAGATTGGCATGTACAGCGCCAATACCATCGAGCCGATCATGATCCCTACGGTGACGATCAAGATGGGCTCCAGTACGCTCGCCAGCTGTTCAGTGGCCGATTTCACCTCGGCGTCGTACATGTCGGCGATACTGGCCAACATCTCGGGCAGAGTGCCTGACTCTTCACCGACGGCAACCATCTGCGACACCAAGGCCGGAAAGATGCCTGATCGGGCCAACGGCCCAGCGAAAGAGCGTCCTTCCCGCACGGACACTTCAATGGCGTCCAACGCTCGTTCGACCGCCCAGTTGTTAGAGGTCTGCCCAACCGTGTCCAGGGCCTGCAATAGGGGCACGCCAGCCTTTAACATCATCGCCAAGTTCCGGGAGAACCGCGAGACGGCCACCTTGGTCGCCAATTTGCCGAAGATGGGCATCCGGAGCGTGAGCGGCCCCACTACCTTGCGGATCCGCTCAGTGTTGCGGTTACGCACCCACCAAGCCCAGCCACCGACGCCCAAGACGGCCAGCACCGGCAGGATCCAGGCCATGTTCCGTGAGACCGTCACCAGCACCTGAGTTGGCCAAGGCAGTTGGCCACCTAACGAGGCAAACATCTGCTCAAAGACCGGAACGATGAAGGTGATCATGCCAATCATTGCGAGGATCGCGATGATTAAGACCACCAGTGGGTAAGTGGAGGCAGCCTTGAGCTTGTCCTGCAGTTCGGCATCAGATCGATAGGTGTCAGCGACCATCTTCAGGGAATCGCCCAAGAACCCGCCAGCCTCACCCACTCGAACCAGACTCACCATCAGAGGGGGAAAAGCTTGCGGCTGTCTAGCCAAAGCGGCAGAGAATGCCATGCCAGATTCCAGATCAGATTGCACACCGCGAAGCGCCGAACGGACCGCGGGATCGTCGGTCTGATCAGTCAGCACCACCAGCGCACGCATCAGAGGCAGGCCAGCGTTGATCAAGTTCGACAACTGCCGTGCAAACAATGCCAGTGGCTTGAGTTTCACCCGCCGACGCCCACCAAAGATGGTGATCTCCCGGTTCAGTCCAGAGGTGCTGACTGGGCGCACGTCTAATGGCACCAGGCCCTGGGCGTGCAGCTTGGTAACCACGGCAGCCTCGTTGGACGCCTCCAAAGTGCCGCGCACGGAAGCGCCGCTAGCGCTGTCTACTGCTCGATAGTTGAACGATTCGAACGTTACAGGCATTAATCACACCCCCCACTTCGCAGCCGATATCGGCTCTGCGGTCTGGTCAACCAAAACCCCGTCGAGCGCTTCGGAGTCACTGGCGTACTCGGCGGCCACCTCTCTAGCCACCACACCGCGACGCACCAGGTCCTGGAGACTCTGATCAAGAGTGTGCATTCCGAGTTGGGAAGAAGTCTGCATCACCGTCTGCAGTTGCGGCAGTTGAGCCTCTCTGATCAAGTTGCCGACTGCATCGGTGTGGACCAGCACTTCGGTTGCCAATACGCGCCCGCTCCCGTCCGCCCGTGGCAGCAGGGTCTGACTGATTACCCCCCGCAGAGTGTCGCTCAGCTGCGACCGGATCTGGGTTTGCTGCCCAGGTGGAAAAGAGTCAATGATCCGGTCGATGGTCTTGGCCGCGCCTTGAGTATGCAGAGTCCCAAGCACCAGCTGACCGGTCTCGGCTGCAGTCAGCGCGATCGAAATGGACTCTGAATCCCTCAATTCGCCGATCATGACCACATCGGGGTCCTGCCGAAGGATGTGTCGTAAAGCAGCCCCGAAGGAATCGGTATCGGCACCGATCTCGCGTTGATGCACTAGACAATTGCGGGAATAGTGGCGGTACTCAATCGGGTCTTCCACCGAGATGATGTGTCCGCAACGTTCTCGATTCACCAAGTCGATCATCGCAGCCAAGGTGGTGGACTTTCCCGAGCCAGCAGCTCCAACAACCAGCACGAGCCCGCGTGGACGCAATGCCAAGTGCGCAGCTACCGCGGGGATGCCCAGATCCTCCAGCGACGGGATACGCTCCGGCAGGAGCCGCATCGCGGCCGCGATTCCGCCGTACTGACGAAAGACATTGACCCGGACGCGGCGTCCATGCGGCAGAGCATAAGACAGATCCACTTCTCTTTCAGCGGCAAATGCTGCCCGCTTGTCCGGCCCCATAATCCGCAATAGCGCCTGCTCCAGCCACTCCCCAGACAGCGCCTGGGTGTAACCCGGCAGTGCCACCAGATCACCGTTCAGGCGAATGAGCGGGGCGGCATTAGCCGAGAGGTGAATATCGGAGGCACCCAGATCCGAGGCGGCGACCAGGATCGGATCCAGAGTCTCTGCCGGGATCGATGAGGTTTCGCTCCCCGGGATTGGTGACACAGACACAGCTGAATCATCCCTTCGCTGAGAAGATCAAAGCGTCTACAGTGACCGTGAACCGCTTGGCGTCATTTGTCGAGCTACATTCGGCTTGAACAACCTGCAACAGCCTTGATCCGGTCCGCAGCCCGTCGATGAAGCTGGCAGCCTGGGTCAGGCTCGATGCCTCGGCTTCAAAAGTGACTGGGACCTGCACCTGTGCCGTGCTAGCAGTGGCGGTGGCTTTAGCGGTGGTGGCTGAACCGTCTGCGCCGATTCCACCACCAGTGGGTGCGGCAAATACCTGCCGCTCACCGAAAGTTATCGCGGTGACCGTCGCCCCCGAAGACCTCGCTGCGGCCGCCGCCAGTGCCGACGCGTCAAGTCGTTCGTCGTCCGCGGTCAGCTGCAGCCGCAGATTCGCCAACTCAGAACGGAGCTCGTCAAGCTTCGTGTTCTGCTCTGCCAGTTTCGCCACCCTGACTCGGGTGGCCTCATTGGCGGTGGTCGCCGCCAATGCTTGGTCAGCGGAAGCCTTGGCCGTGTTCATTAGCGGCAACACCGCCAACGACATTCCGGCGATCAGGATCAAAGCAACCACCGCTGCGCCGACCAAATTGATCACTCTTCTCGGCATTTCCATGATCAACCTCCAACCTTCCCGAATCGGCCCGTATAGCGGCTCTGGTCAGCGCTGAAGGTCACCGCAAAGGTGTAAGTCCCCGCAGCACCGCCCGCCGAGAGCGCGCCTGCGTCCACCGCCAAGAAACCCGGCACTGCGCGCAGCCGGGTAACGGTCTGAGCCTGCAAGGCAGTGTTCGAAGCGGAGAAGGTGAGGGTGCCAGTCAGACCCACCTGCGCAGTTGGCGCCGTACCGGACTTCGGGGCGGCACCAGGGGCGAGCTTGAACCCGGTCAGAGTCACCCCTGCTGGCAGCACGGCCTTGATCTCATCGATCAGTGACGCCCAAGCCAAGTCATTACTGCCAGCTTGGGCGCGCATCTTCTCCAAGCCCTGGATCTCACCACCCAGCTGGGCGGCCTCCGAATACCTGGCAGCCTCTGACTGCAGCTGCGTCGACTCCGCTGCCGCCGAGGTCTGAACCGCACCAGCCTCAACCATCCAGCCCAGGCCAACCAGCGCGGAAAGCGCGATCACCGCCGACACCACCATGAAGGTCCGCAACCAAGTCATTCGCAGCGCCCTGCGTGACCGGTTTTCAACTTCTTCCCGCGGCAGCAGGCTCAGTCGTGGGACACCACCGACCGTCAAGACTTTGCTCGATTTGCGCCAACTCATGACTTTGCCACCCCCAAAGTGACTCCCAAGGCACCGACTAGGCTCGCTGGAAGATCTTTGTCAGTCAGGTCGCTGGCTACGGGAATGACTTCAGTCGGGACCAGCGGCTGGATTTCGATACCCAAACCGTCAGTCAACGCGGCTTGGACCTCAGGCACCAACGCCAACGCACCTGTGATGTACAACTTCCGCGGCGAGAGTCTTTGCCCGTTTCGTCTGCAGAAATTCAACGTATCTCGAAGCCGACCGACCAAATCTTGCACGGACGGATCCAGCCCGGGCGCTGCGTCCGAACTTGCCCGGCGCGCGGTCGCGGCCGGACCGGCCTCACCAAACTCGCCCCTTGCCGCCATCGTGGCGTGCAACCCGGCCATTACATCCACCGGAATGATCCGGGCATATTGCGGGATGCCGTCGGTGGCCACTACAAAGCTTGTGGTGTGTTCACCGATTGCAGCCACAGCCACTGGGCCAAACCCCGCGGCGATTACCCTGCCCACGACTCGCGCCAACCCAAACGGCAGAAAATCGACATCAGCCACCCAAAGTTTCGCCTTGCGTACCGCGGCGATCATGCCTTCGATGCCTTCGGCCGCGCCAGCAACCAACAGACCTTTGGCCTGTTTGCCCTCGATCTCCAGCGGATAGAAGTCCAAGACCGCTTGGTCTGCGGGCACCGGCAACAGGTCCTGCGCTTCGTAGGGCAGTGCTGCCTTCAGTTGATCCGGCGGAAGGTTGGGCGCTGTGTATTCACGAACCAGTAGCCGTCGACTGGCCACCGACAACACCACCTTGCGGCTCTTGAATTTCGATTGCACCCATAGTTGGGTGAGCGCCATGGCGACTGCGTCGACGTCCAGCACCTCAGAATCCCGCGCAGCCCCGCTCGGCAGCAGCACCTCACCGGCAGCCACCAGCATTGGCTCGCGTCCGCCAGTCACCTCGACTGCGCGGACGCTTTCCTCGGCAAGTTCAAGACCGATCAGCCTTCCCGTCATGCCAAAATCCTTCCGCTCACGCCAGCCCGGTCAGCGCGGCGTAGGAATGCCAGATCCAACCACCGAACCAGATTCCTACCCAAGCCCCGGCCAACAGCCAAGGCCCAAACGGAACAGCTGTGTCCCGCCGCGCCCGACCACCAACAATCAAGGCAATTCCAAACACCCCGCCCAACAAGAAGGCGGCCAACCAGCCAACACCTAGCGAACCCCAGCCGAGCCAGCCCAAGAACAAGCCAGCCACACCGGCCAGCTTCACGTCACCGCCACCCATTCCATCTGGGCGGATCAAACGAATCAGGCCGTACGCAAAGTACATCGCAACCATGCCTACCACGGCCCGGAGTAACGACCACCAATCCGCGCCGAAGACGCACGCCAAGCTAAACAACAACAACCCCACGACATAGCTAGGCAGCACGATTACGTTCGGCAGCCTGCGGGTGTCTAGGTCAATCAACACCAACGCGCAACTGGCCGCTGCAAACCAGGCGAACGCCAACCAGACCAGCACCGCAGGAATACCGGACAGCCCCAGCACTGCCGGCACGTACCAAGCGAGGAGGGCAAAGAAAGCACCCGTCACTGCCTCGACGAGCGGGTAACGCGCAGAGATGGGCTCGCGACAACTTGCACAACGTCCACGTAGCAAAAGCCAACTCGCCACGGGAATGTTCTGCCAGGCCCGAATTGGTGCGCCACAGGATGGGCAACTACTCGGCGTCAACAACGACCTGCCAGCTGGCACCCGGTAGGCCACGACGTTAACGAAGGAGCCCACCGCCAGCCCGAACAGGCCCGCGAAGACGATCAGCAAAGTGTTCATCTGACCTCCCGCTGCGAGTCTAGGCTCATGCTGAAGACACCCGGAGTGACGGTCCCTGAACCGGTCGAATCGAAGATTTCGATCGGGAATTTCATCGGCGCTGCGGTGATGCCACCCGGTGTCCCATAAGGCTGGATGTCGTTTGCATACATCGATCCGGTGAAGGTGCTGCTGGTGTAGGAGATGTTCCTTGGCGTGTAGAGCATCGTGGGGACGTTGAGGTTGCTGGAGTTCAAATAGATGTTCCCATTCCCCTCGGTCACGCCGGAGTAGTTTTTCACTGCTTTGCGATCCGACGGCACGATGAACCACAGGTTTGCGCTGGCACCACTGGCCTGGTTGAAGGTGACGTTCTGAAGGTCAACTTCTGTCGAAATCACCGCCACCTTCGCCTTGATGGCGACTGTCACCATCGATGCCGGATGCTGAGTGAGTCCATACTGGCAAGCAGTGGCATCCACCACGGTGTCGGCTGTGAACTCACTCAGATTGCTGGCCCAGTTCCTGTTTGAACACCAACTACTGCCCCTGGCCAGGACCACCATGTCGTAACCAGACCAGTCTGTTTGCGCGAATCCATAATCCTGCCAGATCGGGATGGTTGGGCTAGCCGGGCTGACAACCTGCGGCAACGTTTCGAAAGTCACCGTCACTGTGGGCGCGGTCTGTGTCGCGGGACCCTGACCTTGGATCACCAAACCGCCGACTCGCTGGCGGGCATTGGACGGGGTGAAGTTGCTTGTCCTAGGCAGCGTGACGTTTCCGCCAATGGATCCGTTCGGGAAGGTGACACTGCCACCGGAGTTGACGTTCCCGCCGATGGTTCCATAGATATTGGTGGTTCCAGTGCTAGCGGCATTGAGGTTCCCTTTCACCACACCGTTGTAGTCGACAAACACCACGCCGGTCACCGAGAAGTCCCCAGACACTCTGCCGTAGACGCTGCTGGTCCCAGTGCTTGCCGAGGTGACGCTTCCGGAAATCACGCCGTTGTAGTCGACATACACAGTGCCGCGACTAGTCACATCGCCGCCGACAGCGCTGTAGATAAGAGTCTGGTTCGTACCCGCGGTGGTTAAATACTTGCCGATGGTGGCGTTGTAGTACAACGTGACCGCACCTGCAGACTTCAGGAATCCGCCGACCTTGCCGTAGATGTCGGTGCGTTCGGTGCCCGCAGCAATCAGATTCCCGGAAACGTTGCCGCTGTAGTCGACATAGACCGTTCCACCCGCAGCCACATCACCCTTTACCGTGCCGTAGATGTAGGTGCGGTTACTGCCAGCAGCGCTCAAATTCCCGCCGATGGTGGAGTTGTAACGCAGATACGCATAGCCGGCGGTCTGCAGATATCCACCGATCGTCCCGGAGAGATCTGCGTAGTCGCCGCCCGCCGCGGTGACATTGCCACCGATGGCGGAATTTGCGCTCGTGTTGATGGCACCGTTCACCCCAACATCTGCGCCAACCGTGCCGTAAATCCAAGCGCGCTCAGTGCTGGCGCTGGACACCGACCCCGTCACCGTTCCTCCGGTGTCAACCCAGACCCAGCTCTTTGTGGTCAAATCGCCGCCAACCTCGCCGTTGACATAGCCACTTCCAGCCGTCGTCACACTGCCCCGGACTCGACCGCCGGCATTGATCACCGCATCGCCCTTGACCTTCACCCACCCGGCGATCGAACACCCGTTGTTGGCGTAGAAATCGCCTTCCACCACCACATTGGCGGCCATTGCGGTTCTGCAGGTGAAATTGCCGCTTGCGACGGTCACCCGCGCCGGGTCTGAGGTGCTGGACGCGACCGTATTCGCCGCCGGCAAGTCCACGGGCTGGAAGAAAGTGAGCTGTCCCACGTTGGTGTCATAGCTCTGGCTAGTGGTGTAGGTCCACACCGATTGAACCGTGATGTGGGCTCCGGCTGCGCTGGCGCCGATGGAGGTGAACGTGACTCGAGGCTGAGTGGGATCCGTGGTGTCGGTTGAACAAGTCACCGAGTAGATCGGAGCGGTGGTCGAGGCGACAGTTCCAGTGCAGTCCTCAGCCTGTTTGAAGGACGCCAGCGCCGCGACAATGCCGGCATCGGCTGCGGCTCGAGCCTGGGCCGTCTCGCGACCACTTGATAGGCCCGTGGTGGTGTTGGTAATGATGGCTGCCAGAGTGAGGGCGAAAAGCGTCAGGACCAGCATCATCACCAGCACCGAGACCAGTGCCGAACCTTGATCGTCGCGCTTGGCGGGTTTCACCAACATGATGACGGCTCCCCAGATCCAACGGCATTGGCGGTGACCGATCCCGCGACGGGCACGGTGGCCTTGCCGGTGGTGAAGGACAGCGAGTACGCCACCGTATTCGAACTGAGGCTGAACGACCCGGTAGCTCCAGTACCCAACACCGGCCAAGTTGAATAGTCAGTAGACGTGATCGCCGTTGAGGAGCTGTTGTAGACCACATCACCGTTCGGGGTGAGCACCCAGGCCACACACTGCCAAGGCTGCGAATCAGTGGCGGTGCCGTTGGCAACACGTGCCTGCACCATGGTGCCGCCACCGGAGACCAAGACGTCACTGGCATTACCGATCCCGGATTGGAGCGAGGTGGACACCACCTGCGCGGCGCCAGTAGCAGTGTCCCGCTCAAGGGCAGTGGCTTGTGCCTGGAAGCCGGCATAGAACATTCCACCGACGACAGTGAGCACTAACACGGTGAGCGCGGAGTACATGATCACTTCAACCAAGGAGATGCCCGCCTCGCCATCGGTGCTCGGACGCTTCGAGAACTTGATCATGCTGATGTCACCAAGATTGCTGAGTTGAGTGTCACCACTGGCGTGGCCGAGCCAGGCCGATAGCCCAGGACGGTGACTGAAACAACGCCGGGGTAGGTCGTTGGGCACGCGCCGACTTCAATATCAGCGGTGGCGCCGCTGGACGGGTCGGCGATCCCTTTGGCCGCCTTGAGCGCAACCTGCGAACAGGAGGAGTCTGCTGAGTTTGGGAACTCCGTCTGCAATGAGACCAACTGTGATTCAGCAAGACCGTTGGCGGCCACCCCACCGCTATTCACCACACTCGTTTGCACACCACCGATCAGCAGCGGCAACACCGACACCGACATCAGCGCGAGGATGAACATCGCGATCACGATCTCGACCAAGCTCACCCCGGCTTCATCTCTACCGAAGCTCAGGGACTTGATTCGACGCATCATCGCGCTCACCTCCTCAACGCTGACATGACATGGCTGGGACCAGGATTCCCCCGGCCCCAGCCAAACAACTGAACAGATTTAGAGCTTCGCCACTAACAACCTGGACCAGAGGTCGCGGTCGCGGCGGTATCACCGGAGTAGCTGGCCCACACACACACTGTGTCGATGGTGGTCGGCGCGGTGCCGGTAGTACCTGCTGCATTGCCCCAGCCAACCGTGATCTTGGTGTCGCCACTCGCGATCAACGTTGGCGTGGCGCTGTTTGCCAACTGTGCTGTTGCCTGGGTTGCCCCGTTGGCAGCTACAGCCTTGACGGCGTTTAGTCGTGCTGTGGCCTGAATGTTGCCGAACACCGGGACCGCCACAGCGACCAAGATGCCCAGGATGGCGACCACAACGATGAGTTCAATCAACGAGAAGCCCGCCTCCTCGCTACGACGCCGGCGCAGGTCACTCACGATTCGTGCGATTGTCTGCCTCATGATTCTTTCTCCTCGTTGGGTAGCCGTTAGATATCTGACCACGGAAGCTCGCCCATCGTTTGGGTAGCATCCCTGCTCATTTGAAATGCTAACACCTGCAAATACCGCCCGGTGACCATATTCAGATAAATCCGCAACTCTTCTTAGGTTCCGCCCTCCGCCCCTAGTCAGGGGCGCTTTGACCTAGATTCATAAAGTCACCCAAAAGGGGGACAATTTATTCATTAGCGAGGGCCCAGGACGCCCGGTGAACGCTATTCACGAAATAGTGTCCCCCATTTGGAGGACTCTTTGAATTCAGCACAGCTTGGCTTTGGCCGCATTGTGGCCGCTGTCCGCGGACAGACTCAGCCCAGCTGGTGCAAACGACGCAGGCCCGCCGCGTCATTCAGCCGCACCCGACCCCGTGAAGTGGTCACCAGACCCGCCTCAGACATGGTCCGCAAGGCACGAAATACCACTTCTCTGGCGGTGCCAAGGTGAGCGGCCAAGCGAGCCTGACTCATCACGACTTCATCGCCAGCGCCCGCAGCGTCCAGCAGAAACGCAGCCAGGCGCTGTTCCACCCGCAGCGAGCCCAGTTCCTCTAGCGTCGACATCAACTCGAACACTCGTCCAGAGAGCACTTCGAACACGAAGCTGCGAAAACTTGGCTCGGCATCGTAGAGCCGAGCGAACATCTCCCCCGGCACCAAGACATAGGCCAAAGTGGCGTCCTCGGTCTCTACCCAGGCCGGATACGGCTCACTTCGGAAGGCGGCCGTCAGCGCCAGGATGCAGGTCTGCCCTGGGCGGACCCGATACAACGTGGCCTCGTGCCCGTCCGCCGCGATGTAGAACACCCGCAGCGACCCACCGACCACCAAAAACACTCCATCAACGGCGTCACCGCGGCGAAGCACCGGATTACGTGGCTCAACCAACCGCACCGGCAATGAACTAACCAATGCCTGGGTGACGGCCGAGGCATTGGCTAGAAAGGGAAAGCCTTCAGCAACTGTGACGCGCCTTTGATCTACCACGCCCCCCATGCTGGCACTGCGCGCCGGTCAGGCGCCCGGAGTGGGAAAGAACAGATCAGCGGGCGAGATCGTGCTCACTTCGGTGATCTCCGGGTCAGGCACGTAGCCCACTGCCAGGTGCGCTCGCCGCACGGCTTCGGCGTCCGGACCCGTGGTAATGCAGGTGATCTTGCCTTCGGCCAGGTTCACATAGCCGGTTTGCACTGCCACCCCTTCTTGAGCGCAGGCCTGCAAGAACCCGGGAAGGAACGCAGCCAACCCGGGGACGTCGATCCCGGCCGGGTAGGTGCCGTTCTTCTGATTGTGAGTGTCGATGAAGTACGCCATGAAATCCTCCTGGATAGAGCCGGCGTTCGATGCCGGTGCCAGCCACGCTAGGCAACACGGCGCACCCAGTTCTGGAACCAAGGTCACATTCAGCCCATCGGATCCACACAGAGCAACTGACTAGAATCACTGATAGCTGCTCACGACCATTCCCCGGAACCCCAGGGATCGGTCGTTGCGGGGAAGGTAACCCATGGAAACGACCCCACTAAGTCGGGACGGCAGCGTCCACGTGACTGATGAACGGTTCAACACCGCGG
Source organism: Propionibacteriaceae bacterium UBA5174 (assembly GCA_002413345.1). Classification (GTDB taxonomy): domain Bacteria; phylum Actinomycetota; class Actinomycetes; order Propionibacteriales; family Propionibacteriaceae; genus Propionicimonas. Next base: position 17,801 of record DHWU01000042.1, on the reverse strand, counting down.
CACATCTAGCCGGCGCCTGCTTCGCCCTAGTCGGAGCGGGGCTGGTGATTACCCAGGCCAGCATTCAAGGCGACCCACTGAAGATCGTTGGCATCTCAATTTATGGGCTTTCGCTGGTAACTCTGTTCGTGGCCAGCGCCCTACACCACGGCATTAATGGCAGTCCCCGGGTGAACGAAGTGCTGCGCACCCTTGACTACGACTCAGTGTTCTTTCTGATCGCCGGCTCAGTGACGCCGATGGTGCTGGTGCTGTTCTGCAACACCTACGGCTTGGTCCTTCTCGGTGGGTTCTGGACGATCGCCATTCTCGGCATCGTGCTGCGCTCTGTGTGGCGGAGGGTGCCCAAGTACATCACCAACACCCTCTACATCGCGCTCGGCTGGATGACCGTACTCCTCTTGGGAGCCGCGGTGAGCATCCCCACTGGGGCGATGGTGTTGATGGCCGCCGGCGGGTTGGTTTACAGCATCGGCTTCGTGATCTTCGTGATCGAAAAGCCAAACCCCCGGCCTGGAGTCTTCGGCTTCCACGAATTGTGGCATCTGTTAGTGGTCGTGGCCGCGACGCTGCACTACCTACTGATCTACTTCTACGTCTTACCCGCCTGAGACAGACCTGACATCAGTGTGTGACTAGGGTTCCAGACGGCCCCGCGACGACTTTCTACCCTGACAGCCAGGCCCGGCAATCGGCCGGCCTGGAACACTCAGGAGAGTCGAGATGAGCGCTCTAGATCTGGCGCGATGGCAATTCGCGATCACCTCGCTGTATCACTTCGTCTTCGTCCCGCTTACCATCGGCTTGGCGTCGATCGTCGCGGTGATGCAGACAATCTGGTACCGCGGCAGTGACGAACGCTGGCGGCGGCTGACCGACTTTTCGGCAAGATATTCCACTCTGCAAATCGCCTGGTTCGGCATTGTCGGACTGCTCTGGATCGGCTATTTGGTGCTCGAAGGTTTTGACTTCGGAGTGGGCATGCTGCTGCCGTTCTTGGGTCGCAGCGAGGCCGACCGGCGCACCATGATCAACTCAATCGGCCCAGTGTGGGACGGCAACCAGGTCTGGCTGATCGCCGCTGGCGGCATGATGTTCGCCGCGTTCCCGGTCTGGTACGCCACGATGCTGTCAATGCTTTACCTGCCAGTGGTGCTGATTCTGCTGTCACTAATTGCCCGCGGCGTCGCCTTCGAGTTTCGGGGCAAGACCTCCCCCGCCCGCTGGCGTCGCGGCTGGGATCTGGTGATCGCGATCACCTCGCTGCTTGCCGTGTTGCTCTGGGGTGCAGCATTCGGAAACTTGGTGATGGGAATCGATGCCCACGCTTTGTTCGCCAACCTGGTGATCACCAATGGGCAGGCCGATCTGGCCGCCTCCACCCTGGTGCCCAGCCCGAGCCTTTCGGTTCTGGTGAGCGCACTGAATCCGTATGCGCTACTCACTGGATTCACCTTGGTGGGACTGTTCGCGATGCATGGCGCAGTGTTTCTGGCGCTGCGCACTACTGGCGATCTGCATCGGCGCAGCATGGGCCTTGCCCGCACCTTGGCCCCACTGATGATCGGAGTTGGGGCGACCTGGGCGATCTGGACCCAGATTGCTCGCGGACCAGCCTGGAGTTGGGTGCTGGTGGCGATCGCCGCAGCTGCCCTGATCGGCCTGGTACCGGCCACCCGTACCGGTCGAGACGGCTTGGCGTTTGTGCTCACCAGTTTGGTGACCGCCGGCGCAGTGGTGTTGATCTTCGCGTCGGTCTTCCCAAAGCTGTTGCCGATCAAATTGGACGGAGTTGATGTTTCGGCCGCCTTCAGCACCACCATCGCCCTGGGATCCTCATCAACGCCCACGCTGACGGTGATGCTACTGGTGGCCTGCATCGCAATTCCGGCGGTGATCGGCTATCAGGCGATGGTCTACCGCAAGTTCAGCGCCCGCCTAGCCAGCACCTCGACGAACTGATCTGAAGAACTGAGCCGGGGTGGTCGGGGCCAAGACGGGCTTCGACCACCCTGATCAGCCGAGCTTCAACTGGTTGCTGACCGACGAGTCAGCTGCGGCGCCTGAAACGCCTGCCACCTACATCCGCTCCGGCGCCTCAATGCCAAGTAGATCCAGCCCACTGGCCAGCACCTTCTTGGTGGCCGCGCATAGCGCCAACCGGGAGGCGCGTACCTCACCCTCGCTGGTCAGCACCGGGCACTGTTCGTAAAACACGCTCAATGCGGTGGCCAGTTCGTAGAGGTATCCGCACAGACGATGGGGCTGCAGCGTCTCACCGACTGCGGCCACCGCTTCACCGAAGCGACTCAAGAGCAGCGCCACCTGATGTTCGGCTGGCTCGGTCAACGTCCCAATCTCGCCGTAGGCGATGCCCTCAGCATCGGCCTTTACCAGGATTCGGTTGGCACGGGCGTGGGCGTACTGCAGGTAGGGACCGGTGTCCCCGTGGGTGCCCACCATTCGTTCGGCGTCGAAGGTGTAGTCCTTCTGTAAACCGCTGGACAAATCGGCGTACTTGATCGCGGCCAAGGCGATGGACGGCGCCGCCTGCTCCTCAGCCGCATCTAGCAGCGAGTTCAACGTGACTGCAGTGCCTTCGCGGGTGGAAAACTTCTTGCCGTCGGCCCCTAGCACCTGCCCGAACCCAACGAACTCCGCAGTCACCGATTCCGGCAGATAACCGGCCAGCCTGGCCACGGCAAAGACCTGCTGGAAGTGGTATTCCTGCGGTGAGCCGACCACGTAGATCAGCCGGTTCGCGGCCAACTTGCCGATCCGATAGCGGATTGCAGCCAGGTCAGTGCAGGTGTAGCCGAACCCGCCAGCAGCGTTGCGGATGATCGCTGGAGTAGCTTGCCCCTCAACAAAGACCACAAGCGCTCCGTCATCAACCTTGGCGATACCGCGGGCCTCTAGGTCTTCGGCCACTACCGGCAGGTCGGCGTTGTAGAGCGACTCCCCAGCCAGATCAGCATTGGTCAGCAGCACATTCATTCGAGCGTAGGTGGCGTTGAAACCGGCCAGCGAAACGTCGATCAACTGCTGCCAAATGGCGAGGGTCTCGGCGTCCCCACTTTGGAGCTTCACCACCCGCTCCCGAGCGCGATCAGCGAATTCCTCAGACTCTTTCAAGTGGGTGTTAGCCCGCTGATACAAAGCCTCAGCACCGGGCAAGTCCAACGCGGCTACCGCTAGGCCTTCATCAAGGATCTGTTCGACCAGCATGCCGAACTGGCGACCCCAGTCACCGATGTGGTTCTGCGGCACGACAGTATGCCCTTGGATGCGCAACACTCGGGTGAAGCAATCTCCAATGATGGTCGAACGGAGATGTCCCACATGCATCTGCTTGGCCACATTCGGCGAGGAATAGTCGATGACCACTGTCTGTGGCTGCTCGACCCGCGCTATTCCGGCCCAAGGATCTGCCAGCACCTCGTTGGCAACCCGAGCCAACACGTCGGCCTTGATCCGCAGGTTGATGAAGCCTGGCCCAGCGATTTCCAATGGTTCGCAGAGGTCAGCCACCGCGATCTTCGCCACCAGTTCAGCGGCTATCTCTCGCGGTGGACGCCCCGCAGCGTTAGCCAACCGCAAAGCAACATTGGTCTGGAAATGACCGAACTGGGGACGGGTCGCCGGGCGTAACTCCGGGTCAACTCCAGCCACTTCGGCTACGCGGGCACTCAACAGGGATGGCAAAGACAGCACGTCGGCCATTTTCGCACGTTGACGCACCAGACCGTGACCGCCTCAGTACACCCGAAAGCTTCCTTACCCTTGGCGGTTCGTAATCAGGGCTTGATCAGATAGGTCTTCACGTGCAGCATGCCGGCACAGCCACCGGATTTGTTTACCGTGGCCGACCAGGCATAGCCGCCGCCGGACTTTCCCTCAAACCGAGTCTTGGCATGGTCGGCGTAGGTCGTGGCACCGAACCCACCGAGAAGTACCTTGCAGAAGACGCCGTTGCTGAACCTGCCGGTGGTATTGGTCCACACCACCGAGGAGTTGGTGCGCCCTTGGCTTACTGAACCGCCGGTCTTTTTCCAACCGGTGGCAGTCAACCACGACCATTTCCCCGAGCCGGAATAGGATTTCACCGAGCTTGATGTGGCCGTCCATTCCAACACCGCATCGGTCTCAGTAACCGTCAACGCAACTGGATCTTTCAAAGTGGCATAGAGCGCACCTCGATAGGTCTTCGAAGGAATCGCTGCGAGGGTGGTTGCCGCCGAATCACCACTGACCTGTTGCAGCACGGCCTTGGCCCAGCCTGGGCCCGAGGTGGCCGAATAGACCGTCTTCGAGTAGGTGCGAGTGCAGCTTTCTGCGTCGTAATCGATCTCATCGGTGACTTCTAGTTTCGGATCCCCAGTGGCCCGACCCGTGCCCCTCATCGTGAACTGGCAACCCGACTTGGTGTGAGACCCCACCTGATTAACGATTACTGCGGGCACTTCGGCCGCCGCTTCCGCGCTGACTGCAAGCGGCTCTGGAACTGCCTGGCTTTGGCCACTGGACGGCAACATTGGCGCCGCCACTAACGGCAGCACCAAAATAGCCAGTGCATAGCGGAACTGCGGATTACGCGTAGCTAAGCTCATTACTAACCCCTCCATCGCGGTACGGCCGTGACACTATCAATGTGCCAACCACCTGGAGATGCTAAAACCATCTGTTGGGACGACTTTTCCGACTATGCGCGCGACCGCACGAAGGCGGGATTCAAGGGCTGGTCCGGAAGCGACCACGTAGCAACAGTCAGCGAGATTCTTCGTAGGCGGTGACGACCTCTTCGGTCGGTCCGTCCATCACCATTTCACCCTTGTTGAGCCAGATCGTGCGGTCGCAGGTGTCTCTAATAGATTTCATCGAGTGCGACACCAAGAAGACCGTGCCAGCATTATCGCGAATCTCCCGAATCCGGGCCTCGCTACGAGCTTGGAACTTCTTGTCGCCTACCGCCAAGGCTTCGTCGACAATCAGAATGTCATGCTGCTGGGTCGCCGCGATCGCGAACTTCAACCTGGCCTGCATTCCGGAGGAGTAGGTGCGCATCGGCAGATCAAGGAAGTCTCCGAGTTCGGTGAACTCTTTAACCTGCTCACGCATTTCGGGGATGTCTTCCTTCTTTACTCCCAAGGCCAGAGCGCCCAACACGATGTTGCGATCCCCCGACAGATCGGGAAGCAGTGCCGCGCCGACTCCCAAAAGATTGGGACGCGACGCGGCGTAGACCGCGCCTGAAGTGGCTGGAGTCAGGCCCACCATGGCCCGCATCAAAGTTGACTTGCCAGAACCGTTGGTGCCGATTACGCCGATCGATTCGTTGCCATAGGCCACGAATGACACGCCTTTTAGGGCGTGCACGGTGCGCATGCCGCGGGTAGCTCGCCGCAGCGAACGGATGTTTGGATTCACTGCCTTGCCACTGGCATAGACCTTGTACTCAACGTGAAGCTCGTCAACTACGACTACGGGCTTGTGCTCAATCGCGTCCATAGCGCTCCTCGGCAACCCAGAAGAATAGGAAGCCTCCGACTAGTGCAACCACGGCCCACAGGCCTAGATAGAGCCAATACATGGGGTTAACAGCCACATTCGCCATCAACAGCGACCGGGCTAGCGCCAGCACTTGGTAGAGCGGATGCCAGTTGTAAAGCTCAACCACCCACGGGTGCGCGCGAAAGATGCTGTTTACGTCAAATAGCGCACCGGAGGTATAGAACAAGATCCGGGAGATGAACGGCAGGATCTGGGTGAGATCACGAAAGTGCACCGTCAAGCGGGCCGCAAATAGCGTCACTCCGGTGTTGAACATCGTGAACAGCACCAACAGCGGAATCATCAACAGCCAGTTCCAAGTCGGCAGGTGCCCCATGAAGATCAAGATGGTGACCATCACCACTAGCGACATCATCAAGGTGTTGAACTGTTCGACCACCACCGACAACGGCAACACGATTCTTGGGAAAGCCAACGACTGCACCAGTAGCCGGTTTGCGGTGATTGCCCGAGCACCCTGGGAGAAGCACCCCGAGAAGAACTCGAACAAGAAGACGCCACTGACCACATAGGCGGCATAGTCGGGTGGCCGATTACCGCCCTGAAGCACGCCAAAAATGAGGCCATAGATCAGGGCATTCAGGGCTGGCTTCAGCACCAACCAAGCGGCGCCGAATCGGGCCTGCTGGGTCTGTAGGGCCATTCGATAGGAGCCCATGGTGGTGATGAAGTCGCGGCGTTCCCAGACTTCGGTCAGGTAGGCCCGAACTCCGGGCCGGCCACCGACCCGGTGCAGGCCGTATTGCTCGGCCAGTTCGGTCGCACTCATGCCTGCGCAGGCTCCCATCGGATCGACGATCCACGCTGACGGGGCTTGGCTACCCAAGCCGCCTGTGCGAGCTTAGTGCAACTGTGGCGTCCAAGCCGAACCGCCTTAGTCGCGAACGCGGCTCTTCAGGTAGTAGCCAACCAACGACTTGGTGGACGGATCCTGCGCAGCCAGCGCAGCGGCATCGCCCGCCACTGCCGGCGCAATCTGCAGGGCAAGCTGTTTGCCCAGTTCGACGCCCCATTGGTCGAAGCTGTTAATTCCCCACACCACCCCCTGCGTGAAGGTGATGTGTTCGTAGAGGGCGATTAGCTGACCAACCACTGCCGGAGTCATGGCCGCCGCCATGATTGAGGTGGACGGTCGGTTTCCCGGGAAGACTCGGGCTGGCACGATTGCTGCGGCAGTGCCTTCAGCTTGCACTTCAGCCGCAGTTTTACCGAAGGCCAGTGCTTTGGTCTGGGCGAAGAAGTTGGCCAGGAATAGCTCATGAACATCGGCTTGGCCGTCGACGATCGGGTAGGCCGGGGTCGCCACCGCAATGAAATCGGCTGGTACCAGTCGAGTGCCCTGATGAATTAGTTGGTAGAAGGCATGCTGACCATTCGTGCCAGGCTCACCCCAGAAGATCTCCCCGGTGGCGGTGGTTACCGGCTGCCCGTCACTACGAACGCCCTTGCCATTCGATTCCATGGTGAGCTGTTGCAGGTAGGCGGCAAAACGATGCAGCGACTGCGCATAGGGCAGCACAACATGGCTGGATGCGCCGAGGAAATTGACGTACCAGATGTTCAATAACCCCATCAGCACGGGTAGGTTTTGACTCAATTCGGCCTCGACGAAGTGCCGGTCGATGGTATGGAAGCCATCCAGGAAGTCGGCGAAGTTCTTCGGCCCGATGGCCACTGCCAGCACCGTGCCCACCGCCGAATCAACTGAGTACCGGCCGCCCACCCAATCCCAGAAGCCAAACGCGTTAGCCGGGTCGATACCGAACGCGGCCACTTTGTCTAACGCAGTGGAGACTGCCACGAAATGCTTGCCGATCGCGGCTTTCGCTGCGTCCTCACTGGCTTCAATGGCGCCGGTGCGTCGCAACTCAGCCAGCAACCAATCGCGAGCCAGCCTCGCGTTTGTCAAGGTTTCCAAGGTCGTGAACGTCTTTGACGCGATGATGAAAAGGGTGGTTTCCGGATCCAATCCGGCCGTGGTCTCGGCCACATCACTTGGGTCAATATTCGAGATGAAGCGACATTCCAGTCCTGGTTGCAGATATGGCTTGAGCGCTTCATAGGCCATCACCGGACCCAGGTCGGAGCCACCGATTCCGATGTTGACCACCGTGGCTATCGGCTTGCCGGTGACCCCTTTCCATTCGCCACTACGGACCTTCTCAGCAAAGGCGTAGACCGCCTCAAGCACCTGGTGCACCTCGGCAACTACGTCCACACCCTCCACCACCAAATGGTCGGTACGCGGACGCCGCAACGCGGTGTGCAAAACCGAGCGGTTCTCCGTGACGTTGATTCGCTCGCCAGCGAACATGGCGTCACGGCGAGCCGGCAAGCCGACCTGCCTGGCCAGTTCGACCAGAGCGGCCAAGACCTCGTCGGTGACCAGGTTCTTCGACAAGTCAACAAAGAGTTCGCCAGCAGTAAGACTGAGCCTCTCGGCACGTCCGGGATCTTCGGCGAACCAGCCCCGCAGATCGGGTTTGAGCTCGGCAGCTAGCTTGGCCAAGGTGGCCCAGGCTTCGGTGGTGGTGGGGTCAACCGGTGTGGTCATGCCGACAGCCTAGCCAGCCGACTTGGGCCACACCGGCCAGTGGCACCAGAGCCTGTCAGAACGGCTCTGCAGCGTCGCCATCTTCAGCCGACAAACACAACCGCGACACATTTTCCAAGAATTCCGACGAGTCGACCGTCGCGAACAGGTGAGCCCGCATCGCAGCCCTGGCCGGTGCGAGCGGATCGGCACCCAACGCCTGCTCCATGGCATCTGCCAACGTCTCCAGTTTGGCGTCTACCAGATAGCTGGCGGCCTGAGTGGGGTACTTCGCCACGAAAGCCTGCTCTGAAAGGCTAGTTGCGTTGCAGGTTATGACTGGCCGTCCGGTTATCAGGAAATCGGCTTCGAGGCCGGAGACATCGCCGATCAGCAGATCTGCCTTCTCAAAGCACTCAGTCAGACTGGGGCCGTCTACTCCGACCACTTGATGGCCTTTGCTGGCCGTCCGCAACACGGTTGCGATCTCGGTGGCTGCGGTGAGCATGGTGGCGCGGTGGCTGCCACTGGCGGGATCAGGTCGGAACCACACCCGCGCGTGTGGGTAGGTGCGCACTAGGCGGCGAATCAGACGAACTCCCATTCGGTCCAGCGATGTGTAGGAAGGTTCACCCGGTGCTCCCTCCCAGGTGGGTGCGTAGAGCACGACCGGCGATTCGGCATTGACCGGACGCTCACCCGGGCTCTGCGAACGCCCGACCATGACGAACTTTTCGGTGTCGATTCCTGCGGCGGCGTACCGCTGGATCGCGGCTGGTCCAGGCACCCAGACCTCGTCAAAACCCCGGACCAGGTTGCTGACGCTGTCGGCCTGGTCCGACTCTCCGGAAATCAACATGACATGCTGCAGGCCCGGATCTTGTTGCAGGGCGGCATTCTGCTCTGCCCAATCCACATAGAACACCGTGGTGATCCCCAACGACATCAGATGTCGAAGATCCTTGGCTGCTGGAACATAAATCACTGGATGGGGACTCAAATCCAACCCAGCCAGGCGACTGGCCTGACGAACCAAAACGATCCCCTCGGCTTCGGTGTCAGCAAAGCGAGACAGCCACTGATTGGCGACTTCCTCGGTCTGCGCCGCTCCACCCAGGTACACCGCGAATGCCGGGGTCACTTCAGCCAGCTTGTCGTGGAGTTTCTTGGCCAAGTCCTTTGCGTCACGATGCGCCGTATTGGCTTGCCAAGCCGTCCACCCCAGGTAGATCAACGCCGTCTCTAACGCAGCACCTGCCACGGAAAGCCCGAGCAAGGTCAGGATCGACTCCGGCTGCAACCGTGCAAACAGCACCGCGTCGACCACAGCCACCAATTCGACTCCGAACAAGATCGCTGGGGCACCAATACCACGGGCATAGACCGAGCCGTAACGCCGAATCAGCGGCAATTGGACCGCCGAACCGGGCTGGTACGGCAGCGGTGGCGCTACTCGGGCCACCCAAACTGCCAGTGTTGGCTGGACAAACCAGGCCAATTGCACCGCCACCACGACACTCAGATAAGCCAAGCCAGCATTCATCGCGCTCGGCAGCCCTGAGGCAAGAATTACGCCAGCGAAGAGCATGCTGCGCAGCAGCGCCCGAGCCTGCGGGCGCAGACCGACGCGATCAAGCATCCGGCTGGTGGACACGTCAGCCCGAGTGGACAGCCAGTCCGACAGAGCTGGCACCACCCAGGCAACCAGGCCCAGCCAAGGCAAGTGGGCCCAAGCGGCAACGAGTTGCCCAGCTAGGCCGAGTACGAAGAGAGTGAAGTTCGCCCCGCCAAACCACGCAGACAGTTGGAGCGGAACCCAACCCGGCCAGGCGGCATGAGCCAGTTCCTCCCATTCGGGGACTGGAACGTTGGTGCGGTTTTCGATCAGCTTGACCCGGCTCACGGCCGACAGCCTAACCGGCTTCAGTCAGAAAGAGACCACCACGAGAGTCACTTGATCGCGACGTGCACATGATCCATATGGTTGGCAGTAGCTGAGCCACGATTCGCCATCTTCGTCCAGGTGGGACTGCTCGGCGTCCAGATCTTTTGTTCGAAGATCACGTGATCAATCTTGAAAACGCTGGCGTGCGCAATGAGGTACTTCGCGATCCGCCAGCCCAGGGCACTCTCTTTGCCTTGAGTGATCATGATGTCGAGGGCTCGACCGTTCTTGTGGAACTGCATACCGCCAGCGCGCCAGCCACCGAAAGAGTTGACGGCTGAAAACAGGTCACACACCGAGCGATAGATGAATACCGTGCCCTTGCGAAGGTTCTTCTCCACAGCCGCACCTCGAGAGCACCGGGCCATGGTGGTGCCTGCCGGCAGCGCAGCGCTGGCCGAATCACTCAGTTCGTCAGCCAATACCCACCCGTAATCGTCCTTGAAGACAATCCGGCGATAGCTGTTCTTAACTTCTGAAGTCGCCTCAACTTCGCTAGCGGCATCCAGTTCACCAAGCAGCTTGGAGTTTTCATCAGCTTCAGCCCGAATGTTTAGGGAGGCTTTGGCATACAGCCTAGTCAGGGCCAGTGGCACGCTCGCCGTGTCGGCTTTCAGCCCGACTCCGGTCAGGATCGCATCCCCGCCGCCCAGCGAAGATGAGGCCGAGCTCGACGGCAAACCGAGCGCAACAGCGGTGCCTCCGCTGGAGCCGATCAACACCCCCGAGGTGGCCAAGACAGCTAGGGCGACCGCAACTACTGCGCTAAGTCGCAGGAGCCGCTCCCCGACAGCATGTGCCACCCGGCGCGGCACGGATTCCAACTCGGCAGCAGAATCGTCGACGACATCAACCGGCTTGGTGGGTGCTTCACCCAAGTCGGAGACGCGACGCGGCTGATACTGCATCTGGCACTTTTCTGCTGGGAAGCTGAGTGGATTCTCAGACTAACTTAAGGAACCTGGCCCAGCAAGTAACACCCCCGAAAGGGGGACTAACTGACCGTTAGTCGAGCCACCGCTGCTCAGTCCTCGGGACGCCACCGCTGGACATGTTCGCGAAGCCGGCTCAAACTCGGCTCCGAAGCCAATTCCGGGTCAAACAACTGCTGCGGCCACAGACCAATGGCCCCTTCTTCAAGCCATCCCGCCGCCTGGCCTGGGTCCAGGTACCCGCCAGCAATCAGCTGGTCACCAATCAGATCGATCAACAGTTGCGTGTGGAACGGCAAATAGACATCGGAGGGCACTACCTGGACGGCGGCTGCGCCAGCTTCGATCCCGGATCGCAATTCGGTCGGCGTCAACCCACCCAGAATCACCGGAAAACCACTCACCGCCTTAACCAGCTTGGGCAAGTAGCACACAGACCCCGCAAAGGCCGCCCCCGCCTTGGACGCTTGGCTAACCTCTGCGACTTGCGTCACCCCTTGAACACCGATCCGCACCCGCCGTCCGAACGCAGCCAGCAGTTCGGGCAGTTCGGCGATCCGGTCGATCGGCAGCGACCAGGTAGTGAAACCTTCCTGACAGAGCAACTCACACACCGGCAGGAGTTCCTCCGCGCCAAGAGCTGGCAATGAAGCAATAGCCTGGTTTGCACCCAGGGGCGGAAGTTTTGCAGCCACGGCTTCATCCTGCCCGATCACCCCGCTCCAGTGACACCCCGCCCAGTCAGTGGCCAATTGAGGCATGGCAGACCAAGAACCACTACAAGAACTGCAAACATCAGATCTGGGATGGTGTTAAAGGCGACCGTTAGGGCACTATTGTGGCAACAGTTGCTATCCGGGCTGATGTCTGGAGGCAGCTAACGCTCAACCTGGCACGGGAGAATTTGGTCGGCTACCACGGTGGTCGGCTGAAAGGTGAGGGGTCACCAAACGTCAGGGCGAGATATTTTGTTCGGTATCGGTGCAGTCGGGGGGAACGATGGCACGGGCTGCTAACGCATGGTTGGCCGCTGCTGCTTGTGTAGTAGCAGGCGTAGTCGTGGCGCCTCCGCGCGCCAGCACTCCGGTAACCACCACTGGCGGGCCTCAAGTCGAGGTGACCGTCACCGTCACTTATGGAGCTAGCGCTTCACCGGGCCAGACCGAGACTCCATCGCAATCCACGGCACCCGCCTCGCCCAGCGAGACCGCCACCGCTTTGCCGACGGTGACGGCCACCGGAACCGAATCGAGCAGCAGCGAGACCACCAGCACCGCGTCGGCCAGCAGCACCCGAACCAAGTCAAATAAGGGCAAGTCGAGTAGCGCTCCCGGACATACCAAGCGCACCGACACCTCGACCACTTCGGCAAATCCGACCACTCCACACACGGCCACCCCAGATCCCAACGACGCAACTGCGGCGCCGGTTCCGATTCCAACTGGAACCGCACCGACCGCGACCGTGACCGTCACCGTGATGCCAACCGCCTCCCCCACCGCCACCTTGCCGACATCCGCTTCGCCGACCGCTACCGCCACCAGCCCGTCGGCTACGGCGACGGCGACCCCAACCTGCCCGACGGCCACGCCGACGGCCAGCGGGTCGAACACCGCCACGGCTTTGCCTTCCGGCTGCACCACAGGTACTGCTTCCGCCACACCGTCGGTTTCGACCACGCCCACCGTGAGCGCGGTCGTTCCCTCGATCACCAAGTTGATCGCCACGGTCAAGGCGAGCATTTCTGCATCCTGGAGCGCACCAACCGCTACGCAAAGCAACACGCATACTGACAAGCACCACGATTCAGCGTTCAAACGCTTCCGCGACTTCCTGAAGCGTTGGGGCCGCTGAGTCTTGCGGTTCCACTCTCCACTCATCCTCGCCGCCGCAACGGTACTGACCTTCACTGGCTGTGCAGGATCAGGGGTGCAGCAAACCCCGTCGGCAGTACCGAGCACTGCGCAAAGTTCAGCCACCACCACTACCCCGACGCCCAGCAGTTCCCCGTCCGCGGTTCCGAAAGACACCCGCACTGGCAGCGAACTGAACAAACCATTCACGGTCCAAGGCATCGTTGTGGTCTCGAAGAAGCACCGGATTTCGGCCAGCTACGGACCACTCAATCCGACTGGCCCCTACCGGCTCACCGCCGAGACTGCCGCAGCCTTCACGAAGATGGTGGCCGCGGCCAAGGCCGACGGAGTGACCGTCAAGGTTCACAAGATGAGCGGTTATCGCAGCTACGCCGCCCAGAAAAGCAGCTACGAATCCGCAAAGCGCACTCAGCCACAGAACATCAACTACTACGCCCCTCCTGGGGCCAGCGAACACCAGACTGGACTGGCCGTCGACCTCTGGGACGGCACGGTCTGGTATGCCCAGATGGAATACACGGCCACCGGCAAATGGCTTCACAAGCACTGCCACGAGTACGGCTTCATTCTGCGTTTCCCAAAGAACAAGTTGAAGATCACCGGAGTTGAGTACGAGGCCTGGCACTTCCGCTACATCGGGGTAACGGCTGCCAAGAAGTTCGATGCGGCAAACACCCTCACTCTGGAGGAATACCTCGGCTTGGCCTGACCAGCTAGTGAGTCCGCTGATCCTGCGAGATTGATGGGGCAGGATGGACTCCATGACGACACAGGCCTCCCCCGCTCTGCCAAGCGTCCGGAAACGAATCGGAATCCTGACCAGCGGCGGCGATGCACAGGGGATGAACGCTGCCGTTCGGGCGGTGGTACGCACCGCGCTGAGCCGTGGCGCTGAGGTGTTCGCCATTTATGAAGGCTTTCAAGGCATGGTGGACGGCGGCGACGGCATCGGCGAACTGCACTGGGACGATGTCGGCAATACCCTCAGCAAGGGCGGCACGATCATCGGGACCTTCCGGTCCAAAGACTTCCGCGAATACGCCGGCCGAAAGAAGGCCGCCGTCAATCTGCTGGCCAACGGCATCGACCGGTTAGTGGTGATCGGCGGTGACGGTTCGCTTTCGGGTTTGAACGAATTTCGGCACGAGTGGACCCAAATTCTGGGCGAACTTGTCGCCGAAGGCCAGATCTCCCAAGAACTGGCCGATGCCCATCCGGCCTTGATGTCGGCGGGGTTGGTCGGATCCATCGACAATGACCTTGTCGGAACCGACATGACCATTGGTGCCGACACGGCCTTGCACCGGATTGTGTCGGCTATCGACGACCTATCTAGCACCGCTGCCAGCCACCAACGCAGTTTTGTGGTTGAGGTGATGGGTCGCCACTGCGGCTATCTAGCGTTGATGAGCGCCATCGCGGGCGGCTGTGATTATGTGCTGATTCCTGAGATGCCGCCCGAAAGCGGTTGGGAGCAGCGGATGTGCGCCGAGCTACGGCGCGGACGCGCTGCTGGCCGCCGTGACTCAATGGTGGTGGTGTCCGAAGGCGCCTGCGACCGCCAAGGCCAGCCGATCACCTCAGCTTATGTTCGCCAGGTGATTGAAGACACCCTCGGCGAGGACGCTCGGGTGACTATCCTCGGCCACGTCCAACGCGGCGGCACCCCCAGCGCTTACGATCGCTGGGCGTCCACCTGGCTGGGCTATGAGGCTGCTCTTGAAGTGCTCAACGCCACTCCTGACTCGAGTGGTCCAGTGATCGGTTTCCACGGCAATCGGATTCATCGAGCACCGTTGGTGGAGGCGGTCACCAAGACCCGCAAAGTGCCCGATCTGATCTCTGCCGGGCAGTTCGACGCCGCAATGGAACTGCGTGGCGGCTCATTCATCGAGGCAGCCCGGTTATTCACCGAGATGGTTAGCCCCAGTCGAATCGACGCCGACGCCGATTCCAAACGAATCGCCATCATCCACGGCGGCGGTCTAGCGCCCGGGATGAACGTCGCTGCGGCCGACGCCGTCCGCCTGGGGATCAGCCGCGGCTACACCATGCTTGGCGTCAATGGCGGGTTTCCTGGGTTGCGCGACGGAGCGATCAGCGAATTGGAGTGGGCCGATGTTGAGGGCTGGCTAGTTGGCGGAGCTAACCTCGGGACTCGCCGAAATGTGCCTACCACTGCCGAACTGGATCAGATCAGCCAGTCGCTGGAACAGCACAAGGTCGACGCAATGCTGGTGATCGGCGGCTGGAACGGCTACGAGGCTGCCCACCTGATGCACGCCGAGCAGGAGACCTTCTCGGCCTGTGCACTGCCAATCATCTGCATCCCGGCCAGCATCGACAACAATTTGCCCGGGTCGGAGTTGAGTATCGGTGCCGACACTGCGCTGAATGTGATCACCGAAGCCATCGACCGGATCAAGATGTCGGGCTCCGCCTCCAGGCGAGCTTTCGTGGTGGAGACGATGGGGCGGCACTGCGGCTATCTCGCCCAACTTGGAGCGCTGGCTACCGGTGCCGAACGGGTCTACCTCCACGAAGAAGGGATCAGCTTGGAGGCGCTGATCGATGACGTCGAATGGCTTCGCAAGAGTTTTGCCAGCGGACGTCAACTGTTCTTGGCAGTCCGAAACGAGGCTGCCAATCCGCTCTACACCACCGACTTCCTGGCCCGATTGCTGGAGCAGGAAGGCCATGGCGCCTACGACGTTCGACAGAACATCCTGGGCCACATTCAACAAGGCGGCTGCCCCACTCCGTTCGACCGGCTGCTATCTGCCCGCCTGGTATCGCGGGGACTCGACCTACTCAGCCACGGATTCGCTTCCGGAACCAGCCAGAGTTATTACCTCGGCTTGGTCGAGTCGAAGGTCACCGAGCGACCATTGTCGGCGATGATGGCAGAGATGGACCTTCGGTTCCGTCGGCCCAAAGACCAGTGGTGGCTGAGCCTGCGTCCGGTGATGAAGGCCGTGGCCGACGCCACTTCCTGAACCGTTGCTTTGAGGAGGACTAATGCCCCAACCGCCACAGCCTGAGGTGCCTCGAATCGTCAACGCTGTCGGCCATCCGCTGGTGGTCGCGGTACGCCTGGGGCAATCGGAAGTCGTAAGCCGAACTGCAGCTACCTGGGCGCAGGCCACCGGAGCCGGACTGTACTTTGCCTATGTTGACCCCAGCCGGATCACTGAAACCGAGTTCGCCGACGGCCGGGTGCGCCATGTGGGAATCGACCCCGACTCCGCCGATGAGGCCTGGCACGAGACCGAGCAGCAATTGCGCGATTGGTTGACCGGGTTGGACTTACCCATCTCTTGGGAATTCCGCTACTTAGCCGGGCGTGCCGATCGAGCGCTCACCCATCTGGCCAGAGCCATCGACGCCGCCGCGATCGTGGTCGGCGCGGCCCGTCCGGGCTCTGCCAAAGCTGCCCTGGGCCGTACCCTGGCCCAAGACTTGGTGCGGCACCAACACCGCCCAGTGTTGGCCGTGCCGCTAGAAATCGTGGACTGGAAGTCGCAGTGACCAAGCTCAGAAATGCCGTCGTGATCGTGATCGGAGGCATGCTCGGCACCAGCGTGCGGCTGGTCTTGGAGACGACCTTTGGGACAACTCCAGCACAGTGGCCGTGGACAACCTTTGGGATCAACGTCGTCGGCTCGTTCGCGCTCGGCGCACTGTTGGAGCTGCTAGCTACCAACGATGACACCGGCTGGCGACGCTCAGTTCGGCTGGGGGTGGGCACCGGCATCTTGGGCGGTTTCACCACCTACAGCACTTTCTCAGTCGAAACCGTAGAGCTACTGCGGGACGGCGCCTGGTTTGCGGGTTTGGGCTACGCCGTGGCGAGTTTGATCGCCGGCGTATCGGCAGCAATTGCGGCGATGCTCATAGTGCGGGCCTTCCGCCGCAGCGCCTCGGAAGCCGACCGGGAGCAGGCATGATCCTGATTGCATTTGCTGGCGGACTCGGCGCGCTAACCAGGTACCTCTTCGATACCTGGGTCAATGCGCGCGCTCGGGCTTGGGCGCCACGGCTGGGAGTGCCTTTGGGCACCGTGCTGATCAATGTCACCGGCTCGTTTCTGTTGGGACTGCTCACCGGTTGGTGGCTCTTCCACACTTCTGATCAAGGCTGGAAGCTGGCAGTGGGAGTTGGCTTTTTGGGCGGCTACACCACTTTTAGCACGGCCAGCGTTGAGGCGGCCCGGTTGATCCTGGCCGATCGGCGTCCCGCCGCAGCCCTGCACGCGCTCACCATGCTGGTGGCCTCAATCGGTGCTGCCGGGGCCGGGCTGTGGCTCACCACCTAGCCACAGACAGCCGCATCCTCACCTAACGACGTCGAGCCCTCCGGTTTCCCAGAGGGCTCGACGTCGTCAGTGCGAAGAATTGACAGTTGGGGTCACTCTTCTTTGCTCAGCCATTCGTAATGGCGGTAACGCTGATCAGCATCCTCTTGTGCCTCGACGGCGAACTTCTCCGCTGCGGCCGGATTGCTCCGCGCGATCGTGCCGTACCGGGTTTCGTGGGCGTAGAAGTCGGCCATCGGAGTCGAAGGTGTCTTCGAATCCAACTTGAACTGCGGCTTCGCGCCTGGAGTGGGCTCCGGGTTGTAGCGGTACAACGGCCAGTGACCAGAAGTCACTGCCTCCTTCATATGGTCAGCAGACCTCGACAGGTCGATGCCGTGAGCGATACAGGTCGAGTAGGCCAGGATCAGCGACGGCCCGGGGTAAGCCGCGGCCTCTTTGATTGCCCGGACCGACTGGACCTCATTCGCATCAATCGCGATCTGGGCCACATAGACGTCGCGGTAGGCATTGGCGATCATGCCGAGATCCTTCTTGCGACCGGTCTTACCGCTCACCGCAAACTTCGCCGAAGCACCCCGAGGGGTTGCCTTGGACGCCTGGCCACCGGTGTTGGAGTACACCTCGG
>DHWU01000047.1:43222-43575 GCA_002413345.1 Propionibacteriaceae bacterium UBA5174 | reverse complement strand
CCCGGCACTCGGTGTACGAGCCGGTCGAAGCTGGCGGCAAGGGGCTGGACGTCCCGGTGATCGTGCGTGGCTTGGGCCACCACATCTGGGACGCCGCTGGCAACCAGTATTTCGACGGCTTATCCGGGCTGTTCACCGTCCAGGTGGGGCATGGGCGCACCGAGCTCGCCGAAGCCGCAGCCAAGCAGGCCTCAGAACTGGCCTTTTTCCCGCTGTGGAGCTACGCCCACCCGGCCGGGATCGAACTGGCCGAGCGGCTGGCTGGCTATGCTCCCGGTGACCTGAACCGAGTGTTCTTCACCAGCGGCGGCGGCGAGGCTGTCGAAACCGCCTGGAAGCTGGCCAAGCAGTAC
>DHWU01000047.1:40735-42950 GCA_002413345.1 Propionibacteriaceae bacterium UBA5174 | reverse complement strand
CTGACCGGCAAACCCACCAAGACCAAGGTGATTTCCCGCGCTGTGGCCTACCACGGCACCCCCCACGGAGCACTGTCAATCACGGGCATCCCTGGCGCCAAAGCCGTGTTCGAGCCGCTGGTGCCAGGTGCATTGAAGGTGCCCAACACCGGTTTCTACCGCGCACCAGAGGCTTTCCAAGGCGATGAGTACGCCTTCGGGCAGTGGGCAGCCAACCGGATCGCCGAGATGATCGAGTTCGAAGGCGCCGATACCGTGGCTGCGGTCTTCTTGGAGCCGGTGCAAAACTCTGGCGGCTGTTTCCCGCCGCCGCCGGGATATTTCGAGCGGGTGCGCCAGATCTGTGACGAATACGACGTGCTATTGGTCTCCGATGAGACCATCTGCGCGTTCGGCCGAATTGGCTCGATGTTCGCCTGCAACGATTTCGACTACGTGCCTGACATCATCACCACCGCCAAGGGCCTGACTTCCGGCTATTCACCAATCGGCGCGATGATCGCTTCAGATCGCCTGTTTGAACCGTTCAAGCACGGCACCAATAGCTTCGCCCACGGCTTCACCTTCGGCGGGCACCCGGTTTCGGCCGCGGTGGCTATGGCCAACCTCGATCTGATGGAATCTGAAGGCCTCAATGCTCGGGTGGCCGAAAAGGCGCCGGCTTTCAAGGCCGAATTGGACACCCTGCTCGACCTGCCGATCGTTGGTGATGTTCGCGGTGCGGGCTACTTCTACGGCATCGAACTGGTCAAGGACAAGACCACCAAGGAAACCTTCAACGAGGACGAGTCGGAGCGTCTGCTGCGCGGGTTCTTGTCCAAAGCATTGTTTGAGGCAGGTCTGTACTGCCGCGCTGACGACCGGGGCGACCCAGTGATTCAGTTGGCCCCGCCGCTGACCATTGGCGAGCCGGAGTTTGCTGAAATCACCGGCATGCTCCGCTCAGCCCTGACCGAAGCCAGCAACCTGCTGTAACCCCGAAAGCCAGCTGTACCCGGCCATTTTGACCACCCAATGCGATCATGGCCGGGTGCAGCTTTCGGAGACCCTAGTCAGAGCGGACACTCCCGCCGGCGAAATCGTGCTGCGCCGCCGCGGTGCGGTTGTTGAGCTGATCATCAACGGGGTCTTTGCCATGGATTCCGTTGAAGTAGCCTCTGAGTTGGCCCTGGCTGACGCCGCTGGCTCACCACCGGGACGGGTGCTGGTCGGCGGGCTGGGCCTGGGCTACACCACCGCCAGACTTCTGGACGCTGGCGCCGAGTTGGTGCGAGTGGTCGAGTTGGCCGAACCGCTGTTGACTTGGGCTAGGGCGTGCATCACCGAACAACTCGGACGCATCGCTAGCGATCCACGAGTGGAGCTTGTGCCCGGCGACATCGCTGACGCTGTAACCAGCGCCGAACCCGGCTGGGATGCCATCTTGCTTGATGTCGACAACGGCCCCAGCTTTCTGATCCATGACCACAACGACCGGCTCTACACCGAGGCCTTTTTGAGTCGATGCCTCACGTTACTCAACCCTGGCGGACGCCTAGTGATCTGGTGTGAGACTGCCAGCCCAGCCCTGGAAATCACCTTGAACCGGGTTGCGGCGACCACCGACCTACTGAGCGTCCCGGTGAGCCGCGACGGACACGATTTCGACTATGCGCTCTATCTGGCCCGTCCCCGAAGCTAGTGCCGACTTCCGGGGTCTGTGCAGCAGGTGGCGGGTGAGGTAAGGCATCTCGGACCCTCACCAGCCGCCCAGCTAGGCCGCCGGCCGCGCTAATACGGGTACTGGCAACAAGCCGACCCGCAACCGCTCACCAACGCTAACTCGGTCAGTGGCGGGATGCTGTACCCGCACCAGATCACCGTCAGCGGTACGCACCACGGTGCGCCGAAAGCTGCCCAAGAAGCTGGATTCGGCCACCACTGCGTCGAAGCCCCGCTCGTCGGGCCCAACCAGCCGCAAGTTCTCGGGGCGCAGGTAGACCTCGACTATGCCTTCGGCAATCGGCTCGCGTAATGGCACCAACTGCCCGAACACCGATACCTGGGTGTCGAAGACCCGCCCAGGTACCCGACTGGACAGTCCAACGAATTCGGCCACTTGCGCGGTCGCCGGACGCAGGTACAAGTCTTCGGGGGTACCGATTTGTTCAATCACACCTTGGGACATCACCGCCACCCGATCAGATACTGCCAAGGCCTCTTCCTGGTCGTGGGT
>DHWU01000047.1:34336-40488 GCA_002413345.1 Propionibacteriaceae bacterium UBA5174 | reverse complement strand
CTGGTCGTGGGTGACGAACACCGTGGTGATCCCCAGCCGCAACTGAATGCGGCGGATCTCGTCGCGCAACTGCACCCGAACCTTGGCGTCCAGAGCCGATAGCGGTTCATCCAGCAGCAACACTCGCGGCTCGGTTACCAACGCTCGGGCCAGCGCCACCCGTTGTTGCTGACCGCCGGAAAGCTGATGCGGAAAGCGGTCGGCGAACTCAGTCAAACCGACCAGTTCCAAGGCATCGGCTGCCAACTCCCGGGCTTCGATCCGGCTCACCTTGCGGCGCCGCAGACCGAAAGCTGTGTTGTCGAGCACGCGCAGATGCGGAAACAGCGAGTAGGAC
The DNA here is from genome assembly GCA_002413345.1 of Propionibacteriaceae bacterium UBA5174. Lineage (GTDB taxonomy): Bacteria > Actinomycetota > Actinomycetes > Propionibacteriales > Propionibacteriaceae > Propionicimonas. The sequence continues at coordinate 40,151 of DHWU01000047.1, read as the reverse complement.
TGAAACACCATGCCAATATCGCGCGCGTTCACCGGCACCCGGGATACATCTGAGCCAGCAAACAACACCTCCCCAGCGTCGGCTTGTTCCAAGCCAGACAACACCCGCAACGCGGTGGTCTTGCCGCAGCCGGACGGGCCGAGCAGCGAGACGAACTCCCCGGGGCGGATGTCGAGGTCGATACCGCGCAACACCTGGTGGGAGCCAAAGCTCTTGGTGATCTGGCGCAGTTCGACACGGGTGCCGCTGGGTTCGTCCGATCGATGTTGGAATGCGGTCATGATTGTTTCCTTTCAGCCGAGGGCCGACCGATCCGACCGATTAGGATCAGCAAGCCGGTGGCCAATGCGAGCGACATTAGGGTGAACATCTCTGCGGTGTAGGCGTCCAGCTTGCTGACCACCAGCAGCGCAGTTTGAAGCACTGGCCGGTTCAGCAGTGAGGCGATAGTGAACTCTCCCAACACCACCGCAGTCGAGATCAGGGACGCTGCGAGGAGCCCGGGCCGCAGGTTCGGCACCAGTACCCGCAGCACCACCGTCGGCCAACCCGCTCCCAGCGACCGAGCCGCTTCAGTGAGAGTCGCCACATCGATCGAATCAATGGACGCCTGAATTGCGCGGAATGCGAACGGCAGCACCGTGATGCCGTAGGCAAAGGCCAGCGTCCAGGCACCGGTCCCCAGGGTTCTGCCGATAACCAGATAGATCGGGGCTAAGCCCACCACCAACACGATTGCCGGGATCGATATCGGCAGCAACACCAGAAATTCGAAGGCCCGGCGCGACTGGGGAAAGCGCAGGTTGATCAAGATCATGGTCGGCGCCAGGATCAACAACACGATCGCCACAGTCAGGACTGCCAGCAGCACTGAGTTGGTCAGCCCGGTCCAGATCGGCGAGAGGATCCGGGCCCGGGTCGGATCGAACAGACTCAGCCAGTGGGCCCCGGAATAACCCGTGCCGTCGCGCAGCGTGTAAAGCAACGTACTGACTAGCGGAATGGCGAAGGTTCCCCCTGCCAAGATCCCAATCACCCAGCGAGTGGGTCGGCTTGGTGCGATCCCGATGGCGTTCACGATTGCCACTGGGCAGCGCGGCGCTGCACCACCGCGTAGGCGGCCATCACCAGCCCGACTACCGCAACCATGCCCAGCGCCAACACCCCGGCCAGGTTCTGCCGGCCTAGCAAGGTCTCACTGGTCAACGCGGTGCGGATCTGCAAGGTGACGATTTGTGAACCCTGGCTAGCCAAGGCCGCAGCGGTGGCATAGGAAGAGAAGGCGTTGGCAAACAGCAGCAACAAGCTGGCTAGGAAAGATGGCGCCAGCACCGGCATCCCAATGTGTAGCCAGAAGCTGCGCCGGGTACCACCGAGAGTGAGATTCGCCTCAGCCCAAGCAGGTTTCAGTGCGTTCATCGCTGGCGCGAAGGTGATCACCATCAGCGGCACTTGGAAGTACACATAGGGCAAGATCAGCCCGGGCAGATCGTAGATCCAGGCCCCGTTCGCGAAGATCTCAATCCCGACCCCGTTCAGCCACCCAGTGACGACCCCCGCCTGCGTTCCGATTGTTGCGATGAAGGCAAATGCCAGCATCACGCCACCAAATTGAGCCAACACTCCAGCGGCAGCGTCGGTGAGCGTGCGAACCACCCCAGTCTCGGGCAGCCCCAGCAATGCGTAACAGATCGCTGCCCCCAGCACCGCCCCGACCACAGCCGTAAGGAGCGACAGCCAGGTCGAGTTCCAGAAAGTGCGCAGAATCACCGGATCGCCGAGCGCGCCGAGATTGGCCATCGTCAGTTGGCCATCGGCAAAGACTCCAGAGCCGATTGCCAACACTGTCGGCAGCACTAAGAACAGCAACAGGTACGCCCCAAACGGGACCAGCCCCAGCCACGTCACCTTGGCCCGTCGGCGTACGGTGCGCTGCCGGGGTGGAGCGGTGAGCTCCACCCCGGCGTCGCCGGTCAATAGACCGGTTTGAACAAACGCACTCACTGGACGGCCGAGGCCCACTTATTGCCGAGCAACTTGCCAGCGGCATCGCTCTGGGCAGCTGTCGGCACCACCGAATTGGCCGGTGCGGCAGGCAGCTTGGCGGCTAGCGCGGTGTCGATAGTGCCCGCCTTCGCCATGGCGTCCATTCGCACCGGACGGGCGCCACCCTTCAACCAGAGGTTTTGAACCTGATCGGAGTAGAGGAACTCTTCCCACAAACGAGCCGCTGCCGGGTGCGCAGCGGAGGCGTTGATCGCCTGGTTGTAGTAGGCGGCATAGCCACTACCCGGCAGGATGGTGACCTTCCAAGTGGCCTTGTCCTTGGTGTGGGCGGCGTTGAGGTAGTCCCAGTCGAAGACCACCGGGGTCTCGCCACTGGTCACCGTAGCCGTGGTCACATCAACCTTGAGCAGGTTGCCATTGGCCTTCAGCTTGGAGAAGAAGTCGATTCCTGGGGTGAAGTCATCCAAGGTGCCGCCGTTTTGAACGGTGGCCAGACCGACTGCTGCGAAGGCTGCGCCAGCCTGAGTCGGGTCACCGTTGAGGGCCACTGCACCTTTGTACTTGGCATCGAGTAGGTCGTTGAGGCTGGTCGGCGCAGCATATTTGGCCGAGTCGTAGCCGATGGACATGTAGCCGCCGTAGTCGCCGGTGTACAGACCACTGTCTTCCTTGAGATTCGCGGGAATCTCGTCCCACTTGGCCACCTTGTAGGGCGCATACATCGAGGTGTTCTGACGAGCCACGGTGAGGCCCAGGTCGAACACATCCGGAGCGGTGTCGAGGCCAGCATTGGTCTTCGCGGCCTGAATCTCCTCGGCGCTGGACGCATCGGGAGACTGTTCGTTGATCTTGATTTCGGGATAGGTCTTAGCGAACAGGTCGAGAATCTCGCCGTAGTTGGCCCAGTCGCGAGGCAGCGCGACCACGTTAAGCGCCCCTTCGGCCTTGGCCGCGGCTTCAAGATTGGCCATAGAGCCGAAAGCCGCCAGGCTGGTGGCTTTGGCAGCTTCGGCCTTTCCAGCCGATGGCGCCGCGCTACAGGCAGACAGAGCCAGAGATGCAGTGGCGGTGATCGCGATTCCAGCGAGCACCCGCCGCCCAATGGTGGACAGCAACATTATTTCCCCTTCGGATCGTGCTGCCCTCAGATCACTCAAGCCTTGTCCAAGCACAGCAATCGGAGGCTAGACACCGCAGATGACCGGCCCCCGCCGCCCTGGTGAATTCGTGGTGTTGCGGAGGTGTCAGTTTGGACGTTTCTGGGCTTGGGCCATTCGGGTAGTCTCGGCGCACTCGCCAACCAGGATTGGACTCAGGATGAAGGCCTACGACTTCGTATTCGAAACGCCCGGCGGTTATTCCTTCAGTCCTCAAGCCCAGTCTTTTCAGCTCACCGTGCCGCCAGGGGCAGCCAGCGGCTGGATCGGCAGTGCCGGGCCAGCCATTGCTCCGGCCACCTGGCCACGTGGCACCCGCACTGGGTTGCCCATGTTCCACGCAGTCACCCTGCGACTGCCAGTTGAGTATCAGCGCAACGGGCCCGGACTGCCTGGCATCGCCTTCTTTCAAGGCGAGGGCCAATTCGCCGAAGAGTCTTCTCCCGACCCAAGTGACCCGTTCGTGCTGGACGTGGCAGCAGCCAGCCCGCACCCCCAACTCAATCGGCGCACCGACATCATCGGCGGCCAGTTCGCCCTGATTTGGCTAACCGAAGCCGAACTAGCTGGCGGCCCAACCCGGCCACCGGCAGATTCCAGACGTCCGGGCGAGCATCTGGCCGACGATGAGGGCCCGAATGCCTGGGATACTCAGCAGCCCACCGCGGCCGTCTGGCTGACCGCACGTACCGATCCGAATGCTGGCATCGCTCCGGTTGAGTTGCCCGACCCGGACGCCGACACCGACTACGAAGGCCTATTCACTGCCGACTGGCAGTTCAAACCGTGGGCGGCGCCACTCGCCGGGCGTTGCCACTTGGGCGGTACCACATTCCCCGTTCAAGGTCTGCCCGAAGACTTGACCCCCTACTACCTGGAACTCGAAGAGTTGCCCGGGCTGAACTTCGGCGGCGGCAACGCCCAACTCGACCTCGAATCAGAAACCTTCGACTGGGCCTGCGACTGAGTCACACCCCAACGTCTTCCAGCATTTCGGTTACCAACGCGGCAATCGGTGAACGCTCTGAGCGGGTCAAGGTGACGTGAGCAAACAGCGGGTTGCCCTTCAACCTTTCCACCACCGCAACGATGCCGTCGTGACGGCCCACCCGCAGGTTGTCGCGCTGCGCAATGTCGTGGGTGAGGATTACCCGGGAGTTCTGCCCGATCCGCGAAAGCACCGTCAGCAACACATTGCGCTCCAACGACTGCGCTTCATCGACGATCACAAAGGCGTCGTGCAGAGAACGTCCGCGAATGTGGGTCAGCGGCAGCACTTCGAGCATTTCCTGCGCGAGCACCTCGTCAATCACGTTCTTGCTGGTCACTGACCCGAGGGTGTCGAACACCGCTTGGCCCCACGGGCCCATCTTCTCGTTCTCACTGCCCGGTAGATAACCCAATTCCTGGCCACCAACCGCATACAGCGGACGGAATACGATCACCTTCGAATAGAGGTGACGCTCCAAGACCGCCTCGAGCCCGGCGCACAGCGCCAGTGCCGATTTGCCGGTACCCGCTCGTCCCCCCATCGAGACGATGCCGATTTCTTGGTCAAGCAGCAGATCCAGAGCAACCCTTTGCTCGGCGGAGCGTCCGTGAATTCCGAAAGCCTCGCGCTCCTTGATCAATCGCACGGTGCCGTCTGGCAACACCCGACCCAAGGCCGACGAGTTGGAGCCGTGTAGAACGATCCCGGTGTGGCAAGGCAAGTCGACTGCCTCAGGCACGATCGCCGCGCCCTCGGCGTAAAGCGCCTCAATGCTGGCATCAGCAACATCAACCTCAGCCATGCCGGTCCAACCCGAATCCGGGGTGAGCTCGTTGCGATACTCCTCAGCCGTCAACCCAACTGCGGACGCCTTGACCCGCATCGGCAGGTCTTTACTCACCACGATCACTTCGTTGCCTTCGTCGCGATAGTTGGCCGCTACCGCGAGGATGCGAGTGTCGTTGTCGCCCAGCCGGAAACCGGCGGGCAACGCTGCCAGATCGGTGTGGTTCAGTTCCACCCGCAAGGTACCGCCAACTTCATTTACTGGAATCGGGGCGTCCAGGCGTCCGTGTTCTATCCGGAGATCATCCAGGAAGCGCAGCGCGGTTCGGGCAAAGTAGCCAAGCTCTGGGTGATGCCGCTTGGCTTCCAGCTCGGTGATCACCACCACTGGCACCACGACTGAATGCTCGTCGAACTTTCGCAGTGCATGGGGGTCACTGAGTAGCACTGAGGTGTCGATCACATAGGTCTTCAATGCCACTGCTGATCCGCGGGTCGGCAAGGTGGTCACAGTTGAGGGGCGCGGCATTTTCGATCCTTGTCTTGCGCCGTTCTTCACCCTGCCCGGCGCCTGTTGAGTTCAGCGCCAGGGGTAGCGGCCGGGTGCTGGCCCGCGAGTCCGGCTCACCAGAGCAAGGCTGCGCATCGATACCTCTCGCCGGTCGAGCAAGGCGCCCGTCCGTGCTTCGAGCTTAGGCGCGCTCAACCAAGCCCCACTCATTGGACACGCCGCTGAACGGCAGCCGGAACTTCCTGATGTGCAAAGTCCCTCTTGTGGGCACTGACGTGCGGCTACCCCCTTGTACCAAACTGGATAACAGAATCAGTTGCGACGATGGAACTGATCGAAGAGAGGTGCCCCCCATGCGTACTC
>DHWU01000047.1:0-34019 GCA_002413345.1 Propionibacteriaceae bacterium UBA5174 | reverse complement strand
CAGCAACCACCGGATGGGCCGACACGTCCACCACGGATTCGACGATCATCGTCACTCTCGATTCCGGAGCCGGCGATTCGACAGCTGCCGCCGAGGCCGCGGTGAAGAAGGCCGGCGGCGGCACTGTATCGGCGGTGAAGCAGATCGACGACACCACGGTTGCGGTCACTCTGGACAACACGAGCACCACCAAAGCTGGCCAGATCTCCGACAAGGCTTCCGACCAAACTGGCGTGGACACCGCGGAGGTTTCCCGCACGGTCCGTGCAACCACGACCAACGACACCAATTACTCCAGTTTGTGGAATCTGAACGATGCCGCCGGCTCCGCCTACGGCATTGATGCAGAGGACGCTTGGGGCACCACCACTGGGTCTGGCGCGGTGATCGGGGTAATCGACACCGGAATCACTTCCCACCCGGACTTGAACGCCAATGTGATCTCTGGCTATGACTTCATCAGTAGTGCCGCCAACGCCCGCGATGATGACGGTTGGGATTCAGATCCAACTGACGTTGGCGACTGGTACGGCGCCGATGCCTCTTCTTGGCACGGCACCCACGTTTCCGGCACCGCCGCCGCAGTGGCGAACAACAACACCGGAGTGGCCGGGGTCGCCCCGGGGGCTTCGATCGAACCCTTGCGGGTGCTGGGCCAATACGGCGGCGACGAAGCTGACATCATCGCGGCCATCAAGTGGGGAGCTGGCCTCACCGTTTCTGGGGTTTCGACCAATACCCACCCTGCTGACGTCCTCAACTTGTCGCTGGGTGGCTCAGGCAGTTGCGGAACGGCCATCCAGACCGCCATCAACGACGCCACTGCCGCCGGAAGCGTCGTCGTGGTCGCGGCAGGCAACAGCGCGGAATCGATCAACAATGAGTTTCCCGCCAACTGCAACAACGTGGTCCGAGTTACCGCCACCGACGCGAATGGCGCCCTGGCCTGCTTCTCCAACTACGGCACCAGTGCCTACCCGGCCACCGTCGCCGCACCCGGAACAACGTCCTACAACTGCAGTACCCGCAGCGGCACCGGAATCCTTTCCACCTGGAACTCGGGCACGACCACCAGTTCCACCGCGACCTACGGGCGCATGAGTGGAACTTCGATGGCCGCCCCACATGTGGCTGGCGTTGTGGCATTGCTGCGCGCTGCGAACCCCGCGCTGACCGTGAGCCAGATCACCAACATTCTCACCAGCACGGCCGAGCCGCTGGGCAACTCGTGCAACTCGGCGGCCACTGGCGCTGGCATTGTGGACGCCGCGGCTGCGGTGGCTGCGGCAGCATCGTCAACTTCCACTCGCACCATAAAGAGCACCACTACCTTGTCGCCCACCATCTCCGGCAGTTCCCGGGTCGGCTCTGGGCTCATCGCGACAAGCTCGGTGAGCCCCTCCAATGCAGCTGTGTCCTACCAGTGGCTGCGCTCTGGAGCCACTGTCCCTGGCGCCACCGGCACCACCTTTGCCCTGACTGCCGCCGACTACGGACGGGTGATCGCGGTGAGAACCTCGGCTGAGTGCTCGGCGCAAAGCGCCACTGCCACCAGCGCTGCCACCACGGTCACAGCTGGAAGGTTCTCCAAGAAGGCTTCGCCGCGAATCAGCGGCACCAAAAGGGTCGGCAAGAAGTTGAAGGCCACCGCTGGCAGCTGGACGCCCTGGCCCCCAAAGGTCAGTTACCAGTGGCTGCGTAACGGCAAGACAATCAAGAGCGCGACCAAGAACACCTACAAACTCACCAGGGCCGACCGCAGGAAGAGGGTTTCGGTTCGAGTCACTGTTAGCCGCGCTGCCTACACCAACTACAGCGCAACATCGACTAGCTACAAGGTGAACTGAACGGTTGCCGCTGATTCAGCCATCTGGTCCTGTTTTCGAATGTCCCTCTTGTGGGCACTGACGCTCAGCTACCCACTTGGACCAAACTGGATCACAGAATCAGTTGCGACGACGGAACTGATCGAAGAGAGGTACCCCCCCCCCCATGCGTACTCTCGGCGGCATAGCCGCGGCCGTACTCAGCGCCGCGCTATGCCTGACAGCACTCCCAGCAACCACCGGATGGGCCGACACCTCCACCACCGATTCGACGATCATCGTCACTCTCGATCACGGCGCCACTGACGCGGCTGCCGCCGCTGAGACAGCAGTCAAAAAGGCTGGCGGCGGCACCGTCACTGCGGTGAAACAGATCGACGACACCACTGTTGCGGTCACCCTCGACAACACCAGCAAATCCAAAGCTGGCCAGATCAGCGACAAAGCCTCGGACCAAACCGGCGTGAATATCGCAGAGGTTTCCCACACCGTCTGGGCAACCACCACAAACGACACCCACTACGCCATGTTGTGGAATCTGAACGATGCCGCTGGCTCCGCCTACGGCGTGGACGCCGAGGATGCCTGGACGACCACAACTGGTACTGGCGCAGTCATCGGCGTGATCGACACCGGAATCACCTCACATTCCGACCTCAACGCCAATGTGATCGCTGGCTACGACTTCATCAGCGATCCGGACAATGCCCGCGATGATGACGGCTGGGATTCAGATCCCACCGATGAAGGTGACTGGTCGGACTCTAATTCCTCTTCTTGGCACGGCACCCACGTTTCCGGGATCGCCGCCGCGGTGGCAAACAACAACAAAGGAGTAGCCGGAGTAGCCCCGGGCGCCTCGATCGAATCTTTGCGGGCGTTGGGAGCAACCGGCGGCTACGACTTCGACATCATCGCCGCGATCAAGTGGGGAGCTGGTTTGGAGGTAACGGGAGTCCCTGACAACGCCCACCCCGCCGATGTCCTCAACTTGTCGCTGGGTGGCTCCGGCAGTTGCGGTACGGCCATGCAGACCGCTATTGACGAAGCTACTGCCGCTGGCACCGTCGTCGTGGTCGCGGCCGGCAATGGCGCGACCACGATTGAGACGACGTCTCCGGCCAACTGCGACAACGTGGTCCGGGTGACCGCCACCGACGCGAATGGCGCCCTGGCCTGCTTCTCCAACTACGGCACCAGCAGCTACCCCGCAACCGTCGCCGCACCCGGAACATCGTCCTTGAACTGCACCAACTACAGCGGCACCGGAATCCTCTCCATCTGGAATAGCGGCAATACCACCCAGAGCACCGAGAACTACGCGACTGATAGTGGAACTTCGATGGCCGCACCCCACGTGGCCGGTGTAGTGGCCTTACTGCGCGCTGCGAACCCCGCGCTGACCGTGAGCCAGATCACCAACATCCTCACCAGCACCGCCGAACCACTGGCAGACTCGTGCAGTTCAGCCGCGGCCGGCGCTGGCATTGTCGATGCTGCCGCAGCGGTGGCAGCGGCAACATCTTCGACCTCGACCCGCACTATCAAGAGCACCACCACGTTGTCGCCGAAGATTTCGGGCAGCACCCGGGTCGGCTCCAGACTCACCACAACAAGTTCAGCAAGCCCTGCAAACGCGGAAGTGTCCTACCAGTGGCTGCGCAACGGAGCCGCAATTTCGGGCGCCACCAGCAGTGCCTACACCCCGATTGCCGCCGACTACAGCCGGACTATCTCGGTCACGGCCACCGCACGCTGCTCCGCTCAGAGCACTGCTGCTACCAGCGCTGCCGCCACTGTCGCAGCGGGACGCTTCACCAAGAAGTCATCGCCGCGAATCAGCGGCACCAAAAGAGTCGGAAAGAAGTTGAAAGCCACCGCTGGCAGCTGGACGCCCTGGCCCCCAAAGGTCAGTTACCAGTGGCTGCGCAACGGCAAGACAATCAAGAGCGCCACCAAGAACACCTACAAACTCACCAGAGCCGACCACAATCGGAAGATTTCGGTTCGAGTCACCGTGAGACGTACCGCTTACGCCAACGCCAGTGCAGTTTCGACCAGTTACCCGGTTCGTTGAGGCGCGGACTGAATCGCATCCGAGCAGGTGTGGGTGTGAGACTGTGACTCAGCCCGCCAGCTGAGGAGTCTGATGAAGCCCTGGACCGTTGCCGCCTGTGCATTCAGCGTTTGGGTATTTGCCATCGGCCCCGCCACAGCAGCCACCGCCAGCGACGAAGCTGGCCTGTGGAATGTTTCCGGCAGCGCCCCGTATGGATCGCAGGCTGCCGCGGCCTGGACCACGGCCACCGGAGCTGGCTCGGTGATTGCGGTGATCGACACCGGCATCACTGCCAATACCGACCTCACCGGCTCGTCGACCGCAATCGTGGGTGGCAATGTGGCCGCGGGCTACGACTTCGTCAGTGGCGCCGACAAATCCCTTGATGGTGACGGTTGGGATGCCGATCCCACCGACGTCGGCATGATTTTCGACCCACACGGAACTTCGATCGGCAAGTCTTGGCACGGCACTCACGTGGCCGGTATTGCGGCCGCACTTCGTAACGGCACTGGGGTGGTTGGAGTCGCCCCAGACGCGACCGTCGTGCCGATCCGGATCCGAGGAACTAACTGGAATACCGACACCGCCAGCTTGGACGCCGCAATCCGCTGGGGCGCTGGTCTCTCAGTGAGCGGCACCACCAGTAATGCCAACCCCGCCGATGTGATCAACCTCTCGCTGGATGTCGAGGGCGCCTGCCCAAGTGCGGTCCAAAACGCCATCAATGACGCTGTCGATGCTGGCTCAGCCGTGGTTGTGGCTGCGGACAATACTTGGAGCGGCGATCGTCAGACCACAGCTTCCCGATATCCGGCCAACTGCAGCAATGTGATTCGAGTGACCGCTTCAACGGAGGCAGGCGATCTGGAGGCCTTCAGCAATCTGGGCACCACGGCCTTCCCCGCCACGGTCGCCGCTCCTGGCACTGTGGTCTCCACCTGCCCAGCCGGGGCGGCGATAACTTGTACTGGCGGGGTCGGCACCGCCTCGGGCACTTCAATGTCAGCCCCACAGGTGTCGGGAACGATCGCGCTGCTGAGACAGGTGAACCCAACACTGAGCGTAAGCGCGTTGACCGATTTGATCACCGCTACAGCCACCCCTTTTGCCACCAGTTGCGCCAGCGCGGAATGCGGATCCGGAATCCTAAACGCTGCCGCAGCTGTGGGATTGGCTTGCGGACAACCCGTGCAGGCAGTCGTCAGCACGCCAGTAGCCGACACCGGCAGCAGTGCCATCGCAGTCACCAGCCCTGTCCCCCAAGCTAAGTTCAGCAAACGCGTTTCACCGAAGATTTCGGGCACCAAACGAGTAGGCAGGTTAGTCAGGGCGTCGACCGGCAACTGGTCGCCGAAACCGAGCAGCTACAGCTACCAGTGGCTGCGCAACGGCAAGGTGATCAAGCACGCCACTAAGAGTGCCTACCGGCTCACTAGGGCCGACCGCCGAAAGAAAGTCTCGGTCCGGGTTACTGTCAAACGTGCGGGCTATCTCAACGCCACCGCAGTTTCGGGCAGCTACCGGGTGCGGTGAGCCGCAGGCTTCAGCGCCCGAAGCGCCGCTCACGTTGCGAGTAGGCGCGCAGGGCTCGGACGAAGTCGACTTTGCGGAAGTCGGGCCACAAGGCTTCACAGAAGTAGAACTCGCTATGCGCGGACTGCCAGATCAGGAAGCCCGACAACCGTTGTTCCCCTGAGGTGCGAATGATCAAATCCGGATCAGGCTGTCCAGCCGTGTAGAGATGTTCGGCGATGTCGTCGATTTCCAGACTGTCGGCCAACTTGTCGAGATTGTTGCCCTTGGCCGCTTCACTGGCCAGCAGCGAACGGACGGCATCGCGCAGCTCATGGCGTCCGCCATAGGCGATAGCGACGTTGACGTGGCAGCCGGTGTTCTCAGCGGTGGCTGCCTCGAAGGCCCGCAAGTCAGCGGCCATGTCGTCGGGGAGCAAGCTGGTATCGCCAACCACCTGAACCCGATAGCCACCGCTGCTAGCCAAATCGGCCACTAGCCTGCTGATCACCTCCAGCAGTGGCTCGACCTCAACCCCTTCAGAGCGCCGCAGATTGTCGGTAGAAAGCACCCAAAGTGTGACTAGAGGGATGCCTAATTCGGAACACCAGTTGACGAACTCTTTCAGCTTGTTCGCGCCAGCTTGGTAACCGACCACCAGCGGCTTGCCGGGAGCATTGGTCCGGGCCCAGCGGCGATTACCGTCGGCCAACACCGCCACATGGCGAGGCATCTCTTTGGGATCGAGTTCCGACAGCACCCGCTTCTCGTAGTAGCGGTAGAGGAACCCCCACGACTGCAGTCGGTCGAGCGCATCGCGCATCCCACCTTCGAACGACATGATTCAACCCTACCTCCGCAAACCAGCGGTATCCGTCACTAGGGGCGGCCCACAGGTTCTCGAAATGGCAGTCCAGGTAACTTACGGTAGAGTAAGTTACGTCACCGTAGGTAGGAGCAGAAGATGACCCTTGCCGACCTAAGTCAGGCAGCCGTGAGCGACCCGGACGCCAGCAAGCCGAAGCTACGTGGCTGGCTCCACCTAGGCATGACTCCCCTGGTAGTCATCGGCGGGATCCTGCTGATCGTGCTGGCCCCCACGACCGCCGGAAAAGTTGGCAGCGCGATCTGGCTGGCAGGCTCACTGATGCTTTTCGGCACCAGCGCGGCTTACCACTTGGTGGCTTGGAGCCCGCCGGCCAAGGCGGCTTTTCGCCGCTGGGACCACGGCAACATCTTCGTGTTCATCTCGGCCACTTACACCCCGTTGGCACTCACCCTGCTCGACGCCGCCTCGGCCACCACCTTGCTGATTGTGATCTGGTCAATCGCCGTGGTCGGTGTCACCCTGCAGGTGTTCTGGCCAACGGCCCCCCGCTGGCTGAACGTAGCCAGTTACCTGCTACTCGGTTGGGCTGGCCTCGGCTGGCTGCCAGCCTTTTGGGTGGCCGGTGGTCCCGCGGTTGTCATCCTGATCGGGGTCGGCGGCCTGGCCTACACGGTGGGGGCCGTGATCTACGCCCGCAAAAGCCCCAACCCATGGCCGCAGTGGTTCGGCTTCCACGAGATCTTCCACGCCCTCACCTTGGTGGCGGCAATGTGCCACTTCGCGGCGATCGCAGTGGCCATCTTCGGGTAAGCAACACCCAAACCAACCTGACTCAGTGACACCTCGGCGCGGGCCGGGCCTGCACCACGCCAGCATTGACCCGACTCCACAAGGCCACCCGAAGCTCCTTCAGATCACTGGTCGGAGCGAAACAGGTCTCGCCCCGGCAGACATAAACCCCCGGCTCTGGGCGGTTCGCGAAGTGCTGGGCAAAACCCTCAGTACCGGCTGCGGCCGCAATGATCGCCGTACCGACCGGAGCCATCCGCCAGGTTGCCCGCGCCAAATCGCTCAACTGCGCACCGGCTGGCTCCACCACCACCGCGACCGCCGGACGCAGCCCGGTGCGCGATTCGTCTGCCACCAGGGCGTCGATCAGAGCCGAGCCCGTGAACCGCGGCATGGCCTCCAACCGCCCACGCACGGTGGACGCAGCGGCATCAGCCCGCTCGATGAACTCCGGCACTTCAGCCATCAACCCCACCAAACGCAAAGCGGCGATTAGCGCTGAAGTGCCCGACGGAGTTGGGTTGTCGCTCACATCGCGCGGCCGGGCGAACAATGGCTCAGCATCAGCAGCGGCATCGTAGAAACCACCGTCATCAGCGGCGAACAGCTCCAACGCCTGGTCCAACAAGGTACGAGCGCGAGCCAACCAGATCGGCTCCCCTAGCGTCCCGGCCAGGCGGGCAAAGCCAAGCGCCACTGCGCCGTAATCCTCGGCAAACCCACCCACCGGTGAGGCGATTCCGGCCAACGAGGTACGCCGCAGCCGACTGTCTACCCAGTGGACGCTCCACAGGCATTCGGCAGCGTCCTTTGCCCAGTCCAGCCACCGCTGCTGATCGAAGATCTCGGCAGCAAAGCAGAGTGAATCGATCGCCCAACCGTTCCAGGCGGCCACTACCTTGTCATCGCGAGCCGGGGCGTAGCGGTTGAACCGTTCGTCCAGCAGTTTCTGGCTCACCTCAGCAAGCCGCTCAGCATCCGGATTGCCGCGCAACTGCAGAGTCGAAAGACCGTGCTCGAAGGTACCTGCGTTGGTGACGTGGAACACCTGCCCCGCCCAGTCGCCAGCTTCGGCACCCAATGCATCGGTCAGCAACTCCGGCGTCCAGCAGTAGTAAATGCCCTCGTGGGCCTGACCGAGGGAGTCCAGACTGTCGGCGTCCAGACTGGAGGCGAAACCGCCTGACTCGGTGCGCATTTCTCGACCCAACCAGTCTGCAATGCCACGCACCACCCGCTCGCGCTGCCAGCGCAGCAACGGATCATGGTCGGCGGCGCGTCGCCAGCCTCGCGAGTAGGTACCCAACAGCAGCGCATTGTCGTAGAGCATCTTCTCGAAGTGCGGAACCACCCAACCGGCGTCGACGCTATAGCGATGGAAACCGCCACCCAATTGGTCATAGATGCCGCCGCGGGCCATTGCGTCCAGACTGCGCTGCGCAACATCAAGCGAGCCAGCTTCGCCCTTGACCAACAAAGCGTCGATCACCATCGGGGCGGGAAACTTCGGCGCACCCCCAAAACCCCCGTTGATCGGGTCAAACTCAGCCGAAAGTCGCTCCTGTACCTTCCAGACGTCGAGCTTGGTTTCGGCCGAGGCAGTGGGCACAAACACCTCAGCCAACGCCTCGGTGATCGCTTGGGCGCCCGCAGCAGCTTCGTCCTGTCGCTCCCGCCAGGCTTGATCGATCGCTCCGAGCACTTCGGCGAATGCTGGCATTCCACCACTGCGCTGCGGCGGAAAGTAGGTGCCGGCAAAGAACGGGCGTCCATCGGGCGTGCAGAAGACCGTCATCGGCCATCCGCCGGTGCCAGTGAGAGCTTGGGTGGCCGACATGAATACCGCGTCAATGTCGGGACGCTCCTCGCGGTCCACCTTGATCGCGACGAAGTTCGGGTTGACCAGTTTGGCAATCTCGGGATCACTGAATGATTCCTCCGCCATTACGTGACACCAGTGGCAGGCCGCGTACCCCACCGACAGCATGATCGGACGGTTGGTCTGGGCGGCCTCGGCTAACGCTTCGGCGCCCCATTCCCACCAATCGATTGGATTGTCGGCGTGCAGCTTCAGATAGGGCGAAGTGGCTTGATCAAGGCGATTCACGCCGGTCAGCTTACGGTTTCAACCCCGCCCCTGCTGAGTCGGACGTGCCTGAACACCTGAAGCGACGAAAATGCCACCTACAGGCGACTGGTCTCGTCCTCGCGGCGGCGCATTTGGGCTGCCCGACTGTCTATCCGCCGAGTGCCGCATTCGGGGTAGCCGGAGTAATCAGATAAATTGGTCGATTATGACCGATTCCACTACTTGGCTGACCCAGGAAGCTTTCGACCGGCTCACCGAAGAGCTCGCCTATCTCAAAGGCGAGGGACGGCGGCTGGTGACCGCGAAGATCGCCTTTGCCCGCGACGAAGGCGATCTAAGTGAAAATGCTGGCTATCACGCGGCCCGTGAGGAACAGGGGCACCAGGAAGCCCGGATTCGAGTGCTCACCGCGATGCTTGAACACGCCGAGGTCGGTGAGGCCCCCGGCGATGCCGACGAAGTCACTCCGGGCACCAAGGTCTCCATTTACTACGACGACGATCCTGACGACTGCGACACTTTCCTGCTCGGCTCGCGTGAGCTGATCGGGCTGGACGGTTCGGATGACCTGGAGGTGTTCAGCCCACAATCACCATTGGGTACGGCAATCATCGGGTGCAAGGTCGGCGAGACTGCCACCTACACCGCCCCCAGCGGCAGCGTGATCGAAGTCACCATCGCCGAGGTAAAACCCCTGCACAGCTAGTCAGCGAGCCCGGCCAACAATTCGGCGGCCTCGTCTGGGGCCAAAGCTCCGCTGGCGACCTCACTTAGGATCTGCTCTCGCGTCATGGTCGGGACGGCCTGTTCCGCGCCAGCTAAACCAAGCTTTATCAGCAGCGCGGTAAACCGGGCCCGGGCGGTCGGGTAGGAAACTCCGAGGTGCTTTTCGACTTCGCGAAGATTCCCCCGCGACGCCAGAAACACCCGCAACAATTCGGTTTCCCGGTCATCTAAACCGCAGAATCCACAATGGGCGAACTCGCCAGCCAGCTCCGAACCGCAGGTGCGACAGCCGACCCGAGTCGTGATCAACTCCCCACCACACACCGGGCAGTCCGCTGGGGCGCGATGGATTGGGCTATTCACCGGTCAGCTTCCGGATCACTGCCAGCTGCGACATTGGCCCAGCCCATCACCACGGCAACATCGAGGCGGGCCGAACCGTTGCCGAGCACCACTTCGTCGATCTGCCCGGTGTGAGCACCACTGAAGGTGACTTTGCCCAACTGGGCCTCGCCGCGGACAGTCACATTTGAGGCGTCGGTGAGTTCGACAGTGAGCTGCCCGGATTCGACCCGCACTCTGGAGCGTCCAGTCGTGATGGTGCCAGCCAGGGTCGCCGACCCCGCCTGGACCAACACATCAGCGGCTTCAGCGACTCCCCGCAATTCAGCGCCACCAGCAGTCACCCGCACCTTGCCCAGGTAGGGCACCCCGGTACAAGTCAGATGCCCGGCGGTCACTTCGACGTCCAAGGCGATCGCCGGATTGACCCGGATCACCAGTTCCTTACCCAGCCCCAATGCCCGGATATCGTCAAAGCTGCGAGGCGGTCGCAGAATCGAGAAGCCGTCGAAGCTTGGGCCGAACTCACCGTCGCTGGAGACTTCCAGCACCGATCCGGTACGGCGCAGCACGTGCGGGCCTTCAGCTGAGACCGTCGCCACTGCGGAGTCGCCAACAATGCGCACCCGTCGTCCCACTGCCCGGACCGCGATTCGGTCGACCCCTTTGGTGCCGTTGGCCCGTTTGCGCCCACTCGGCTTAGGGGCTGGCTCTTCGCTCGGCTCGAACACCTCGCGAGCATTCGGAGAATATTCACCGCGCCCGGCGTCGAGTTCTTCACCCAGCTCTTCGTTGGTGGGTTCGACCGGCTTTGGCTCTGCCAGCGATTCCTCAGCTTGGGACTTCAGTGCGTCGATGCGTTTGGCGGCTTCGGCCGGATCGATGCGCCCAGCAGCCAGCTCTTCCAGAATCGGACCGATATCGGGGTTGCTCATACCTTCATGTTAAGACGCATCTACAAATCAGGAAAGCCCGGCTTTCCATTTTGGAAGCTCCGCTCGCAACGGCTCGGGCACCCCGTCCGGATTCAGGCCTCGGATGAAGGCCACAGAGAAAGCCAGCACCGGAATCACCAACAAGGCGCCAGCAATGCCTGCCAAGGTGGCGCCAACGACTAGGCCGAGCAGCACCACCAGCGGGTGCAGCGATACGGCCCGTCCAAGCAGGATTGGTTGCAGGAAGTGCCCTTCGGCCTCCATCACCAGCACGGTCACGCCGAGCATGATCAGGGCGCTGACCGGGCCGTGAGTGACTAGTGCCAGCGCGCAGGCCACCGTCCCAGCTAGGACGGCGCCGACCACCGGCACGAAGGCAGTCACGAAGGTCAGCGCGAACAATGCCCAAGCCATCGGGACCTGGAGCGCCAGCGCGCCAACCAGGATGCCGACGGCATCCACCAGCGCCACCATCACCTGGGCGCGCATATAGGCCACCAATGACCCCCAGCCGCGACCGGCCGCTCGGTCAGTGGCAACTTGATAGCGGCGCGGCACAAGCTTCAGGAGGGCTGACCAGATCCGATCGCCGGAGGCCAGGAAGAAGAAGGATGCAATCAGAGCGATCGCCAGACCGGCAAAGAAGTGGCCAATGCCAACCCCCGCTCGGGCCGCGGTTGCAGCCAATTGCGCCTTCGAACTGTTCACCCAATCGGTGAGCTGGGCCAGGTAACCGGTCAGCTGGGTTTGATCGATTTGCAGCGGCCCCGTGGCCAACCAGTTCAGAAAAGTCCCGACACCAGCACCTGCTTGAATCCACAGCTCGGGCCATTCCTTCGCCACCTGGGTACCGATCGCCGCAAACACTGCGACCACCACCAGTGCCAAGGCTGCCAGGGACGTCAGCGCCCCAAGCGCCCGCGGCAACTTCCAGGCGCGCAGCTTCCCGTTTACTGGGGCAAGCAGTGCAGTCAGCAGCATCGCCACCGCCAGCGGCACACTCACCGCTGAGAAGTAGGTCAGCAGCCACCACAGCAGGGCGGCAACTGCAGCCAGCACCAAGAACCGCCAACCCCACTCCGAAGCGGTGACTAGCCCTTGGGGCAATGACGATGCCGAAGCTTTTGCAGTTCGGGGACGAGGTATGCGCACGCGCCTACTGTAACCAAGCGCTCAGCGTTTGATCATGGAGGCGAGTTCGCCGATTTCGAGGGTTCGGCTGCCGGTGTAGATGTGGTCGAAGCTGCCAGCCTGGCCACCGGTGGACCAGTCGATCCGCCAATGCGTCTCGGCGCTCACCGTGTACGGATGCCCCTTCGGGGAAGCCGTGTCATAGATGTAGCCACACGTTGGCGAGGGACTGCCTGGTTTATCAATGTGGGCCGGATACACGCTGGTGTTGGTACACGTTTTGGTGTGGCCGTCGCCCAGGTTGAAGGTGGTTGAGGTCCAGGTCGCTTTCAAGGTGAACGTGAGCCCGTCGTTGGTGGCAGTACTGGTCACAGTTCGGGGGCTGTCCGTCCAAAGCCAAACAGGAAAACCCACAAGTCGTGAATCCCACCCCTGTGGGCCCAACTGGGACCGAGTTGCTAGCTGAACTCAAGCGCCAGTGCCGCTGCCGAGTGAATCCTCCTGGGGGTACACCGTGACCTGGTCGCCTCGGTCAACCGCTACCTCTCCCGAGATCAGACGCCGGTTCTTGGCACCTTCGGCAAGTCGGTAGTTCGTGCCCGCGAACTGAGCCGGGAACATCGAGCTGGAGCGCCGAACGCTGGCGATGCACAGCTTTTCGTAAACGGCGGAAACCTCCATCAAGAGTCTGTCAATTCGGACGTCCCCAAGAACGTCATCCGTCACTGGATCTGTGACAGTCACGACCCTCCAGAGCCTCACGGCGTCCCCATCGGAAACTCCAGACTCCGAACCAACGTTCAGCACTACGCGGCGGTCATCCAGGACCTCCGCTACCAATGCGTCTATTTCCTTCGACATTTCACGCCTCCTGCTTTAGCTCTTCAACATTGCCATATGAGCGACTCTTGATCTCGAGTGA
Organism: Propionibacteriaceae bacterium UBA5174; assembly: GCA_002413345.1. GTDB lineage: Bacteria > Actinomycetota > Actinomycetes > Propionibacteriales > Propionibacteriaceae > Propionicimonas. The sequence continues at coordinate 20,856 of DHWU01000047.1, read as the reverse complement.
TGCGGGTACGTCACTCTCGGATGTGGCACGGCTTCTTAAGGATTCCATGTACGCCGCATCGCGGTCGGAGTCCACGACGAGCACCACGGACCTCTCGGTGACCGCCTCTACCTTGAGTAGCGCCTTGATTGCGCCGGTGACGCGCAGTCGAAGCAACCACACCGAGCCAGCCTCCGGTTCCTCACCACCCCGGATGTCCGCTCCGAAACGCATGATTCCATCGATGTTTTCCATGGCAACTGGGGCAAGTTCACTTCCACAAGCCGAGGCAGTTAGCTCTCCGACGACTCTGGATCTACCCTCTAGCAGACCCGTGACGTAGCGATCATCCGCACGTAACCGAAGCGCCTCAACCTCGGTCTTCAGGTCTTCATTCTCGGCGGTCAACTCACCCGCACGTTTAAGTGCCGCAGGGTAGTTGCGCCCATCCATGTGCGTCTTCCGAAGCCTCTCCCAGATCGGGCGTATCCGGCGGATTCCAAAACGAAGGACCGCGTAAGAGGCAGCTAACCCTGCGAGCACCCAGAATATCCATACCTGGTTGATGGCCGCAGCGGCCCAGTACGTGCCGACCAGTGTGGCGACCACAACCAAAGATGCAATGAAGTCGTGAGCGATTTGCGTGAGCGCTCCATTCTGCACGAAAACACCCTACCGTGGGTGAATCGACGTGAGTGTCAATACGGAGCCTAGGCGCGTAACAGGGGGTGTGCTGAGGCGAGGACCCTTGCAGGGCTGATTGGCAACTAGCCAAATTCCTCGGGCTCGTCGGTTGGCATGCAGCAATGATCAATCTGGCTAGTTGCCAATCAGCCGTCCAAAGCGGCCGAGGGTTCGGCTGGCCTCGCACCTTGCAGCTTGCAGACTCGTCTGGGCTCGACGCATGGAATGAGGGCCAAAGGTGCCGTGTCCCGTGCTCTCAAGCGTAGACCGCGGTATTGTCGCCCAAATTACTACCCATCCCGCGGGAGGTGCCATGGACGACAAAGAATTGGGCGCAGGCAAGATTTGCTTCGTCGTATCTCCCATTGGCTCAAAGTTGGAGCCGGTAGGTTCGCCTGGACGGCTGCGCTACGAGCGAGCCATCCAGATGTGGGAAAACGTGTTCGCACCAGCTTGCGAGATTTTCGGGTTGGAGCCGATTCGAGCGGACAAGATTGCCACACCGGGGGAAATTACTAAGCAAGTCTTCACGCACCTTCGCGACGCCGAGGTAGTAATTGCGGACCTTTCCGAAGGAAACGCCAACGTGATGTACGAGCTCGGGCTCCGGCACACTCGAAATAAGATTACTCTGCAAGTAGGAGAGTATGAGCAGCTCCCGTTCGACGTGAATACCATTCGAACTACGCAGTTCAAGCGCACCGAGGCGGGCCTCATCGATGCAAGGGATGCACTCATCAGGGGACTGAGAGCCGCACTCTCGGGCGATTTCTCACCTGTTGAGGCCACAGATGTCTGGACTGCTCTCGATGCGAGCCTAAGCCCGGAAGAAGTGCAGTCGGCGGTGAACGTCTCTCTCGAACCAGACGACACCACGACATACGATGATGACGAGCCCGGCCGGTTGGAACTGCTTGTCGATGGTGAAGTCGCCATGGGCGGAATATCCGAGTTGCTTGACAAGCTCAATGTTCAGATTGTGGAGGCTGGGGACAATGCTGTCGCGCATACTCCGGCGCTGGAAACAGCCACGTCATTCGCGGCAAAGCTCACGGCTGTGAGGAAATATGCTGAGAGCGTGGCGCCTAACGCAGCCAGCATGGACGAACTCTCCAATCAGTTTTTCGGGGACGTCAAACAGATCGACGTGATGGTCCACTTGATAATCGACGAACTGAACGAGGATGGCTTGCCCTCAGACCCAGACTCACGCGAGTCGGTTGTGAACTATCTGGAGAGCATTGTTGGCCTGGCGGAGGCTGCAAGCGGAAGTCGGCCAAGTATGAGTGAATTTCGGAAGAGCATTCTTGACCTCCGCCGTCAATCTAAGCAACTTGCGGCAGTGTCCAAGTCGATGGAGCAGTCTGTCACCCGGATCATCTCCGGAACCGACATGATCACCGAGTGGGGAGAACTGGCTAGCCCCTTGCTGGCGGACGCGCTTGACTTGAACTAGCAACATAACTCGTTTGGGTCTTGTGGGTGCGCAGAGTCGGGCTGGGTGGGCGTTCCACCCCTTGGGCATGGCGGGTTGACGAGGGGTCCCCGGACTCCCGCAGGGCCGCGGGGGGCGACCCGATAGGCCCGGACGCCCGGCCCGACAGAAGGTACGCCAGCCTCCCTGGCTACTAAACTGCGCCGGGTGAAGAGACCGCTGACCGAACTGATCGCTCCAGATTGGGCCCACGCCCTGGAACCGGTGAGTGAGCAGATCGCGACGCTGGGTGATTTCCTGCGCGACGAGATTGCCGAAGGTCGGGCCTACTTACCCGAAGGCAAGAATGTGCTGCGGGCGTTTTCTCGCCCGATGTCCCAAGTGCGAGTACTGATCGTCGGCCAGGATCCCTACCCCACTCCGGGCCATGCGGTTGGATTGTCGTTTTCGGTGGCGCCCGACGTCCGTCCGCTCCCCCGCAGCCTGAACAACATTTATGCCGAACTCCAGACCGATCTGGACATCGCACCCGCACCGTCCGGCGATCTGACGCCGTGGTTCGAAAAAGGGGTCCTGTTGCTGAACAGAGTGCTCACGGTGCGTCCCGGCGCCCCCGGCTCACACCGCCGAAAGGGCTGGGAACAGGTCACCGAATGCGCCATCGACGCCCTTGCCGCCCGCGGCGGACCTTTGGTCGCAATCCTTTGGGGCAAGGACGCCCAGTCACTGGCGCCTCGCTTGACCGGCATCCCCCAGATCGCCTCAGCCCACCCGTCACCAATGTCGGCTCGCTACGGTTTTTTCGGATCCCGACCGTTCAGCCGAGCCAACGCTGCCCTGGTTGAGCAGGGCGCCGATCCCATCGAGTGGCACCTGCCCTGACCATCCAGGTCACCTTCGGAATGGGCCAACACCACCTGGCGTTGAAGCTGATGTGTTCGGATCAATGAAGTCAGACCTAGTCAGTGCCAGCACCGCCTTGCCAGGACGGGAGCGGCCGGTCTTCACGCCCGGGCCCCGCCACGAAGTGCTCGGCACCGCCATTGGCGCCGTGCCCGAAGGGGCCGAAGTGGCCTACTTCGCACTGGGCTGTTTCTGGGGTGCCGAAAAGCTGTTCTGGCAGCTACCTGGGGTGATCAGCACCGCGGCTGGCTATGCCGGTGGACACACCCCAAATCCCACCTACGAGGAGGTCTGCTCTGGGCGCACCGGGCACGCCGAGACGGTGCAAGTGATCTTCGACCCGAGCAAGTTGAGTTACCAAACCTTGCTGGCCACCTTCTGGGAGAACCACGATCCCACCCAAGGAATGCGCCAAGGCAACGACCGCGGCACCCAATACCGCTCGGCGATTTTCACCACTTCAACCGCCCAGTCGGTCGCGGCCACAGCTTCGAAAGAAGACTTCGCCGCCAAACTGGCCGAGGCCAGCTACGGGACGATTACCACCGAGATTCGCCCGGCCGGCGAGTTCCACTTCGCCGAGCGCTACCACCAGCAATATCTCGCGAAGAATCCGGGCGGCTACTGCCCGATCCACGCCACGGGCGTGAAATGCGCACCGCCAAACTGAAGCAGCCAACGGAACCACCAGGCTGAAGCCGTCCCCCAGATCCGCAGCGATGCCGACGCAGATCAGTTGACCGCCCTAATCAGATGCGGGTAAGACTTAGCCGTTCACGTCCGCCGAGGGAGAGCAAATGCCGGGTCCCATGCCCACTTCGCGTCCCACTCTCGCTGATGTTGGACGCGCCGCTGAGGTCTCTGCCACCACTGTTTCGCTGATCCTTAACGGGCGCGACGCCAAGATTAGCGAAGCCACCCGGCAGCGAGTTTTGGCCGCAGTCGAAGCACTCGGCTACCGCCCCAATCGAGCGGCCCAAGGGCTGCGATTGGGCAAGTCCAGCACCATTGGGTTTCTCACCGACGAGATTGCCATTCAGCCGTTCTCCGGCCCCATGATCGCTGGCATCCACGACCTGATCTGGGAGCAGCGGTCGCTGCTGCTGATGGTGAACACTACTCGCAACCCGTCCCGGCTCCAGGCCGCAGTTGACGACCTCCTCGACCGCCAAGTGGACGCCCTGATCTTCGCCGCTATGGGCACCCGCCAAGTCGAGTTCCCGCCGGTTCCCGCCCATGTTCCAGCACTGTTGGTGAACGCTTTCACCGCCGACGGGTCAATCCCGTCGATCCTGCCCGACGAACTAGCTGGCGGACGAGCGGCCATCGAGCATGTCTTGTCGTTGGGCCACCGGCGAATCACCTTCATCGCTGGCCGAGAGGCCGCCTGGGCGACTCGCGCCCGGTTGAAGGGCTATCTGGAGGGCTTGGCTTCAGCCGGGCTGAACCCGGCTGACAACCCGGTCCACTTCGGCAACTACCGCATTGACTCCGGCTATGAGCTAACTTTGCGCGCCATGGATCGGCCAAATCGCCCCACGGCGTTGTTGCTGGGCAACGACCAGATGGCAGCCGGGGCCTACCTTGCCCTGGCCAGAATGGGCCTTCGCATTCCCGACGACGTCTCGGTAGTGGGCTATGACGATGAACCGCTGGCAGCCGACCTATCGCCAGCGCTAACCACGGTGCGAATCCCGTTCTACGAAATGGGACGCATCGCTGCCCAGCACACCCTGGACCAGACCATCAACGAGTTGCCGAGCCGCTGCTACGAGCCATGCACCATCGTGCACCGCTCCTCAACGAATCCACCGCCGGGCGAATAGCCCGCCAAGCTGCGGCGTCCCACCCGAGGTCAGCTAGCCGCGCCCGCCAACCTTTCAAGTGCCATTTCCCATCGACGGGTGAGGGCGGCGGCATCGTAGTAGTGCGGAATCTGTTGGTGGGTGATCACCAGTTGCGTCCCAGACCCAGATGCGGCCAAGCAAACCTCAACGATCGTTTTGGGGGCGCCCTCGTCGGCATGCCAGCTGAACCGAATCTGCTCCAACGGATGGTAGGAACGGACTACTCCGAAGGTGCCATCGGCTGCATGCCAGCTGTCCCCTTTGTCGCCAAGTTCGCCGCCAGAGCCGAGCAGCGCCTCGGCACCTTGTGGGGTGGCCAACAATTTCCAGATTTCTTGAACAGACCGGGATACCGATCGACTTACCGACACGGCGGTGTTTCTTGGGTTCGCGAGAGTGTCTACCTGGGCCAGTCCGTTCATCCCTGCCTCGTTCCACTAGGTGGTTCGATCGCCACCCGACGCTGGGTGGGATACCGCCACGATACTCAGGTTGACCGGCGATGGAAGGGGGTTTGCCGAAGCAACCTCGACGGGCCGAATTCCGGTCGATTGCGTGTCGCTCCCACGCCGATTCGCCGCGTCCAGATACAAATATTGCTAGCCGGACCAGGTATGAGATGGTCCGGCTTTCACTTTCTCGGGACGGCCTGATGCACCAGCTTTGCCCTTTCTCGGATAGCTGCGAGACCAGCCCCGCTACTCGAGCAGGCATGCCCCCGCAATGCCCGGGCGCGAATCGGCACGCAGGCCAATTGTGAACACGCGCTACGCTCGAATCGTGACTAGAACTGCGCTCGCCGTCATCGCGCTGTCATTGGCGCTGCTGACCGGGTGTAGCCCACAACCAACGGCCACCAGCGACGCCCCCGACTTCACCCAGCCTGGAGTGGCCGAGGCGATGGTCAAGCAACTCATTACCGAGGCGGGCAGTGATCGCGTGCTGATGGTCGAGGTTAAGGCCACCACGGTCCAGGTGAGCGTCCTCAAAGACAAGCGCGCCGTCACCTGGGCCTACCGAAATGGGGAGACCGGAAAGGCTGCCAGTGACCTGACCTACGTCGACCAGGCAACCTTTGACGTCACCAAGTTCAACATCTCCGATGTGGGAGCGCTCTTCCGAGCGGCAGCTGGACAATCCGGATCAAGTTCATCGCAATCACTGTCAATCGTTGACTACTCGGCTGGCGAGGTGATGATTACCGTGTCGACGCAGCCAGAATCCAGCACAGTCTTCTTCAACCCGGACGGATCGCTGCTGGAGGTGCTCGACTTCGACACCCAAGGCGGAATCGCCCGCGGGATCAGCGAGACCACCAGTGGCCATCCGAATCTCACGGCGCTAACGGTGACTTCCGATCAAAGTGTTCAGGCCGATTACCCTGGCGCGAATGGCACCACCGTGCGCATTACTAGAGCACCGAGAGTGCCCCCCATCAGCAACGTCCGATCCGGAGCCGACCTGCCAGAGTTCCCCACGGGGAAAGTGAATGCAGCCGCCATCTGGCAGGTAGTCACGGCAATCCGGGGCCAATCCGAGGTGGCCAGTCACGCCAAATGGAGTGTCACCATCGACAACCGGGAAAAGCTCAGCCAACCGCGGATGTACTTCACCTTCGGCTTCAAGGTAGTCACCACCGATCTGGACGGAAACGTCATCAGCCAGTAATTCGGTCCAGCAACTCTTGGGGGGCGCTGATCAGCAGATACTCCACATTCCGCTCTGGCCCCGCTTCGCCGACCCTCCGGCCGTCCGGAGAGAACACACCAATCTGTTGACCGATGTATCGCCTGGTGTCGAAAGCCATGACCTTCACCGGACGCCCCCGCTGAGCACACATTTCGATCAGAGCGTCCAACGGTACAAAGCCTTCGCTACTGAAGGACACCACCACAGTTTCGGCGTTGACCTGCTCGATCAACCCAGCCAGCGCCTCGGGCATCTGTTTGCGTGAGTTGAACGGACTACGAGTCTCCTCGGATCTGGCGTCCAACCGTTTGCAGGCCACCCCGTAATACTCCGGCGAATCCCACCGAACCAGGGTCTCCCAAACGTGATAGTTCGTGAAGTAGCGATGCTGGTTGTAAGGCGGATCCAGATAGGCAAGGTCTACCGGTTCCAGAGCTGCTGCAGTCTCGATGGCATCACCGCGAATCGCCTTGCCCGTGCCGGGAGTTAGCACTGGCGCCACCAGCTTCAGCGGACGTAGCGCCCGCGGCGCCCAGTCTTTCAAAAACGCCATCTGTAGACCCACTGTGGAATCGACCCGATCGGCCGCCTCCAGCAAGGCAGTCAACAGGATCGGACGCAACCAGTGGTCGGCATACAGATCGTCGATTCCCTGCCGGATCGCATCGATCCGCTGCCCATTGTTGGGATGGAAATAGCGCGCATTCTCACAGAACACCTCAGTGACATAGCCGCGGCGATCAGGCAAAGCAGACAGTCGCGCCAACGCTGCGTCAACCTCAGCGGAATCCACCTTGGCCGAGTCGGCAACCACATAACACTGGGCCAGCACTTCGGAATAGGCGGCAGTGTCTACACAGGTCACCAAACCCCCTCGGCGGCAGAATTCTTGCGCCACCCGAGTCGTGCCGGTAAACAAGTCAGCTGCGGTGCGTGCTTCAACCAGCGAAAACAGCTGACCGATTTCATCGACAAGCCGTCGCTTTGATCCAAGGTATTTGATCACGCCATCTCCACGCCCATACTCCCCTTTGCCCGATCACCACTATTGAGTTGAGCATAGGCCACCCCGATCTGGTTCCTGCCGAGAAGATCGGGGCGGCGAAGTTGGTGGCTCACCCTCAGAAGGGCATCATTGGTTGATGCGGATCATCGGTGTGCGGGTGGCCGGCGGCCCGCCGGTGTTCAGCGCCACTCTGCCCCACGGCGCCGATCCCTATCGATTGGCGTGGCAACGTGGCTACCGAATCATCCGGCCACTTTCGACCACCGGCCGCTTTCCCGAACTGACCTTGACGGTTCAGGTCGGCACTCATGACCGCACCCGAAGCCTGCCACCGGCCCGTCCGCGAGCCATTGACGCTGGTCTAGAGATCGCAGCAGGCAACGAACCCATCCAGCGCCAGCGCGTGGCGGCCTACGGCATCGTGCTGTCGGAGCGCGGGCTGCTGACCACCCAGTTCTCCGATCGCACCGCCGTGCCCGGTTTGTGGGGTCTACCCGGAGGTGGCATCGACCCAGGTGAGACTCCCAGCCGGGCTCTGCTGCGCGAGATTGCCGAGGAGACCGGACAACGCGTCGAAATCTCTCAACTCCTGGACGTTCAGACTGACCACTGGATCGGACACTCCCCCGCCCAGGTAGTCGAGGATTTCCACGCCGTCCGGATCATCTACGCAGCCCGCTGTATCGACCCGCAATCCCCGGTAGTCAACGATGTGGGTGGCACCACTGAAGCTGCGACCTGGATCGGACTAGCTGACTGGTCGAAGCAGCCTTGGTCGTCCTGGGCGAAAGTGATCCTCGAACGACATCTGGCCAATCTGGCCACTGACCTGTCTTGAAACCAATCAGGCCCCAGGTGCCAAAGCGCCTGGGGCCTGAGTTCTGGTTGCTGATCAGTTGCGCAGGTACGACAGCACGCGCAGCATCTCTACGTACAGCCACACGAGGGTCACAGTCAGGCCGAACGCGGCCCGCCAAGATTCGGAGGCGTCGGCCCCCATCGCAATGCCCTGCTCGACGTAGTCAAAGTCCATGATCAGGTTGAACACGGCCAAGCCAATACCGATCGCCGAAATGCCTAGCAGCAGGAACATGTTTCCGCCGCTCGACAGGAAGCCCAGGCCGAAGAACGACAGGACCAGGTTCACCATCAGCAGCCCCGCGTAGGCGATGGTGCCGATCATGACCATCTTGCGGAACTTGCTGGTGACCTTGATCCGAAAGAACTTGTAGACGGCCAAGGTCGCCACGGCCGCGAACACGGTAGCCATCAGGGCCGCGGGAACGATTCCGCTGAACATGCTTTCGTAGAACTTGGAGACCGCGCCAATGAAGACCCCTTCAATGACGGCGTAGGCCAGCACAAAGGCCGGGTTCACCTTGCGGCGGAAGCTGACCAGCAGCACCGGTACAAAAGAACCCAAGGCACCGACGATCATCGCCGGCAATAGGAACGGGGTCGGCATGAACATGAAGGTGAGCACGGCTACCGCCGCCAAAGAACCCAGGGTGACGGCACTCTTAGTCAGCACGTCATCAATGGTCATTCGTCCCTGCACTGCGGCGAACTGTCCTGAGTTCGCATCGCCGTACTGGGTCGGCGCCTGCGGGTAACCCGGGTAGGCCTGCTGCTGCCCTGGGTAAGCCTGCTGCTGGTAACCCGGGTAGGCCTGCTGCTGCCCAGAGTTGATCCAAGCATTCGGCTTGGACAAGATCGGGTTCGAGCTCATCGGTTCTCCTTCTAGGTGTACGGCGACTGCGCACCGTAGGTACCCATGGTAGATAACACTTCTGTCGTCCGGCTTTGTTCCACCCTGAACCCACCCTGATTTCGACCCCTAGCTGGCGAGTTCTGGCCAAGATTGTCTATTGGCCAACGGCGGCGATGGCATCCACGCTGGCGGTCATGACGGCGGTGATCGAGGTGCGCGCCTGCCGTGCGGTTCCTGGCTAACGACCCGCTACTGACTGCGCGATTGCTATCAGTCTTTGCTGGCCGACCAGGAATAGTCGCAGTGCCCCCAATGGGATTCGAACCCATACTGTGGCGGGTTTAAGCCGCCTGCCTCTACCTGTTGGGCCATGGGGGCCACTCGCTGAAGTCTATCCAGCGCCGCGCTCGATCAAAGCTGGGAAACCGGGCGGGCAAGTCCAGCGATCAGCCCGTCGAGAATATCGGCCTCGCTGACGATCAGCGGCAACTCGAACCGCTTCCCCACTAGCTCACACACCAGCCCACCAGCACAGATCACATCGGCACGCTGCGGCATCATGGTGGGGTAGGCCGCCACCTGCTCTACGGGGATTGCCAACAGCTCAGCAGTGAAAGCAAACAACTCATCGCGGGCAAGCCTTGAGCCGTGCACTGCGTCTCGGTCGTAATGGCTCATGCCCTGGACCAGCGCCGACAGACTGGTTGCCGTGCCACCTACCCCCACCCAAGACGCCACTGCAGCAAAGTCAATGCCACTGTCGTCCAACAACTGGTTGATGTGCGCCGAAGCCGCGGCCACCTCCGTGTCGGTGGGCGGATCAGAATGCAGGAATCGTTCCCGCACCCGGACCGAGCCGACATCCAGCGAGATCGAGTGTTGCGGCACCCCGTCAAGGCCCAGCACCAACTCGGTGGAACCACCACCGATGTCCATCACCAGCACCGGCTGCTCCAGTGCTGGCAACGCCTGCACTGCGCCCCCGTAAGACAGTCTGGCTTCCTCGGCGCCAGAAATGATCTCAGCCTCCACCCCCAACCGGGTGCGAACCCCTGCAAAGAACTCCGCAGAGTTGGCGGCGTCCCGCGCTGCCGAAGTAGCAATCACGCGTCGGCGAACGACGCCAAGAGCATCCAGTTGGTCACCGAAGTCGCCCATCGCGGCCAGAGTCCGAGCCAGTGCATCCGGGTGAAAGGCTCCCGTGGCGTCCACACCCTGACCAAGCCTGGTGAGGTGAAGTCGCCGATCCACTTCAACCACAGTGCCGTCGCTAACCACTCTGCAGATCAACAACCGAACCGAGTTTGTGCCGCAATCCACTGCGGCCAACAACTCACTCATGATCGGCCAAACAGGGCCGCCGCCAAAACTCACCAATTCGTGCCACTACTTCATCCCCAATCGGGTTAACTCCCGGCCCAGCGGCCAAGGCATGCCCCAACAAGGCGTGCAAGCACTTAACCCGAGTTGGCATGCCGCCGGCGCTGATCCCATCAAGTTCAGGAACCTCCCCCAACGCGGCGCGGTCAGCCAGGTACGCCTCGTGCGCCGCGACATAGGCGGCAGCCAATTCTGGTTCATCAGCGAGCCGCTGGCCGAGTTCGACCATCACCGAGTTCGCTTCCAGAGTTGAACACGCGGACGAAGCCCGTGAACAAGTCAAGTAATAGGTGGTTGGAAAGGGGGTCCCATCTTCCAATCGAGGACTCGTAGCCACCACCCCGGGTTTGCCGCAGGGACACCGCCAAGCCACAGCCACCGCGCCACGTACCGGACGGCCAAGTTGAGCGGCAACGATTTCGGCGTCGGCTTCACTGAGCGCAGAGAGTTCAACCACGACGGCATTCTTCCATGCCGCCGACCCCGATTAGCCCTTGCCTACCTGCCGCACTGGCGAATCAGCGGTAGCCATCGAACCGGAGAGTCGCTGCCACCAATATTGGGCACCTTCGTCAGTCTCACTTCGTTGCGACTCCAATGCCACCCCGCCGCCCAGCGGCTTGCCATCGTCGCCGACAACCCGGTAGCCAGTCTCCCCAGGCATCACCCAACCAAGCCGATCCCGAGCTTGGGCCTTCACATAGGCCGGATCATCCCAGCGAGCCAGCTCAGCTTCCAAGTCGGAAACCTGCGCTTGGCGGTCCCGAATCTCTTGCTTAGCGACGGCAAGATCCTGCTGCTGGCGCAAGTAAATCTGTGTTGTGCTGCCGAAGGAAATCACCAAGACGATCAGCACCACGGCAAGGGCCACCGCCCGCCGGGTGACGTTCAGACCCCGTTGCCACACCGGCTTGCGCTCGGTCGCCTCGTTTTCCGGCGCCGATTTCGTCGGCGCTGGACGCGACACATTGCGCGTCCGTCGCTGAGTTGAGCGTCCCGGCCCCGAACTCCGCGTTCGTGGGCTACGCGGTGCGTTCGCCATGGTCCCTGGTAATCATCAGCCCAAGGATAGGTGCCCAACTCAGGCCAGCTTTGCCTGGCGCGCCCGGCATCGCCGCCCCGAAACATAACCTCAGCTGAACGTGGTGCAGCCCCGGCGCCGGAGCACCGGGGCTGCACCAGGCAATAAGTCAGGCCTTGAACCGCGGGAAGGCTGCGGCACCGGCGTAGCGAGCCGCCTCGTCGAGGTCCTCTTCGATCCGTAGTAGCTGGTTGTATTTCGCTACCCGTTCCGAACGCGCCGGAGCGCCAGACTTGATCTGGCCACAGCCCAAGGCCACCGCCAGGTCGGCGATTGTGGTGTCCTCAGTTTCGCCGCTTCGGTGACTCATCATCGTGGTGTAACCACTGCGGTGAGCCAAAGTCACCGCGTCGATGGTCTCGGTCAGCGATCCAATCTGGTTCACCTTCACCAACAGGGAATTTGCGGTACCGGTTTCGATACCCCGGCCCAACCGAGTCACATTGGTCACGAACAGGTCGTCGCCGACCAGCTGAACCTTGTCACCCAGGACCTCGGTGATCACCTTCCAGCCATCCCAGTCCTCTTCATTCAGTGGGTCCTCGATGGAGACCAGCGGGTAGTTGGCCACCAGCTTCTCGTAGTACTCGATCAGTTCGGCGGCCTGCTTCTGGGCGCCTTCGAAGGCGTACTTGCCATCGGTGTAGAACTCCGAGGCGGCCACGTCCAAAGCAAGACCAACGTCTTTGCCCGGCACGAAGCCCGCCTTTTCGATGGCGAGCAGGATCAGATCGAGAGCTTCAGCGTTGCTGTCCAGATTTGGCGCGAACCCACCCTCGTCACCCAAGCCGGTAGCCAGACCTTTGGTCTTCAGCACAGCCTTCAAGGAGTGGTAAACCCCGGCGCCCATCTCGAGTGCATCAGCGAAGGTAGCCGCCCCGATTGGCGCGATCATGAACTCTTGAATGTCCACATTTGAATCAGCGTGCGAGCCGCCGTTGAGAATGTTCATCATCGGCACCGGCAAGACATTTGCCGTGGGCCCACCGAGGTAGCGGTAAAGCGGCAGCCCTGCCGACTCCGCAGCGGCATGGGCCACAGCCAGCGAAACACCCAAAATCGCGTTCGCACCGAGTTTGCCCTTGTTGTCAGTGCCGTCGAGCTCAAGCATCGCCTGGTCAAGCAGCCGCTGCTCGTCGGCCTCCATGCCCAATACCTCAGGAGCGATCTGCTCGATCACATTTTCGACTGCCTTGAGTACGCCCTTGCCCGAGTAATGCGCGGCATCGCCGTCGCGCAATTCGACTGCCTCGAAGGCACCCGTAGACGCACCTGACGGGACGGCAGCGCGGCCCTCAGCGCCGTCGTCAAGCACCACCTGAACTTCGACAGTCGGGTTGCCCCGCGAGTCCAGAATCTGTCGAGCGTCGACGAATTCGATACTTGCCACGATTGTGCCTTTCAGCTGGGTGAGATCATCAGGCCCAGCCTAGCGGCGGATACCGTCCAGAGTGCTTGGCTGCGGCAGACCAGAACTAACGGGTCCACCGTTCGGACGTTCAGCACAGCAATCCGGCATCAGTTCCCTTAGCGCGGGCCGCTCTCGGTCTCACGTACCCGAGCTTCGAGTTGCCGTACTGCGGCGCGCGCGGCCTGCTCCGGATCGACCCCAAGCTCGTGAGCTCTGGCCACGAGGGCAACGAAAGCCGCACCCAGCTCGGCCTCCTCCACTTGAACCGCCTTGGTATCCACCAGTGACGGCAGCCCGTGGCGGGCCGCTCGGGACAGCATCTTCTCGGCGCGCGACAGCGCCGACAACTGCTCCGGGATTCCGTCCAGCACTGATTGTCGGCCCTTCTCGACCGCTTTGGCCTGTTCCCACGAACTCATGAGGTCGGCTGGCATCGCGAAATCGCCAAAGACGTAAGGGTGACGAGCGATCAGTTTGTCGCTGATCCCAGCTGCCACCTGCTCAATATCGAAGCGTCCGGTCTCAGCAGCAATCTCAGCGTGGAAGAAGACCTGCAACAGCAGATCGCCGAGTTCCTCGATCAAGTGGTCGTCCTGGTCGTCGGCAGCCTCGATCGCTTCGACCACCTCGAGGGATTCCTCAACTAGGTAACGGACCAAAGACTGGTGGGTTTGCTCCGCATCCCAAGGACAATCTTGGCGAAGTCGATGCATGACTTCGGCCAGCCGACTCAGTTGTGGATGCTGGTCGGTCATCGAGCTCGGGTGCTATCGCAACCAGATCGACAGCGAACCACTCTGATTAGCCGACTTGGCCTCAGTTTGGTTCCAGACTCCGTACGCCGGATTCAACCGCACCGGATTCTGAGCCATCACTGCCAGAGCCTTTGGCTCATACCGCAGCAAAAGGTAATCGGCGTACCCAGTGGCCAGTTTGGCGGTCTTTGGGTTGGTGGCCATCCCGGCCAACAGTGGCCTCGCTGAAATCACCAATGCCCGCTCCCGGGCAGTCGGTGCTTCGCCAGTCACCTGTTCAGCGACCGTGACTAGTTCAGTTGCCACCATCAGGTCGGCAACGACCAGTCGCCAGCTGTAGGGCGAGTCCGGATACTGCACGCTCATTTCGGCGGCCAACTGGTCGACTTCTGCGGCGCTGAATTGGACACTGCCGACCGTGGCCGCAACGTTTGGATTGTCCTTGCCGCAGCCGGACAACAGGAGCAGGCCCGCGGCAACGAGCGCCGCCAGCTTCACCACTGTCTTCGTCATTTCAACCAACCCGTCTTCGTCATTTTCTACGCCGTCGGTGATCCTAGCGGGTCGATGTCGGGAAGATACTGGTGAGTACTTCCCCAGCCCACTCGAGCAGTTCTAGATCGATCACCGGCTGCCCAGCAATCGGACGGGTCATTGGGCGGGGCACCAAAACGAAGCCCGATGCCTTTCGCAACTGCGCCCCCGGATACAGCCGTGCCAAACGCAGCTGGGTTGAATCGGGAAGGTCTGCTGGCGAGAATCGGATCATGTTGCCAGCCACCACCACCTCATGGATGCCACAGGCCCGAGCTTTGAGCCGGAACCTGGCGACGGCAAGGAGTGCCTGAGCCGGGGCTGGTAACGGGCCGTAGCGATCGGTGAGTTCGGCTTCGACGGCTCTAATGTCGGTTTCACTAGCCACTGCAGCCAGCCGCTTGTACATCTCCAGCCGCAGCCGTTCTGATTCCACATAGTCGCTGGGCAGGTGTGCGTCGACCGGCAATTCGATCTTCATCTCCGGCTCGGGCTCAGAGTCTTCGCCCCGGAACTCAGCCACCGCCTCGCCGACCAGCCGTAGATAAAGGTCGAAACCAACTTCAGCGATATGCCCAGACTGTTCCCCGCCAAGCAAATTTCCCGCGCCGCGAATCTCCAGATCCTTCATGGCGATCGCCATGCCCGCACCCAAATCAGTGTGCGCGGCCATAGTGGCCAAACGATCATGCGCCGTCTCGGTCAGCGGACGCTCGGGCGGGTAGAAAAGGTAGGCATAGCCGCGCTCTCGACCGCGACCGACTCGTCCCCGAAGCTGATGGAGCTGCGCCAGGCCCAACATGTCGGCCCGCTCGATCAGCAAAGTATTGGCGGTGGCGATGTCGAGGCCGGCCTCAATGATCGTGGTGGAAACCAGCACATCGAAGCGACGTTCCCAGAAATCGATCATCACCTTCTCCAAGACGTGTTCGTTCATCTGTCCATGGGCCACAGCTACTCGCGCTTCGGGTACCAGCTCTGCCAACTGTTGAGCGGTCTTCTCAATGGACTGCACCCGGTTATGGATGTAGAACACCTGGCCTTCACGAGCGAGCTCTCGCCGGATTGCAGCCCGCACCTGGTTGTGATCGTAAGGGCCAGCGAAGGTGAGTACTGGGTGGCGTTCCTCCGGTGGAGTGGCGATCACGCTCATCTCCCGGATTCCGGTAATCGCCATTTCCAAGGTGCGCGGAATCGGAGTCGCACTCATCGCCAACACGTCCACATTCAGACGCAACTTCTTCAACGCCTCCTTGTGTTCGACTCCGAAGCGCTGCTCTTCGTCAATGATCACCAGCCCAAGATCTTTGAACTCGACCTCTGCGGAAAAGATGGTGTGGGTGCCCACCACAACGTCCACGGCGCCTGAGGCGAGGCCGGCAATGACCTTCTTCTTTTCGGCTTCGGTGGAGAACCTACTCAGCGCGGCCACCACCACTGGGAAACCTGCATAACGATCAGCGAAGGTCGCCTGATGCTGTTGCACCAGCAAGGTAGTGGGCACCAGGACCGCCACCTGCTTGCCTTCCATCACTGCTTTGAAGGCGGCCCGAACTGCAATCTCAGTCTTGCCATAGCCGACATCTCCGCAGATCAACCGATCCATCGGCACCTGAAGTTCCATATCGTGTTTGACCTCGCTGATCGCTGCCAGCTGGTCGGGCGTCTCGATGTGGGCGAAGGCGTCCTCTAATTCCCCTTGCCACACGGTGTCGGAGTTGAAGGCATGGCCTTTAGACGCTTGGCGTGCGGCGTACAGCTTGATCAGTTCGGCAGCGATCTGACGCACGGCCTTGCGGGCCCGCGACTTACGTTTGGCCCAGTCGGCTCCACCGAGTTTGTCCAGGGTCGGACTCTCGCCGCCGACATAGCGGGTGATCAGGTGCAACTGGTCCATCGGCACGAACAGCCGGTCCCCAGGTTGGCCGCGCTTACTGGGCGCGTAGTCGAGCACCAGGTATTCGCGGACCGCGCCCGAAATCGAGCGCTGCACCATCTCGACGTAGCGGCCCACCCCATGCACCTCGTGAACCACCGGGTCGCCAGGGTTGAGCTCGAGCGGATCAATCTGGTTCTTGCGTCGAGCTGGCATCTTGGCCGCGACTGGATCCCGGTCGCGCTGACCGGACAGATCACCGGCAGTAAAGACGTCCAGCCCGATCATCGGCAGGCTGAAGCCGTGCCTAAGCCCGGCCCTGACCACGCTGACCAGGCCAACTTTGGGTGGTTGAGTCAGCTCGTCAAGTTTGCTCACCGGAATGTCGGCTCCGGAAAGCACCTCGACCATCCGGTTCGCCAAGCCTGCGGACTCAGTCACCAAGACAGTGCGGTGACCGGCAGTGATTGAGGCTTTGATTGAGGCCAGCGCCGCTTCGGTGTCACCACGCCAGGTCGGGGCTTCGGTCGCGGCCACCGTCCGACTTGTCGGGTCGGCCAACTCTTCGCCAGAGCTGAAGGGCGACAGGCTCCATACTGCTTGACCAAGTTCAAGCGCATGGCTGCGAACATCGGCAAGGCTGCGATAGGCCGAGGCACCCAGATCGATTGGGGCTTTGCCGCCTTCAGCAGCCGCAGCCCAGGAGGCATTTAGGAATTCCTCACTAGTCACCACCAATTCATGAGCGCGGGCCCGGATTCGCTCCGGATCCGACAACAGGATCTGAGCGTGTGGCGGCAGTACGTCAATTAGTAGTTCCAAGCCATCAGTGAGCACCGGCGCGAGTGATTCCATCCCGTCCACTGCATGCCCGGCGGCGATACGTTCAAACATTTCGGCAAGCGGCCCGGGCTGATCACGTTGCGCTTGGGCGAGGGCAGCCGCCCGTGCCTTGACCTCGTCAGTGATTAACAGCTCACGGCAAGGGGCGGCAACCACTTCGTCCATGGTGTCGGCGAAGGATCGCTGATCAGCCACTGCGAAGTGACGGATTTCGTCAACCGTGTCACCGAAGAAGTCGATCCGCACTGGATGCTCTTCGGTGGGCGGGAACACGTCGATTAGCCCACCACGGACGCAAAACTCACCGCGCCGCTCCACCAGATCAACTCGGGTGTACGCCGCCGCCACCAGTTGATGGGCAAGTCGATCCAGGTCGTAGTCCTGTCCGGCGATCACTCGAACCGGTCGCAAGTCGCCCAAACCGCGAACTTGAGGCTGCAACAACGCCCGCACTGGAGCCACCACCACCATCGGCGCTGGCAAGGAATCGGTTCCAGCCAAACGTCGCAACACCACCAGGCGGCGACCCACGGTGTCCGAGCGAGGGCTGAGTCGTTCGTGTGGCAGGGTCTCCCAGGCTGGGTAATAGGCGACAGCGGCTTCGCCCAGCAACGAGGCCAGCGCGTCGGTGGCGGTCTCGGCTTCGCGGAAAGTTGAGGTGACTAGCAGTAGCGTCCGGCGAGTCCCGGTGGCCAGGGCCGCCAGGAAGAGTGGCCGTACCGCTTCGGGCATGGTCAGATCCAGAACCTGCAGGTCTGGGCTGTCGGCAATCGCCGCAGCCAACGTCGGTTCGCTGCCTACGAAGTTCACCAGTCCGTTCAACACCGGCCCACTTTACCGCCACAGGCGTCGGCTCCGATCCGCGCCGGTGTCCGGAACCTGCACCCAGATCGGATCCTGAACCGCTTCGGAGCCAGCAATTCGAATCCCGAAGCAGACTTCAGACACCCAGGCCGATCGGTTGGGGCCGTGATGACCTGAGAACGCAAAATGAGCCCGGCGGGCTCCCTGCCGCAATCCCCCTCACGACGGGAGCCCACCGGACCATCCGGTCGCCGCGCCTTCAGCCCAAGGCGATTCGGCAACCACTGTGGTGCTGTACCCGAGTCAACCGAACTTAGAGTCCGGCTGACACAACAGCACCAAGCCCAGTGGTGGTTAGAGGGCTGTCGAACGCACACTCGCCTGTGCCAGCCGCCACTGCCTAGCTCCGGACGCCGGAGTGCAGACGTCCGGATTTCGGCCAGTCATGCGTTCGACTACCCTCAACCCTCGATGCCCGAAACCTCCAGCCCTGACCGTCGAAGATGCTGGATCACCTTGGACTAGTTACTGGCTGTGGGAGCCAGTGAGCCCAGCCCTACTCGATGCTCACATCCTCGGCCGCTCAGGAAGCCTTGGAGCCTTCGAACAACCACGATCATTCTATTCGCAATAGTGCAATGCAAAAAAGTCACCTATTAGGGTGACTTTACATTTGTCCCCCAAATGAGGGACATTCCTTACCGCTTAAGTATTTGGCCCAACAAATCAGGAGTTGTACCGGTTTTGAGCGGCCTCAAGGCCAGCAACCAGCAGGTACTCAACAGCGTCCGCAGCCCGAGAGACCTCTACCGCAACATCGGCTGCCGCACCCGTGGGGAACGGCGAAAGCACGTAGTCGGCAGGGTCCTGACGCCCCGGTGGGCGGCCCACGCCGAACCTGCACCGGAAGTAATCTCCGCCGCCCAGGTGGCTGCGAATAGATTTCAGGCCATTGTGCCCGTTATCACCGCCGCCAAACTTGATTCGCAATTGCCCGAAGTCAATGTCCAACTCGTCGTGGATCACCACCAAATTGGCGGGAGCGGTCTTGTAGTAGGCCAATGCCTTGCTCACTGCCGCCCCCGACTCGTTCATGAACGTCCGAGATTTCAACAGCACCACCGAGGCGGCGTCCGCGCCGACGCCACCAATGCCGCCAGCTGCGGTAATCCTGGTCTGAACGATATCTGCCCGCATCGATGCTGCGGTAGAAAACCGCGCCCGAGCCCGGCTAGCCAACTCTTCCACGACCAGATATCCGGCGTTGTGCCGATGTTTTGCGTAGGTCGGGCCCGGATTCCCGAGCCCGACCACCAGCCAGTTCACCATTTCGGGCCGATCAGGCCTCTTCGGACCCGGCCTCTGTCGCGACTGGCTCAGCTTCAGTCCCGCCAGCCAAGTCAGCGTCCAGCGCTTCCTGGCTCGGGGTCGCCGCGATCGACAAGATCAGGTCGGTCAACTCACCAGAGAAGGTCGCGCCCGCAGGCAGCTTCAAGTCACCAGCAGTGACGGTGGCACCAATCTCCAGTCCGGCGATGCTGATCTCGACCTCGGTCGGAATGTGGGTGGCTTCAACCTCAAGGCTGATCGTCTGCTGATCCATCAGGATCATCCGGTCGGCCGGGTGATCGCCCACCACTGCCAGCGGCACCTCAACGGTGACCTTCTCGCCCTTGCGGACGATCACTAGGTCGAGGTGCTCGATCTCGGACTTCACCGGGTGGTGCTGCACCTGCTTGGCCAAGGCCAACTGGGACTTGCCACCATCGATGCTGATCTCCAGCACCGCATTGGCCACCCGAAGCGCCAGGTGCAGTTCGTGGGCAGGCAACGACAGATGCACCGGATCAGTGCCATGGCCATAAATGACGGCCGGCACCAGGCCAGCGCGACGGGTGCGCCGTGCGGCACCCTTACCGAATTCGGTACGCGATACAGCTGCGATCTTGCCTTCAGACACCCGGTTCTCCTCAACCTCGTTCAAGACTATTAAGTCGACCAGGGAGGGATCCGCGTGGACGCAGTAATGCGCCCCGCCATGTCGATCACGGGCGAAAGCCCCTCGCCTAGGCAACTCCCCAACTCTAGCGCCAACTGCGCCGACAGCCGAATCGAGATCGCCTCGAATCCAGCTACGCGAGCTTTCGTACCTAGTGGCCGCCAAATAGCGAAGCCACTGACCCTTCTTCAAAGACCGCCTGGATCGCCTGCGCCAGCAGCGGAGCCATCGACAGCACCGTCAGCTTGGGGATATTCACTCCATCCGGCAGAGGCAAAGTGTTGGTCACGATGACCTCTTCGAAATCGGATTCGTTGAGGCGCCGCGCAGCGGGCCCAGACAAGATTGGATGAGTGGCCGCAGCGATCACCTGCTTCGCACCGGCGGCCTTCAAAGCGGCTGCAGCTTGGCAGATGGTTCCGGCGGTGTCGATCATGTCGTCGACCAACAGACAGACTCGGCCGTCGACCTCACCCACCACCTCGCCGACCGCCACCTCGTTGGCTTTGTTCGGATCGCGTCGTTTGTGAATAATCGCCAGCGGCGATCCGAGCTCATCGGACCACATATCGGCCAAGCGCACCCGTCCAGCGTCCGGAGAAACCACGGTCATCTCCGAGGTGTCGAAATTGGCCTTCACATATTCGGCCAAGACTGGCAACGCCAGAAGGTGGTCCACCGGGCCATCGAAGAAGCCCTGAATCTGCGCGGCGTGCAAGTCGACCGACATCACCCGGTTGGCCCCGGCCGCTTTGTACAGGTCGGCCACCAACCGGGCTGAGATCGGCTCCCGACCAGCGTGCTTCTTGTCCTGACGACCGTAGGGATAGAAGGGTGAGACCACGGTGATCCGCCGAGCCGAAGCGCGCTTCAGTGCGTCGATCATGATCAACTGCTCCATCAGCCACTCGTTCACCGG
>DHWU01000026.1 GCA_002413345.1 Propionibacteriaceae bacterium UBA5174 | reverse complement strand
AGCCAGGGCCAGATCGACGCCGTGCTCAACGCCCGCCCGGAGGAACGCCGCGGCATCATCGAAGAGGCCGCCGGCGTGCTGAAGCACCGCAAGCGCAAGGAAAAGGCCGAACGGAAGCTCGAATCAACCGCGGCCAACCTGAACCGGCTAAGCGATCTGTTGGCCGAGATTCGACGCCAGCTCAAGCCATTGGGACGCCAAGCTGAGGTGGCTCGCAAAGCCGCGGTGATCCAAGCCGAGGCGCGCGATGCCAAGGCCCGGCTGATGGCCGATGACCTGACCAATGCCAGGCAGTCCCTCGAATCCGAACTTGCTGCGGAAAGCGAATTGAAGCGGCGTCGGCTTGAGTTAGAGGAAGCCTTGGCCGCGGCTCGAAAGGCTGAACAGCTGGCAGAAGCGGCGGCTCAGCAAGCCTTGCCCAGACTGACCAACGCGCAGGAAACCTGGTACGCCCTGGCCGGATTGTCCGAGCGATTGTCCAGCACGGTGAGCATCGCCGCTGAGCGGCTGCGGAATGCCTCAGCCATCACTACCGAGGAACGTCCTGGGCGCGACCCCGAAGCGATCGAACGAGAAGCGGTCGAAATGCGGGCCGCCGAGGCCGAACTGGCCAAAGAGATTGAGGCATTGACTCAGGGTTTGGCAGCGGCCACTCAAGCCCGCGAGACTTCTGAGACTGCCCATCGCGAGGCCGAAAAACAGTACGCAGCTCAGCAGCGAGCGATCGCTGACCGGCGTGAAGGCCTGGCCCGACTGACTGGTGAGGTGAACACCTTACGCAGTCGAGTGGAGGCTTCAGCTGCCGAGATTGCGCGGCTTGAAGGGGCCAAAGCTGAGGCTGAGCAGCGAGCGGCCAAAGCCCGCGGCGATTTTGCCGAATTGGAATCTCGACTGTCGGGGCTGAGCGCGGGGGAGTCCGGTCTGGATTCGGCTTACGAACAGGCTGCCGCGGCAGTCGCTGCAGTCGAGAGCACGCTAGCCACTTTGACTGATGCGCTCCGGGCGGCCACCGCTGAACGTGGCGCTTTGGCAGCCCGAGCCGAGGCACTGGCCGTGGGTCTAACCCAGCGGGACGGTAGCGCGGCTCTAATGGCTGCTGGTGATCGGCTCGATGGCCTGCTTGGTTCGGTGGCCGCGCTGATTAAGGTGCCAGCTAGTGACCAGGTGGCTGTGGCGGCCGCGTTGGGGTCGGCGGCAGATGCGATCGCAGTCACCGGTGTGGAAGTGGCTGTGCAGGCCTTCGGCCAGCTCAAGGCCGAAGACCTGGGCCGAGCTGGCCTACTGCTGGGTGGCGGCCCGGACAGCGATACCCAGGCGTGGCCCGAATTACCGGCTTTCGCACATTGGGCTGCCGAAGTAATCGAGACTGATCCGCAGTTACAGGCGCCACTGCGACGCCTGCTGTTCAAGGTGGCTGTGGTGCCAGACTTGGCCGCCGCTCAGCGACTGGTTGGACAACTCCCAGAAGTCACAGCAGTCACCACCGACGGTGATTTACTCAGCGCTTGGTTTGCTGCTGGCGGATCGGCCGCTCAGCCATCAGTGATCGAGGTTCAGGCTGCGATTGATGAGACCAATGCAAGGTTGGTTGCAGCCGAGGCTGAGACCTCCCGGTTGCGGTCTGCGCTCGGTATCGCTGAAGCCGAACTCGCCACGGCTAAGTCCGAGGCCGAAACCTCCCTGGCTCAGCTACACCAGTCGGACGCCCAGCATGCGGCCCTGGCTGAGGAAGCCGCTGAGTGTAATCAGGCCGTCCGGGCCGCCCAGGCCGAAGCCGGACGGTTGGCCGAAGCGTCCGCAAAAGCCACTGCCGCCAGGCAACAGTCACTGACGAATCTGGGCGAGCTAGAACAGCGCTTGGAGTTGGCCGACGCCCAAACCGAGCTGAGTGAAGCCGATCCAACCGACCGCGACCACACTTCTGATCTGGCTCGAGCCGCCCGGAGCGCCGAGATGGAGTCCCGGCTTGCCTTGCGCACTGTGGAAGAACGCGCTCGAGCTCTGGCTGGCCGCGCTGAAAGCCTCACTCGCGCCGCTCAAGCCGAGCGGGACGCCCGAGCCAAGGCTGCGGCGCGTCGGGAGCAGTTGCGTCGCGAGGCCGAGGTGGCCGCCGCCGTGCAGACTGGAGCTACCTGGCTGATCGAGCAGGTCGGCGAGTCCCATAAGCTGGCCGAAGCTGAACGCAGTGCGGCCCAGCAAGCGCGTAACGTCGCGGAGTCTGAGCTGTCGGCAGCCCGGCAGCGTGGCCGCGATCTGGCCAGGCAGTTCGAAAGCATGGTCGACACCGTTCACCGCGACGAATTGGCTCGAGCTCAACAGCAGATGAAGATCGATGCTTTGGCTGAGCGGGCGCTGACTGAACTCGGCCTCGAGATTGAGGGGCTGCTGGGGGATTACGGCCCGCAAACGATGGTTCCAGTCCTGGTCAATCCTGACGGTTTGCCGCTGGGTGAAGACGATGAAACCCCTGAACCGATCGCCTATGTGCGCGCCGAGCAGGAGAAGCGACTGCGCGCTGCCGAGCGCGATCTGGCGGTTTTGGGCAGAGTGAACCCGTTGGCCCTGGAGGAATTTGAGGCGCTCAACGAGCGGCATAATTTCTTGGCCGAGCAGTTGGTGGATTTGCGAAAGACCCGCGACGATCTGAGCGACATCATCAGTGACGTGGACACTCGAGTGCAGGAAGTGTTTGCTGCGGCCTACGCCGATGTGGAGACTGCCTTCGCCGACGCGTTCTCCAGGTTGTTCCCCGGCGGTGAAGGACGCTTGGTGCTCACCGAACCAGGGGAGTGGCTGACCACCGGGGTGGACGTGGAGGCGCGTCCGGCCGGTAAAAAGGTGAAGCGGCTGTCGTTGCTCTCCGGTGGTGAACGCTCTCTAGTCGCGGTCGCCTTCTTGGTGGCGCTGTTCAAAGCGCGGCCCAGCCCCTTCTACATTCTCGACGAGGTGGAAGCTGCCCTAGATGATGTGAACTTGGGCCGGCTGTTGGAGATCTATCAGGAGTTGCGTGCCGACAGTCAGTTGCTGGTGATCACCCACCAAAAGCGGACCATGGAGATCGCTGATGCGCTCTACGGCGTCACGATGCGTGCTGACGGTGTGACTACCGTGATCAGTCAAAGACTGAGGGAATCCTGAGTCTTGCTGGGAAGTCACTGAGGCTGTTCAGATCGCCACCTGGGTCAGGCATACTTGATTCGGTTCGCAACTCGAAAGGTCATCAGGTGCTACTCACCATCTTGTTCACCATTGGGATTCTCGTGGTGGCACTTGTGGTGATTGCGGTTGTCGCGATGGGCGAGAACGGCGTGATGGCAGATCGGGCACCCGAACTGGTGGACCTGATGGCCACCACCGCCCGGCATCTCAACGGGGATGCCGAGCCGCCAAAGGTGTTGGTCGATCTATTTGAAGAGATCCCCGAACTGCGATCCTCAGCCCACAGTGCTGATTCGGCGTCGGTTGTCAGCACCGATTCGGCAACTCACGACTACCGGTAACGCTGTCATTGGCTAGCCGCTGATCGGCTAGTGCCTACAATCCCGGAGTGGATATCTTCTTCTGGTTGATCCTCGGTGGCGTCCTGGTGGCCCTGCTGATCGCGACAATAGCCATCATCGTCGGCAAGCAGTCAACGTTGCCCGATAGCGAGGCTGCTGAAGAGTTGCCTTCGGCACCGGACATTTCCGAAGCTGACGGACAACCTGATCCGGAGATTCCTGCCGTGAGTGCGGGGCAATCCGGCCCGGTTGCTTCCACGGACGCGCCCGAACCGGTGGCTTCACGCCTGGCGCGACTGCGTCGTCGGCTATCGGCCAGCAATAACCCGTTCGCGCGGGGGATACTTTCGGTGCTTTCGGCTGACCACCTGGACGCGCAGACTTGGGAAGAGCTGGAGTCGACCCTGATCACCGCCGATCTCGGAGTGGGGCCGACCACCCAACTGGTGGACGCGTTACGTCGGGAACTCGAAATCGACGGCATTGCTGATCCGGTGAAGGCCAAGCAGGTGTTGCGGGCGGAGTTGCTACAACTGGTGGGCACTGAGGCCGACCGTAGCCTGCACGTCACCGGTGCCGACGGTGCTCCCGGGGTGGTTTTGGTGGTCGGGGTCAACGGCACTGGCAAGACAACCACGATCGGCAAGCTGGCGCGGGTGCTGGTCGCTGATGGCCACACGGTCTTGCTCGCTGCCGCTGACACCTTCCGGGCTGCTGCGGCCGAGCAGTTGCAGACCTGGGGTTCGCGGGTGGGGGTTGAGGTAGTTAGAGGATCCGAAGGTGGGGATCCCGCCTCGGTCGCTTTCGACGCGGTGGCCAAAGGGATAGCCGATGGGGTTGACGTTGTGGTGGTCGACACTGCCGGGCGCCTGCACACCAAGTCGGGTTTGATGGACGAGCTTGGCAAACTGAAGCGGGTGATTGAGCGCAAGGTGCCGGTCACCGAAGTGCTGTTGCTGATCGATGCCACCACTGGGCAAAATGGGCTGGCTCAGGCCAGGGTATTCGCCGAGGTAGTTGAAGTGACCGGCATTGTCTTGTCCAAGCTGGACGGTTCGGCCAAAGGCGGCATCGTGGTTCCGGTACAGCGCGAGCTTGGCGTCCCGGTGAAGCTGATTGGCCTTGGCGAAGGCGCTGACGACCTGGCGCCGTTCGACCCGGAAGGTTTTGTCGACGCGCTGTTGGCGGAGTAGCGAACCAGCTTCCGCACTGCCGCGGCTAAGATGTGCCCCGGCTCAATCCATCGGCGTTAGGGATGCCTTGTTCGACACCTTGTCTGATCGGCTGTCAACGGTCTTTCGCAATCTTCGCGGGAAGGGCCGACTCAGTGAAGCCGACCTCACCGAGACGCTGCGGGAAATCCGGCTCGCACTGCTGGAGGCGGACGTCAACCTTGGCGTGGTCAAGGAGTTCATCGCGGCTGTTCGCACGGCCGCGACTGGCGCTCAGATCCATGCTGCGCTGAATCCAGCGCAGCAGATCATCCAGATCGTTAACACTGAGCTGACCGAGATTCTGGGTGGCCAGACCCGCACCTTGCGCTTCGCAAAGCGGCCACCGACGGTGATCATGCTCGCTGGCCTGCAAGGTGCAGGTAAGACCACCTTGGCCGGCAAGTTGGGTGTGTGGCTGAAGGAGCAGGGCCACTCGCCATTGTTGGTCGCCGCTGACTTGCAGCGTCCGAATGCGGTCAACCAGCTGCAGGTGGTCGGAGAACGCGCCGGAGTGCAGGTCTACGCTCCCGAACTCGGCAACGGGGTTGGCGACCCGGTAGCGGTGGCCAAGACTTCGATCGAATACGCGACCACCAAACTGTTCGACGTGGTGATCGTCGATACCGCCGGCCGGCTGGGTGTCGATGCTGAGTTGATGCGCCAAGCCGCTGACATTCGCGATGCGGTGAACCCGACCGAGATCCTGTTTGTGGTCGACGCCATGATCGGTCAGGACGCGGTCAACACGGCTAACGCCTTCGCCGAGGGAGTCGGCTTCGACGGCGTCGTCCTCTCCAAACTGGACGGTGACGCCCGCGGCGGCGCCGCACTGTCCATCGCGAAGGTCACCGGCAAGCCGATCATGTTCGCCTCGAATGGTGAAGGCCTGGGCGATTTTGACGCCTTCCATCCTGACCGGATGGCCAGCCGGATCCTCGACCTGGGCGACATGCTCACCCTGATCGAGCAGGCCCAGAAGAGCTTTGACGCTGAAGCCAGTGCGAAGGCCGCCGAGAAGCTACTTGGCGGCAAAGGCGATTTCGGCCTGGACGATTTCCTGCAGCAAATGCAGGCAGTCCGAAAGATGGGGCCACTGTCGAAGATTCTGGGCATGATGCCGGGGATGGGGCAGATGAAGGACCAGATCGCCGGGATCGACGAGCGCGAGATCGATCGGATCGAGGCGATCATCTACTCCATGACGCCAGCTGAACGCTCCGACCCCAAGGTCCTAAACGGTTCTCGTCGGCTGCGGATAGCCAACGGATCTGGCACCAAAGTTGCCGACGTTAACGCGCTGGTTAAGCGGTTTTTTGATGCCCGCAAGATGATGCAGTCCCTGGCTGGCGGGATGCCCGGCATGCCCGGAATGGGAGCGATCCCTGGCGGTGGTGGTGGCAAGAAACGCGCGGCTAGGGCGGGCAAGAAACGCAAGGGCCCGGCCGGACCACCGCGTCCCGCGGTTCCCGCTGTGGAAGCGACCCCGCAGGCCGTTCCCGGTTCGCTCTTCGGCGCTGGCGCACCGTCGGCTGAGGCTGATCTAACAAAGCAGCTGGGGGAGTTTCAGCTTCCGCCAGAACTGCAGCAGATGTTCAACCCAAAGAACAAGGGCCCGGCCTGAGCCGAATTGCTGACCGCTGAGGCCTGCTGTCGAAGGCATTGCTGAGGTAGCCTCTGCCCGCATGGGACATCAGCACACTCCGCCCGGCATGGGTGAGCCGCAGTTCTTCGCCCACTCGCATGGTGTGTCCCCGATCGGCGGCCTAGCCGAAGCGACTCGACTGCACCTTTCCGGAGTGGTCCTGCCCGGCGGCGATGTCGGTGATCTGTGGGTGGTCGACGGATTGATCCGCACCGAGCCGGTGGCCGACGCGGTGACCGTGTGTCGAAATGCCTGGATCATGCCCGGTCTGGTGGACGCCCACTGCCATATTGGCCTTGGGTCCGACGGCGCAGTGCCGGTAGCAGTGGCCCAGGGACAAGCTCTAACCGACCGGGACGCCGGCACTTTGCTGGTGCGCGACGCTGGTTCGCCGGTAGATACCCATTGGATTGACCAGCGTGCAGACTTGCCCCGGATTATTCGCGCTGGACGGCACATTGCTGCGCCCAAGCGGTACCTGCGCAACTACGCCAACGAAGTCGACCCCGACGAACTGGTGGCAGAGGTGGCCCGGCAAGCAGTGGCTGGAGATGGCTGGGTGAAGTTGGTGGGGGATTGGATTGATCGCGGAGTGGGGGACTTGGCGCCACTTTGGCCAGCCGAAGTCGCGGCAGCCGCGATTGCGAAAGCCCATGAGCTTGGCGCGCGGGTGACGGCTCACTGCTTTGGTGAGGAGTCGGTGCAGCAGTTGGTGCGGGCCGGAATCGATGGCATTGAGCACGGCACTGGGTTGGACGTAGAAACCATCGAACTGATGGCCGCTGGCCAGGTGGCGCTGGTACCGACGATGATCAATCTGGAGAACTTCCCGGGTTTCGCCGATGCCGGCCAAGACAAATTTCCCCGCTATGCCGCGCACATGCGCGACCTCTACGCCCGGCGTTTCCAAACCCTGGGAGCGGCAATCGAAGCCGGGGTGCCTGTGTTCGCTGGTACCGATGCGGGCGGAACCTTGGCCCACGGACTGATCGCGTCCGAAGTTGAGTTGTTGGCCCAACTTGGCGGGCGGGACTTTGCGCTCGGGGCGGCGTCCTGGCGAGCCCGGGATTGGTTGGGTGCCCCCGATATTGCTGAGGGTGGCTGGGCTGACTTGGTGGTTTATGCTGCCGATCCGAGGCTCGACACGGCGGTGTTAGCGCACCCGGAGTTGGTGATTCTGCGAGGACGTGTGGTGGCCGGTACCAGCAACTGAGGCGAAGTCGGCCTTGAGATCCGGCTCGGTTGGCTCGAAGTGGTGCGGGTCTGGCAGAATGGCCTGCGCATCTGTGCCGTTGGCGCCCTCTCAAGCCCGGCGCGCATGGATCCATCCGGATTCAGTATTCGTTGCCCCACAGCGATGATCGATTCCACCCATCCGGGCCGGTTACGTAATCGGTCCTAGCTCGTACAGGAGAAACCACACTCGTGGCTGTAAAGATTCGACTTAAGCGGCTCGGCAAGATCCGCTCGCCGCACTACCGCATCGTCGTCATGGATGCCCGCGCCAAGCGGGACGGCCGGGCGATCGAGGAGATCGGCCTCTACCACCCGAAGAACGACCCGTCGGTGATCAAGGTCAACTCGGAACGCGCTCAGTACTGGCTGGGTGTCGGCGCGCAGCCGACCGAAGCTGTGGTCGCGATTTTCAAGCGCACTGGCGATTGGCAGAAGTTCTCCGGCGACACCAGTCCGTCTGGTGTTGATCCGCAGCCGGAGCCCAGGGACAAGGTGGCTTTGTTCAACGCCGCTTTGGCCGCGCTGGGTGATGATCCGGCCACCACCGCGATCTCGAAGCCCAAGAAGGCCAAGAAGGCTGAAGAGGCCAAGGTTGAGGCTCCGGCGGAAACCGCCGAAGCTGAAGCTCCGGCCAAGGCCGAAGAGGCCTGAGCATGCTCACCGATGCCTTGGAGCACCTGGTTAGAGGTCTGGTGCCCAACCCGGACGATGTTCGGGTGCGCGAATACGATCGGGGTCGCACTCACACCCTTGAGGTGCGGGTGAATCCCGAAGACATCGGCAAGGTCATCGGGCGTCAGGGCCGTACGGCCAGTGCTCTGCGTACGGTGATCGGGGCTCTGGCCGGTCGTGACCAGATCCGGATCGACTTCGTCGATGTCGATCGCCGGTCTCGGCGCCGCAACTGATCAACGGTTCTCCGCTGCGGAGAACCAACATTGTCGTCCGCCCCGTCCGCACCTCGCGGCGGGGCGGTCGGCATTTTTCCAGCAATACCGGAAGGTTTGGAAAGCTGATGGTTCAGCAGGTGATCGTAGGCACGATCGGACGCCCCCACGGTTTGAAGGGCGAGGTTACGGTGCGTCCGCACACTGACCGGATCGAGGAACGTTTCGAGATCGGGATCAAGTTTGCCGTGGCAACGAAAACGCTCACCGTGGCAAGCCGAAAGCTGGTGCAAGGCAGGCTGGTGGTGCATTTCGTCGAAACTGGAGATCGTGCCGAAGCCGAGGCCTTGCGCGGACTGGAACTCTGGGCCGATGCTGCCCCGGAATCGCTGGACGACGAGGAATTCAACGACAGCACTTTGATTGGATTGGCGGCATTTGATCCGGCGGGGAATCGCCTCGGTGAGGTGGTCGATGTGGAGCATCATGCGTCGCAGGATCTGTTGGTGGTCCGCACCGCTGAGGGGGAGCGGCTAGTGCCTTTCGTGGCTCAATTGGTGCCTGAAGTCGATCCGGGCGCTGGTCGGTTGGTGATCGAACCGATTCCGGGGCTGTTGAGCGAGGTTAGCGATGCGGATTGACCTAGTCAGCATCTTCTGCGATTACTTTGCGCCGTTGCAGTTGTCGCTGGTGGGTAAGGCCATTTCTTCGGGGCTGGTGGATCTCGGCGTCCATGATCTGCGGGATTGGACCCACGATCGGCATCGCACGGTCGACGACACCCCCTATGGCGGTGGCGCGGGCATGGTGATGAAGCCCGAACCGTGGGGAGAGGTTTTTGATGCCTTGGTACCCGCCGACGGTCCCACACCGGTGCTGGTGATCCCGACTCCGGCCGGTGAACCTTTCCGGCAGTCGATCGCAGCCGAGTTGGCCGAAGCTGATTGGTTGCTGTTTGCCTGTGGCCGGTATGAGGGCATTGATGCCCGGGTGAGCGAACACGCCCGGACCAAGATGCAGGTCCGAGAGCTCAGCTTGGGTGACTACGTGCTCAATGGGGGAGAAGTTGCGGCTTTGGCCATCGTGGAGGCCGTGGTGCGACTGATTCCAGGGGTATTGGGTAACCCTGAGTCCTTGGCTGAGGAATCACATGGCAGTCAGTTGAATGGGGAGTTGGAATACCCGGTGTTTACCAAGCCGTCTACCTGGCGTGGTTTGGAGGTTCCGCCGGTGCTGTTGAGTGGAAATCATGGCGAAGTGGACCGTTGGCGGCTTGAGCAAGCACGGCGAATTACCGCCGAGCGTCGTCCAGACCTGCTCCAGTTCGGTGAATAACAACACGGTAGTGTTTTGAAAATGACCTATCGGTCCTAGTCGGGTCAGCGGCGTCCGCAATCTGAGACATAAAGCTAGGCAATGTTCGCCCATGCGGGATTCGGACCCCTGGACTCACTATGGTGTGCTCCGTGGCGACAATGACCCTTACTCCTCATCAGAGGGCAGTCCGATCCTCAGTCGCGTTGAAGGCCTTAATGGCCGTCACCGGCTTGATGCTGATCGGCTTCCTACTGATGCACATGTACGGCAACCTCAAGATGTTCCTTGGTGCCGACTCCTTTAATCATTATGCGGAGTGGCTCAAGGGGGACATCCTCTACCCGATGCTGCCGAAGGGCAGCTTCATCTGGATCTTCCGGACGGTGATGGTGGCAGCAGTCGTGCTGCACCTCTACTCGGCCCTGGTCCTGTGGCAGCGGGCCAAAGCGGCATCGCCTTCGAGCTACAAAGCTCGCAAGACGCTGTCCCAGACCTACTCGGCACGCACCATGCGTTGGGGCGGGGTGATCCTGGCCGGGTTCCTGATCTTCCACCTGGCTCAATTCACCGTGCACTCGGCGCTGGTTTCGGGCAGCTTCGGCACCACCTATGCAGATTCGCCTTACCTAATGGTGGTCGGCGAATTTAGGAACTGGTGGCTGGTTGCCCTCTACGGCATCTGGGTGGCTGTGGTCACCATGCATGTGCGGCACGGCTTCTGGAGCGCGTTCACCACTTTGGGCGCGAACACCAGCGAAAAGGCTCGCACCGTGCTGAACGCCTGCGCCTGGGCGGTGGCGGTCCTGCTCTTCATCGGCTTCATGATGATGCCGATGGCCGTACTCTTCGGATGGATCAACTGATGGCTGCGACTTCAAAGACCTTGCCCGCTGCCGACTACTTCACCGTCGGCGAGGCGATTGCTGATACCAAAGCTCCAGCTGGCCCGATCGAGAAGAAGTGGTCGCAGCGAAAGTTTGATGCCAAGTTGGTCAACCCGGCCAACCGGCGCAAGATGACCGTGCTGATCGTTGGCACCGGCCTGGCTGGCGCTTCCGCAGCTGCCTCCCTGGGTGAGGCTGGCTACAACGTGGTGAACTTCTGCTACCAGGACAGCCCGCGTCGAGCCCACTCCATTGCGGCTCAGGGTGGCATCAATGCCGCTAAGAACTATCGCAACGACAACGACTCGGTCTACCGGTTGTTCTACGACACGGTGAAGGGTGGTGACTACCGGGCTCGCGAGACCAACGTCTACCGCTTGGCCGAGGTCAGCGCCAACATCATCGATCAGTGCGTGGCGCAAGGCGTTCCGTTCGCTCGGGAATACGGCGGTCTGCTCGATAACCGCTCCTTTGGTGGCGTCCAGGTGCAGCGCACCTTCTACGCTCGCGGCCAAACCGGCCAGCAGCTGTTGATCGGCGCCTACCAGGCATTGGAGCGGCAGGTGGCGGCCGGCACGGTCACCAACAACGCCCGCTGTGAGATGCAGGAACTGATCATGGTTGACGGTCGCGCCCGCGGCATCGTCACCCGTGACCTGGTCACCGGTGAGATCGAAACCTGGCTCGGCGATGCAGTAGTGCTGGCCAGCGGTGGCTACGGCAACGTGTTCTACCTATCCACCAATGCGATGGGTTCTAACACGACCGCAGCCTGGCGGGCACACCGCAAGGGTGCCTACTTCGCTAACCCGTGTTACACCCAGATTCACCCCACCTGCA
>DHWU01000043.1:63080-70115 GCA_002413345.1 Propionibacteriaceae bacterium UBA5174 | reverse complement strand
CGAACGGGCTGAACAGCTGCCAGAAGTAAGGTCCGGCAGTGCCATCACTGATCACGAACAGGTTGGTCTTCGCCGCTCCAAGCAGTGCACCGTTTGAAGTTGCCGCCATCTTTCCCGCCAAAACCACCGGCAGGCCAATGATGAAGTTCGCGAACGCGACTCCCAACACCAGCGGAACGAGGAACGAACCGGCAGCAGCCATCCAGTCGAAGGTGTTACGCCACTTGGTCTCGGGATGCTTCGAGCGGTACTCGAAAGCAACACCGCGAATGATCAGGCCAACCAGCACCAAGAACAGTGGCAGGTAGGCGCCGGAGAACAGCGTGGCGTACCAAGCTGGAAAAGCTGCGAAGGTGGCCCCACCTGCGGTGAGTAGCCAGACCTCGTTGCCGTCCCAGACCGGCCCGATGGTGTTGACCATGACGCGCTTTTCCTTGTCGGTCTTACCGAGGAAAGGAATCAGCATGCCGACACCAAAGTCGAAGCCTTCAAGAACCAGGTAACCGATCCACAGAACCGCAATCAGGATCAGCCAGAGTACCTGGAGGCCTAGTGCTGCACCTGTAGGTGCAGGCGTAAGAAGAGTATCCAAAGGAAACATGTCTCAGCCTCTCAGTACGCGAAGCTCAGGGGAGCGTCGTCGTCTTCGAGCACAACTGGCTCTTGGACGTCCGGCAGTCCCTGCTTGATGAAGTGCAGCTGCAACCCGACCTCGACCACCGCAAGGGTGCCGTAGATCACGGTGAAGAGCACCATGGTGAGGCCGACCTCAAGGGCGCTAACGCCCGGTGAGTTCGCGCTCATGGTAGGCAGCACGCCGTAAACAACGAACGGCTGGCGGCCCATTTCGGCAAAGATCCAGCCGAAGCTGTTAGCGAACAGCGGCATCAGCGGGGCTGCGATCATCGCCGCAGTCCAAACCTTGCCACCCTTCGGGCTACGTCCGCCGCGAACCGACAGCGCACCCCAGATACCAACTGCAATGGCCAAGAAGCCCAGCAGCATCATGATCCGGAAGCTCCAGAAGGAGACCGGGATGCTCGGCTCGAAGTTGGTCACCTTGGCAGCCTGGAGCTCAGCCTTGGTGTCCTTCTGCAACTGAGTGTTAGCGAAGCCATCCTTGGCGTACTGCTTGTTCAGGTTGTTGATGCCCTGCATGGTGGTATTGACGTCATAGGTCGGGCTTCCCAGAACCGAGAACAGGCCCGGAACCGTGATCGCGAACGATGTTGTCTGACCCTCTGGCTTCGTGCAGTCAAAACCAAACGCCACAAAGGAGAACCCTGCAGCCTTCTGGCTGTAGCACAGACCCTCGGCAGCAGCCATCTTCATTGGCTGCTCGGTGGTCATTGCCTTGCCCTGGAAGTCACCAGTGATGACAACGGCGACACCCGCGATGATCATGACCCAGGCACCGAACTTGGTGGCCCACTTCCAAGCGGACTTGTCAGCGGCACCCTTGTCGGAATCGTCGCTAACCTTTGTCAGCTTGGCCAAGTGCCAACCCGAGATGCCGAGAATGATGCCACCGGCGGTGATGTAGGCGCCCGCAATCACGTGCGGGAAGGTAACCAGGTTCACCGGGTTGAGCAACACATCAACCAGGTTCTTCATCTCGGCACGCTGAGTAGTGGTGTTGAAGACGGCCCCAACCGGATTCTGCATCCAGGAGTTAGCCGCCAGGATGAAGATCGCCGACAACAGGGTGCCGATCGAGCCCAACCAGATGGTCAACAGGTGGAGCTTCTTGGGAAGACGATCCCAACCAAAGACCCACATACCCAGGAACACCGACTCCAAGAAGAAGGCGATCAGTGCCTCCATGGCTAGCGGTGCGCCGAAGATGTCGCCTACGAAGCGGGAGTATTCAGACCAGTTCAGACCGAACTGGAACTCCTGCACGATGCCCGTCACAACGCCCATAGCGAAGTTGATCAGGAACACCTTTCCAAAGAACTTAGTCAGACGGAGGAACTTCTCCTCGCCTGAGCGGTACCAAATCGTCTGCATGACGGCCACGAGCATCGACAAGGCGATGGTGATCGGCACGAACAAGAAGTGGTACACGGTGGTAATACCAAACTGCCATCTGGCAAGGGTTTCCGCGCTCATGCCGGGCAATCTACTACTGGCTGTCGTAGTCCGCAATCTTTGCTTTAGCATGTCCTCATGGCGGTACCCGGTGAGCTCGAGCACGCAGTGATGAGCATCCTCTGGTCGCGCCCAAATGCGCTTTCGGTCAGAGAGGTCCACGACCTACTTGTGGTGGATCGAGATCTCGCCTACACCACAGTGATGACGGTGCTGGATCGGCTGGCCAAGAAGGGTTTGGCTACCAGGAATCTCGACGGACGCGCCTGGCTGTACCGTCCGGCCCGCACCCAGGTGGACGAGTTTTCCGCCGCGGTGATCGACACCTTGGCCAAGCTCGAACCCACCGCCCGAAGCCAGGTGCTGGCCAGCGTGAACGCGGCCTTCAGACAAGCTTCCGCGTCTTAAAGGCTGACTACCAATTGGCCAAGCTGGGCACCTCAGCGACCGCCCCCAACCGCTAGGCCTTGACGGCGGCAATCAAACCGGGCCAGGCCAGCTTCAACTCACGGTCCCAATAGCGCGCCAAGTGCGTTCCGGGCTGATTGGTGCGTTGGGTAAGCGCAATGTTGAGCTTGGCAAGGCCAAGACTCCTCAGGCGATCGGCCAGTTTCACCGTTTCGGCGCGCAAAGTGGGCTCCCAAGCATCGGTGCCGGTGCCGGCGTACAGGTACACCGTGGTGTCTCGTAGCCCGCTAGCCAGGTAGTACGGATCGTGCTGCTTCCAGGTAGCGGCGTTGTTGGTAGGACTTCCCCATAGCGCGTAGGGATCGGTCTTAGGCGCCTGGGAACGGACGTCGTCGAGCACAATCTCCGGGTCACGCAGCGGGTTGGCTACTGGGCTCAGCGCCATCACCGCTTTGAACCGCCCCGGGTGACGGGACGCGTAGCTCAGCGCCCCGAAGCCACCCATCGAGAAACCGCCGATTGCCTCCCTAGTGCTGTCGCCCCGAAAGTTCGCTGCCAGATAGCTGCGCAGTTCAGTGAGATGAAAGGTCTCCCACTTCGGCCCCTTGAGCCAGTTGGAGTAGTAACCGGTCTTCCCGCCGTCCGGCATCACCACCAGCACCCCGGACGCCGCGCTCAGCTCGGCAATGTCACTGACCCGACTCCAGGCCTGATAGTCGTCACAGCAACCATGCAGCAGGTAAACCACCGGCCAAAGCTGATCGGGGTTGGTGTCGAAATCGGGCGGCACTACCACTCGCACTTTGACGCTCTCGCCCATCGCTGCGGAGCCAACTTCCACATCACGCACTCGCTGAGCTGCGGTCAGCAGAGTGGGCGTCGGGGTCGTGGACGCGGCTGGTTCGCTGATCGGCTGGGCGCAGCCCGCCAACCCGAGAGCAACCAAACCTACCAAGACCAGGCGAATCACCTTGTGGAAGCGCATTAACCGATCATCGGTGGCGGGCTCAGCTGTGTCAATTACTAGTTGTGCGGTGGGAGTTGTCCGGTGCGAGTTGTCCGGCCGTCGCATCACCGCGGAGTGCGGTGCATCTTCCCCCGTAGACAGTGGAAGATGCACCCCCTAGTCCCGAATCAACGCAGGGGCGGGATCGGGCGGGATCGGGGACGGTTCCTGCCGCGCAGCCGGTAATGGGGACGGTTCCTGCCGCGCAGCCCGTAATGGAACTGTCCCCTTTAAGAGCTGCGCGTATTGGAACCGTCCCCGGGGTTAGGCGGCGTCCTCGTCGACTGCGGCGGCAGCGAACTGTGAGCGGTACAGGCGGTAGTAGGCACCCTTGGCGGCTAACAAGTCATCGTGGTTACCTTGTTCAACAATGGCACCGTGTTCCATCACCAGGATCACGTCGGCATCGCGAATCGTGCTCAATCGGTGAGCGATCACAAAGCTGGTGCGATCAGCCCGCAGATTCTTCATCGCCCGCTGCACCAACAACTCGGTGCGGGTATCGACCGAGCTGGTCGCCTCATCCAAAATCAGAATGGACGGATCAGCCAGGAACGCCCGGGCGATGGTGATCAACTGCTTCTCACCAGCCGACAGGTTCGACGCCTCATCGTTAATCATCGTGTTGTAGCCGTCAGGCAGCGAATGCACGAAACGATCCACGTAGGTGGCCTTGGCGGCTTCCAGGATGTCGGCCTCGGTGGCGTCCTCACGGCCGTAGGCGATGTTGTCGCGAATCGTGCCACCGAATAGCCAGGTGTCCTGCAGCACCATGCCGATCTCACTACGCAAGTCACTGCGGGGCACCGAAGTGATGTCGACCCCGTCGATGGTGATCCGGCCAGCCTGCACGTCGTAGAACCGCAAGATCAGATTCACCAAGGTGGTTTTGCCAGCACCGGTCGGCCCGACGATGGCAACCGTCGAGCCCGGCTCAGCGACCAAAGACAGATCGGTAATCAGCGGCTTGTCGGGGTCGTAGGAGAAGCCAATGTCTTCGAAGGCAACTTCACCACGCACCGGGGACGGCAACGCACCAGGTGCGTCAGGGGTCTCTTCCTCTACATCCAAGACCTCGAAGACTCGCTCGGCGGAGGCGACACCGGACTGCAACAGGTTGGCCATCGACGCCAGCGAGGTGAGCGGCTGAGTGAACATCCGGGCGTACTGGATGAAGGCCTGCACCCCGCCCACAGTCAGCCCGCCGCTGATCACCATCAGACCGCCGACTACGGCGATCACCACATAATTGAGGTTCCCCACAAAGAACATCACCGGCATGATGATTCCGGAAATGAACTGAGCCCCGAAGGACGCCTCAAACAGCTCCGCATTCTTGGCCTTGAACTGATCGGCGATTTCGCGGCGACGCCCGAACACGGTGACCAGTTCGTGACCGGTGTAGGCCTCTTCGATCTGCGAGTTGAGCTCGCCGGTGGATTTCCAGGTCTTGGCGAACAGTTTTTGGGAGCGCTTGCCAATCACCATCACCACACTCATTGCTACCGGGATCGTGACCAGCGCCACCAAGGCCAGCACCCAAGAGACGTAGAACATCATCGCCACCACACCTATGACGGTGAACAGGTTGGTGAGAATCTGCGCCAGGGTCTGCTGCAGCGATTGGGAAATGTTGTCCACATCATTGGTCACGCGGCTGAGCAACTCGCCGCGGGGCTGACCGTCGAAATACTTCAGCGGCAGCCGTGGGATCTTCTCGCTGACCTGCTTGCGCAGTCGGTAGACCGAACGCTGCACGATCGAGTTGATGATGAAGCCAGCCAGCCAACTGAGCACGAAGAAGCCGAAGTAGCACGCCGCGGCCACCTCTAGCACTTGAGCCACCGCGGGAAAATCAATCTTTACGTGGTTAGTAACTGCGGCATCGAAAATCAGGTTGGTGGCCTGCCCCAGGATCACCGGTCCGACCGCATTCAGCGCAGTCGCGATCGCGGTCATCGCAACGACCAAGATAATCAGGGGACGCTCGGGACGCAGATGGCCCAACAACCGCTTCAATGACGGCCCGAAGGAGGCAGCCTTTTCGCCAGTACCAGCACCATGCCCCATCGGACCACCTCCACTGCGGTGCTCCGGTCCATATTTGGGCCGCTCATTGGCTTTCACCGGGGTGTTAGTAGGTGTTTCGGCGTTGCTCATGCGGCCACCTCGCTCGCCTTGAACTGGCTTTCAACAATCTCGGCATAGGTCGAACAGTTCACCACTAGCTCGTCATGAGTTCCCATGCCAACTATCCGTCCGTCATCGAGCACGATGATCACCTCAGCCTCGCGGATCGTGGCCACCCGCTGCGCCACCACGATCACGGCGGCGTCGGCAATCTCTGGTGTCAACGCGGCGCGCAGAGCCGCGTCAGTGGCCACGTCGAGAGCCGAGAATGAATCGTCAAAGACGTAGATCTCTGGACGCCGCACTAAGGCTCGCGCAATGGCTAATCGTTGCCGCTGACCGCCAGAGACATTGGTGCCGCCCTGACTGATCGGCGAATCCAAACCGTCAGGCATTTGTTTCACAAAATCTGCTGCCTGAGCCACTTCGAGCGCCTGCCACAGCTCTTCATCGCTGGCATCGGCCTTACCCAAGCGAAGGTTGGACGCCACGGTCCCAGTGAAAAGATAGGGACGCTGCGGCACCAGCCCGATCCGCCCCCACAAAAGGTCCGGGTCAAGCTCGCGAACATCAACCCCATCTACCCGTACGGTGCCAGCGGTGGCATCAACCAGCCGCGGAATCAGATTCACCAAGGTGGTCTTGCCGGCACCGGTGGAGCCGATGATGGCGGTAGTGGTGCCCGGCCGTGCCGTGAAACTTATTCCATGCAATACCGGCTGGGCCGCGCCCGGATAGGAGAAATCGACCGCTTCAAAACTCACCTCGGCATGTCGGCTCAGCTCGTTGACTGGCTCAGCTGGGGGCACCACCGAGGAAGAGGTGCCCAGCACTTGGTTGATCCGGTCAGCCGACACGGCGGCCCGGGGCGCCATCATCAAGATCATGGTGGCCATCATCACGCTCATCAAGATCATCGCCAGGTAGTTCAGATAGGCAGTCAACTGGCCAACTTGAAGATCACCAGAAGCGATCCGGAAACTGCCGAACCAGACCACCGCAACGGAGGAGATGTTCATCACGAAGAACACCGAGGGGAACATTGTCATCATCCGGCGGCCGATCCGGGTGGCAGTGTCGGCAAGCTCGTGGTTAGCCACATCGAAGCGTTTAGCTTCGGTCGGCTCCCGCACGAAAGCCCTAATCACGCGCAGCCCGCTCAGGTGTTCGCGCAGCACCCGGTTTAGGTTGTCGATCCGCATCTGTTGAGCCTTGAACAACGGCATGGTCTGCACAATCAAAATCCCAATGATGCTACCCAGCGCCACGACCGCCACCAGGATCAGCCAGCTAAGACCAACGTCCTCACGTAGAGCCATCACCACACCGCCGACCATCATTAGTGGAGCGGAAATGATCATGATCGAGGTCATCAGCACCAACATCTGGATCTGCTGCAC
>DHWU01000043.1:43495-62766 GCA_002413345.1 Propionibacteriaceae bacterium UBA5174 | reverse complement strand
TTGGCCGAGAACGACATCGCCCGGTCGAAAATGCCTTGACGCAGGTCGCGTCCGAAAGCCATCGCCGATCTGGCACCAAACCAGGCCGCGCCGATCTGGGCGGCGATCTGCGCGAACGAAACCACCAGCATCACCGCACCGATCGACCAAATGTAGCCAGTGTTCCCAGTGGCCACGCCATCGTCGATGATCGAGGCGTTCATGCTGGGCAGGGCCAAAGTTGCCATCACCTGCACCAGTTGCAGCACCAGCACTGCCACTAGGTTCGCGGTGTAAGGGCGCAGATAGCGCACCAGCAGTCGGATCATTTGTCTCCTTCGGCAATGCCGTGCAGCACCAGCTGCGCCATCGATTGCGGGTTTGGGGGATCGTCATTGACGTCGAAACTGCTGGCGAAGGCGAGCGCATTTAGCAGCTTGGACGCGACGTCGGCCGACACCGTGAGTTCGGCGGCGTAGGGAGCTAGGGCGGCGGTGGTGCCATCGAACAACTGCATCCGGCGATCCCTCGGTTCCGGTTTGGCCGAGATCGGGGGATGCGGGCGACCATGGCCGATGCCTACACCGGCGAGGTGAACGAATAGTGCCTTGGTGCGGTCAAGCTCGGCGGTGAGCACCTGCATCACGGCGACGACTCGCTGTTCCAGAGTATGGGTCGAATCGAGTTCGGCCAGTGATTGCAGCGCCTCCGCTGGCTGAATGGCAGCGACGATGGCGGCGTGAATGATGTCGTGCTTGGTCTCGAAAGCGCGAAAGATGGTGCCCTCGGCAACCCCGGCGGCCTGAGCGATTTCTTTGGTGGTCAACTCGGGGCCTTTTTCGAGCAGTAGCGGCCAAGTGGCCTCGATGATCGCCTGGCGGCGGCCATCGGGAGTCATCGGAGTTGCTCTGCTCATACGGGCAAGGATAGTGAGTGAGCGCTCACTCACACAACCATGGGACTCAATTGCCTAGCCGCACGATTGTTGCCGTCCGGTATGTATGTATGTCCGCCCTAGATATTTCATCACGTGATTAATAATCTTCGCGCGGAGCCGCTTGCTGCGACCCCAGGTTTACAAGGAGATTCAATGAGCAACGAAGCTACGGGCATTGCACCCACCATGCTGGCCGAGCGGTTCTACGCCGAAACCCGCGAGATCAAGCTTGAACAGATCCCCGTGCCCGAACCGGGCCCCGGTGAAGTCCTGATCAAAGTCGCCTACTGCGGCATCTGCCACTCCGACCTCTCACTGATCGACGGAAACTTCCCCTCCAAGCTTCCGGTGATCACCCAAGGACATGAGGTCGCTGGCACCATCGTCAAGCTGGGACTTGGCGTGAACCAGTGGAAAGTCGGCGACCGAGTAATTCCCTCAGCTGGCAAGGCCTGCCTCAACTGCCGCAACTGCCTGCGCGGCAACTTCGCGGCCTGCCTAAACCTGAACCTGATGGCCTTCGCCTACGACGGCGGCTGGGCCGAATACGTAGTTTCAGGTGCCATCGGCTGCACCCTGGTGCCAGATAACGTCCCGCTGGAGCAGGCCGCACTTCTGGCCGATGCGGTCTCAACTCCCTTCGCCGCGGTCGTGCGGACCGCCAAGGTGCACCTGGGTAATGCGGTGGGCATCTGGGGTGTGGGCGGGGTTGGCACTCACCTGGTGCAGCTAACCAAGCTCGCCGGCGGTATGCCGATCATTGCCATCGACATCAACGACGTCGCACTGGAGCGGGCGCTTCGCCTAGGTGCCGACTACGCGTTCCGTTCTGATGATCCAGACCTGAGCGCCAAGATCAATGAGGCCACCAACGGTCGGATGCTCGATGTGGCCTTCGATGCCGTCGGCATCACCGCCACTGCCAGGCAGGCGGTGGCCAATCTGGACAGCAACGGCCAGGTAATCACTGTCGGCATGAGCGCCCAGCACATCGACGCCGGCTCCTTCATGGAGTTCTCACTGCTACGCAAACAGGTCAAGGGCCACCTGGGCTACCAGGTTCAGGACATTCAAATCCTGACCGAGCTGCTCAGTTGCGGACGCCTCGACCTGACCGAATCGATTTCCGAAATCGTGCCGCTAAGCGAGATCCACCGCGGCATCGAGATGCTGGAAAAGAAGACCAACAATCCGATTCGGATCCTGGTCAAGCCCTGAGCAAGCCAAAGCTGGCCTGGCGTCCGCCTGAATCAATACCGCCAGGCCAGTGGAATGGCTCGGTCAGGTCAGACCTCGCCGAATCGGTAGCCTTAGCCGCGTGAGTGAGATCAATCCAGCAGCCCAAAGCCTTTCCGAACAGGAACAGGTGCGCCACGACAAGCGCGCCCGCCGCCTCGCCGAAGGCAAACAGGCCTACCCAATTGCAGTGCCACGCAGCCACTCTGCCGCCGAAGTGCACGCCGCTTGGGATCACCTGAACGCTGGCGAAGAGACCACCGAGGTGGTCAGCGTGAGTGGACGGGTGGTGTTCATTCGCAATACCGGAAAGCTCTGCTTTGCCACCTTGCAGGACGGCTTCACCCAAACCGAGGATGGGGCTCGACTCCAGGTGATGATTTCCCTGGCTGAAGTCGGCGCCGACACTTTGGACGCCTGGAAGGCCGAGGTTGATCTGGGCGACTTCGTTTCGGTCACCGGCCAGGTGATCTCCTCCAAACGCGGCGAACTCTCGGTGCTGGCCACTGACTGGACGCTGGCTAGCAAGGCGTTGCGTCCGCTGCCCACCCTGCACAAGGAGCTCAGCGAGGAGACCCGGGTACGCCAGCGCTACGCCGATCTGGTGGCTCGGCCTGAGGCTCGCGACATGCTACGCACCCGCGCTGCGGTGACCCGCAGCCTGCGCGAAACCCTGTATGCCGAGGGTTACCTCGAGGTCGAAACCCCAGTGCTGCAGTTGGTGCATGGCGGGGCCGCAGCCCGACCGTTCAACACGCATCTGAATGCCTTCGACACTGACATGACGTTGCGGATCGCGCTGGAGCTCTACCTTAAGCGGGCCATGGTGGGCGGGGCTGATCGGGTCTACGAAATCGGACGGATCTTCCGCAACGAAGGTATCGACTCCTCCCATTCGGCCGAGTTCACCATGCTCGAGGCCTATCAGGCCTGGGGTGATCAGGCCTCGATCGCGGCGATGACCAAGCGACTGGTCCAAAACGCCGCCGACGCTGCCCTCGGCACTCGAGTAATTGACACCCCAGCTGGCGAGATCGATCTGGACGGCGAATGGGAATGGCGTCCGGTCTATCCGACTCTGTCGGGCAGCCTCGGTGAACAGATCACCCCGGAAACCCCGGCGGCTGGGCTTCGCAAGATCGCCGAGGCCCACTCCATCGAGGTCAACCCCGCTTGGCCAGCCCAAAAACTCGTGATGGAACTATTCGGTGAGTTGGTGGAACCGCACCTGTTGCAGCCGACCTTCGTGTGTGATTATCCGCCGCTGGCTCAGCCGCTGGCCCGCGAACACCGCAGCGATCCCAACCTGATTGAAGCCTGGGATCTGATCATCGGCGGGGTGGAACGCGGCACCGGGTTCTCCGAGCTGATCGACCCAGTCATTCAACGCGAGCGCCTGCTCGCTCAGTCCCTTAAGGCCGCTGCGGGCGATCCCGAAGCGATGCAACTCGACGAGGATTTCCTGGCCGCTTTGGAGTTTGGGGCACCGCCGATGGGCGGCATGGGGCTCGGCTTAGATCGCCTGATCATGTTGCTCACCGGTGTTGGTATCCGCGAGACAATCCTGTTTCCGCTACTCAAGCCGTTGCAGTAGGCGCAGCAGGCTCAACGCAGGTCGTTGCAGAATCAACCGGCCTATCGCGGCCGGTCGTCGCGACTGCGTCGCCGTCGAGAAGCGCCGCTAGCGCCAGCCGGAGGCCTTCTCCCTTTGAGGCAACCACCGGTCGGGTGAAATCGCGTTCCAAAAACAAGGCGTCCTCAGGCCGGCGGAATGCATTGTGGCCGCTCACCGCTTCTGCGAAGTCCATTCGGAAGGCAGCCAACCGGGGATCGTAGGCATCGGCCAATCCCGGCTGCACTGCCGGTGGGTGCTCGATCCAGGGGCTTTCGCGACGCTGCTCCCAACTAACTTCCTCAAGCACACCGGTCGTTCGCAGCACCAAGGCCACATAGGACGAGCTGTCAATCACCTGTTCCTGCCCCCAGATTCGGCCCAACACGGCGATGACCCAACCTTGTCCAACAACATTCACTGGTTTCATGGTCTGCCGTGCCTGCCGAGAAGGGACGGGTCGTTTAAACGCACCAAACGGCCCGTACGACTGCTCACTAACGCAGTCCACCCATTCATAGTCGGGCGTTTCCAAAGTCAGAATTGAATGCGGCTTCGAGACCTGCGTGGCCGAGCGGCACAACAACTCCCGCATCTGATCTGCATCGTAGATCGAATCGTGAAAGCCCACGGTCTACCTCTCGACCGAATTCGATTAGGTTCTGTCCAGGAATCTACGGCCTTCAGATCACACTTCTTGGTAACGACTATCAGATCCATACGAAGTCGTACGCAACCAAAGGCACACGGATCAGCTCAACTACCCGTGCTATTTTCGGGTCCCAGGCTTCACAGCTGACCAAGTCAACAGGAGGACGCCATGGCTGGGCATCGGCGATCCGTCCTCGCTGTCAGCGGCACATTGGCCGCAGTCGCTGGGCTAGTGATCTGGTCTGGCGCTGCCAGCAACAACCTCCCAACCGAGCCAGCCACCACCAGCTCCACGGGAGTATCCCCGCAAGCGTCGGTGTCACCATCTTCAAATGGCGGCCAAACACAACGCAGCTATCTAAAGACAATCCGCTACGAAGCAGTTGATGGCGGGCAAGTGGTGGTCATCCCCACAGATTGGGCCCGGACCCAACTTCCGGCGCCAAAAGCAGTCAGCGAACTGACTACCGAATACAAGAAGAAGGCCCCGAAGCGTTACCAAGGCCA
The DNA here is from genome assembly GCA_002413345.1 of Propionibacteriaceae bacterium UBA5174. Taxonomy (GTDB): domain Bacteria; phylum Actinomycetota; class Actinomycetes; order Propionibacteriales; family Propionibacteriaceae; genus Propionicimonas. The sequence goes on along the minus strand of DHWU01000043.1, from coordinate 57,844 downwards.
GCAATATCTATGGCAACTACAGTGCCACGCCTACTTCGCGGTCACCAAGCAGCGTTGGGAGTTCGAGACCCGCAACCACCGCGAAAGTCTCCTGGATTACGTCACCCATCACTGCAACTGAGCCGCTACTTCCACAAGGTGGCGATACCAAATGCGCTGGCGATCAGGCCCATCCCGATCAAGATATTCCAACCTGCCAACTCGGTCAGGTACGGAACGTCGATACCGGTAGCCGCAGTGACGTAATACACCACCAGCCAAGCCACGCCGAGCAACCCTACGGTGATGAAAGTGGGCGGCACCCACTGCCGACTGCCCGGGGTCTCAACCTTGCGGGACGCGGTGTTCTTGCCTCGGTTGAGCCGTTTGGCCCTCTTTCGTACCTGTGCGGCCACATCGTTTGCTTCAGCCGCGCAGTCTTCAAGGTACTGTGCGCGTTGTTCGGCACGCTGAGCCAACGCCGCGGTGAGCTTATTGGGCTTCGATTCAGACAGAGTGGCAGATTCGTCGGCTTGTTCGCGCGCCCTGATCGCCTTCTCCCGCAGAGCATCGGCTTTCGCCTCGCAATGATCGGCCTGGCGTGAGGATAGGTCAGCATCGGCCTGGACTCGCATCGCCCGCTGAAAATCGGCCTTGCGGCGAGCCCGTTCAGCCTTCTTGCGTTCCTCGTCGGCCTTCTTCAGCTTGCGCTCAATCGCCTGCTTACTGGCATGGTGGGCTTTCGATTCACGCTTGACTTCACGGGCGGCGGCTTTGGCTGCCTTCTGCGCTTCTTTGTCCGTGTCTAGATCGTCGTCCGAATCGTCGTCGTCACCTTGGTCGTCGCCAGCGGCATCGTCAGCACTCAGCGCGGAACCGTCATCAGGTTCAGTCTCGACCGTCTCAGCGGCGTCAACCGAGTCGCTGGACTCCTCGATCGCAGTGACTTCCTCGACTGTCTGCTCGGCCTCCACCTCGTCCGAATTGGACTTCCGCTTGGCCGCACGCGAACGCGCCTTCGCCTCGGACACCGGTGACTCCTTTTGTCTGCAAGTACTCAAACCGTCCAACAGGATATCCGAGTCAAGCTAAGCAACCAGACCGCGTGTCCGCTGTACCAACTTCCGTGGTGGAAAATGGTGCCATGGCCCGCATCTTGGTGATCGACAACTACGACTCATTCGTCTACAACCTAGTGCAGTATTTGGCGCAACTCGGCGCCGAGACTGTGGTCTGGCGCAACGATGATCCACGATTTGCTGAGCCGGACTGGACCAAGGACTTCGACGGCATCCTGCTTTCACCTGGCCCTGGCACCCCGGAGGCTGCCGGCGTTTGCATCGACGTGGTGCGTGACGTCGCGGGCACGCTGCCGATCTTCGGCGTGTGCCTTGGCCTGCAATCCATTTCGGTGGCGTTTGGTGGGGTAGTGAGTCGAGCGCCTGAGTTACTTCATGGCAAGACTTCGCTGGTTAGCCACGACGGCCGCGGGGTATTCGCCGGCCTACCTAACCCGTTTACGGCGACTCGCTACCACTCATTGGCGCTAGACCCAGCCACCGTTCCGGAAGAGCTTGAAGTCAGCGCCACCACAGATTCGGGAGTGATCATGGCTGTACGCCACAAGCGACTGCCCATCGAGAGCGTCCAGTTCCACCCCGAATCGGTACTCACCGAGGGCGGCTACCAGATGCTGGCCAATTGGCTGGTCGCCTGTGGTGACGCCGAGGCGCCCGCACGGGCGGTGGGCCTGACTCCGCTGATGGCAGTCCGGCCCTAAGGCGTCGTTGGCGTCACCGGTGGCACGGGTACCACTGAGGAGGAAGCGACTGCAATCGTCAAGGTGATCTTTGACGTACGCGCCAGCATGGTGCCCGCCGCCGGGTTCTGCTTGAGGACCGTCCCTGGCGTCACCGTGGACACTTCCTGAACGTAGGCCACATTGGAAAAGCCAGCCGCAGTAGCCGACTGCGCGGCCGCAGCCTTGGTCAGGTTGCTGAAGTCAGGCACAGCGGACTTGCCGGTCGCATAGTAGAGGGTGATCTGGGCATCGCGAACCACGGAGGTTCCCGCAGCGGGAGAAACGCCGGTGACTTCATTGGCTTTCGCACTCACGTCTTCATCGGTATCCGCGACGTGGATGACATTAGTGAAGCCTTTAGCAAGCAACTCAGCCTCCGCAGCCGCTACCTTCTGCCCTTTGAGGTCAGTCGGAATCTGAAAAGTCGTCGGCTCGCAGATGGCGTACAGAGTCACTTCAGTATTGATCGGAACTTCGGCACCAGCGGCTGGATCGGTCTTGGTAACCCGGCCCACAATGCTGTTGGCGTTGGCAGCTGCGTCGTCGCACAAAGTGCTCGACTTGACCGTCAACTTGGCGGTCTCAAGGCGCTGCGTGGCAGCGGCCACCAACGAATCCGACACGTTCGGAACGGTGGTCATCTCGGTGTTCCCTGATTGCCAGATCAGGAAGATGCCGGTGCCAGCCGCAACCACAGCCAGCGCCACCAGGAAAGCGATCAAACCAACGCGACGCTTATGTTCGGGCTCCGCCTTTTCCGGCAACGCATCCAGCGCTGGTGCGGCGGCGAGCACCTGAGTCGCCTCAACCACACTCGGCGCGGGCACTGGCGCTGCGAGCACCGCCTGACCAGCCAACAGCCGACCGATATCGGCCCGCATGGCCGCAGCGGTCTGATAACGATCAGCGGGGTCCTTGGCCAGGGCTTTGAGCACGATGTTGTCCATCGCTGGCGTGACTTTCGGCTCCAACTGGCCCGGTGGCACTGGGGCTTCCCGCACATGCTGGTAGGCCACACTCACCGGCGAATCGCCCTGGAACGGTGGACGCCCGGTCAGCAACTCATACAACAGGCAACCAGCCGAATAGATGTCGCTTCGAGCATCGACGGTCTCACCGCGGGCTTGCTCGGGCGAAAGGTACTGCGCGGTGCCGATCACGGCAGCGGTCTGGGTCATCGTTGCTGAGGTGTCGGCCACGGCACGGGCAATGCCGAAATCCATCACCTTCACATCGCCATCGGTGGTCAGCATCACATTGGCTGGCTTGATGTCGCGGTGAACGATGCCAGCCTTGTGGCTGTACGACAGTGCGTCGAGCACTCCCTGGCTGAGGGTCAATGCTTCAGTCGGCTGAATCTCAGGCCCGCCCCGGAGCATGTCACGCAAGGTGCGGCCTTCAACCAATTCCATCACGATGAAGGGAACCCGGACCCCGGTGACCGGGTCAGGATCTTCGCCGGTGTCGTACACCGCGACGATGTTGGGATGGTTCAATCCAGCCGCGGCCTGAGCCTCGCGTCGGAACCGCTCTTGGAAGGTTGGGTCTGAGGCGAGGTCGATTCGCAGTTGCTTGATCGCAACATCGCGACCCAACCGCAGATCCCGTGCCCGCCGCACCTCAGCCATGCCACCACGCCCGAGGACTTCCCCAAGCTGGTACCGGCCGCCGAGGATCCTTGGCTGTTCGGTCATCGCCCGATTCCTTTCAAAACTGCGTCGCCCCACGCTGACTTGCCGACGCAACTCGTACATTGTTGCTGATCTTTCACCGATTTCGCTCCCACCGGTCTACTGAGTACCTGCGTGGCGCTCATCGCAGCGACTCGATCACGGCTTTGGCCACCGGCGCGGCCACTCGTCCGCCGGTCGTGTCGTTGGCGGTCAAGTCCGAATCTTCCACCAACACACACACCGCCACCGATGGGTCGTCAGCCCACGAAGTAAACCACGCGTAAGGCGTCCGGTTCTTGTCTACGGCGGCCGTACCAGTCTTGCCGCCCACGGTCACACCCTTGATCTGCGCACGGGTACCCGTGCCGCTCTGGACGACTCCCACCATCATCTTCTTGAGCTGAGCAGCAGATGAAGAACTCATCGCCTGTCCATATTTGGTGGCAGTGGTCTGACTGGTCACTCGAAGATCCGAGTCAAGCACCTTCTGCACAATGTAAGGCTGCATCAACACCCCATCGTTGGCGATCGCGGCCGAAACCATCGCCATCTGAAGCGGCGTAGCCGCGACTTCGTACAAACCGATCGCGCTCATGGCGGTATAGGTCGGGTCAAGGTCACTCGGAAAGACACTGGCGACCGAACCAACGTCGGTCACAAACTTGCTGCCAAAACCGAACTTCTCGGACTGCGTGCGCAATGCGTCAGCACCAAGTCCGGCACCCAAGCGAGCGAAGGCAGGGTTGCACGATGTCTCCAGCGCCTTGGTCAAGGTGATTGTGGAACCCCCACAGTTTTCCGAAGTCGACCAACTACCCACCTTGAAGGTTTTGGCATCTATCTTGGAATCTGCGCTCAGCCCGCTCTCCAACGCCGCCGCGGCAGTGACCAGTTTGAATGTTGAACCCGGAGAATAGATCTCCTTGGTGGCCCGGTTGGCCATCGGCTTGCTGGCATCGGCATTCAGGCGGTTCCAGGCTTGGCTGGCCTTAGTCAGATTGTGCGTGGCCAACTCGCTGGGGTCATAGCTGGGCGAGGTGACCATCGCCAACACTGCACCAGTCTTGTAGTTGATAGCCACTACGGCACCTTTGCGCCCGGCCAAGGCTTTCCAGGCCGCCTTCTGTGCCTTCGCGTTGATCGTGGTTTCCACCGTGCCACCCTTGACACCGGCACCGGAAGCGAGACCGATCAGCCGCGACAGGAACTGGGAATTGTCTTCACCGGACAACTCGCTGGAAAACGACGACTCCAACGCCGACGCACCGTATTGATAGGTGTAGTAGCCGGTGATCGGTGCGTACAGCTCTCCTACTGGATAGGTACGTTGGTACCCGAACTGGTCGGTGACCACGACCGAATCTGCGATCGGGCTATTGCCCACCATGATCGGCCCGCGGTCTTGACCGAACCGGGCATCGGTGACCCGACGATTCAAGGCGTTGTTGTTGAGGAAATCAGACTCAGCCAGGTAAGCGATGCTGGTGTTCACCATTAGAGCCATGACCATGAGTAGCGAAAACAGCGCGACACCGCGGATCGGGCGATTCATGATTCGTCCTCCCCGGAGTCAATTCCACTAGCCGTACTGGTGGTCTCGGCGTCCAGTATCAGCGCTGAATCTGTGACCGGCGGCACTGCCTCCAATGTAGCGGTGTCCGGATCGGCTGCCACAGCGGCCAACTCGCTGGTTTCGGCATCAGCGCTGTGCCGCAACTCCCACTCGCTGTGACTGGCACGGGCCTGAACCGGCTCGGGTCGAGGCAACTGTGACTGAATCTCGCCGAGGTCGATCATTTCGGTGGTGTCAGTCTCAAGGGAGGCGACTGGCATGGCAGCTATCACCGGCGCCGGGCGGCGAACCTGGTGGGTGATCACCAACAACAGAGCGATCATCACCCAGTTGGCAACCAGCGACGAACCGCCCTGGGACATGAACGGCGTAGTCAAACCCGTAAGCGGTAGCAACCTGGTGACGCCACCAAGGATCGAAAAGACCTGAATGGCGAAGACGAAAGAAAGCCCGGCGGCAAGCAACTTCCCGAACGGATCCTTCGCCCCCAAAGCGGCACGGAAACCTCGAGCCACAATGATCCCGTACAGCAAGATGATCGCCAATAGACCGGTGGTTCCGAGCTCTTCACCAAGCGCGGCTGCGATGAAGTCTGTCTTGGCCAAAGGAATCAGACTCGGTCGTCCCAAACCCCAACCGGTGCCGAAGATGCCGCCCCAGGCGATCCCAAACTGTGCCTGAATCACCTGGTAGTTGTCGTCGTAGTTGGAAAACGGATCCAGCCAAGCCGAGACTCGGGTCTGCACATGGCCAAAAGCCAAAAACGCCCCATAAGCGCCGCCGAGGAACATCGCGCTGCCAAGGATCGCCCAGCTCAACTTCTCGGTGGCCACGTAGAGCATCACCACAAACAGTCCGAAGAACAACAGTGAGGTGCCCAGATCCTTCTGAAAGACCAACACTGCCAAGCTCGCCAGCCACATCACCAGGATTGGCCCCAAATCCCGCGGACGGGGCAGCTCAATCCCGAACACTCGGCCACCGGCTAACGCCAATACTTCACGTTTATCCACCAGATAGGACGCGAACGCCACCGTCAAAACCAGCTTGGCCAACTCGGCGGGCTGGAAGCTGTAGTGCCCCAGATGAATCCAGATTCGAGCCCCATATTTCTCTTCGCCCAGCCCTGGGACGATCGGGAGCAGCAGCAAAATGATGCCGACCAGGAATAACAGGTAGGGGTAGCGCTGCAGAATCCGGTAGTCCCGCAAGACAGCGATCACGGCAATAGCGACCGCCGCCGCAACGAACAGCCAGGTCAGCTGCAGTTCAGCGCTGTGGGGCGCCTTGAGATCGCTCAAATCCAGCCGATGGATCATCGCCAAACCGATGCCGTTGAGCAACATCACCGCGGGCAGAATCAACGGATCAGCGTAAGGAATTCGCCAGCGGATTGCCGCGTGCAGGGCGGTCGCAATAATCAGCAGCGCAGTCAAGGCGAACGGCCAGTTCGGCGGCAGCGCCGCGTCCCGGTTGAGGTGAGTGATCAGGTACCCGCCCATTGCCAACAAGATCGAGAAGCCCAACATGAAGGCTTCAACCCCGCGGCGTTTGCGATAGCTGACAACCGCCTCCATCAGCACTCCAACTGCGGCGTAGAACTTTCCGTCGCGCTGGCCGTTGGAACCACTTGAGATGCCGGCGCCCCCGGACTTGCGACCGAGGTCGCCGGGGTGGTCGGCACGGTAGGAATGACCGTGGGTTCTTGATGCGCGCGTTGGCTGACGCACTCTGCGGCCTTATCGCGCAACATCGTCAGAGCCGCGTTCGCGTCGGCGAGGGAACTCGCCCTCATCGGAAGGACCTGAGTTCGGTAATAGGGCGGCAGGTTGACGATCTTGGTGTCATCGGTCTGCACAAGGTGCGACAGCGGCAACCCAAAGACAGGTTCCGGAATGCCTTGATACACCCCCAGATTGTCCTGGTCGGCACCGACGTAGTACTGCGTCTGAGTGTAGGAATACCAAAAGACACCACCACCGGCGATCAATGCCAACGGCAGCAGCACTGCGAAGGATATCTTCACCCATTGCCAACCCCGCCGCTTGACGGTAGGCGCGTAGCGGGCTTCTTCTTCGGATAGCGGTTCAGCTGCGGCGATCGCAGTTGACGTGGTCAACCGCTGCACCAGAGTCGACTCATCACTCAACTCGTGAATGTCGATTAACTCGGCTGCACCCAGGATTTGCGGTTCGCCAACCGGCTCACCCTCAACGACGTCGGCCAGGATGATCGTGATGTTGTCTTGGGCGCCTTCAAGGTGCACAACTCGAATCAGGGCGGCCATCACATCGGACCGGTCGCCATCCAGTCGGGCCGCGATCACCTCGTCGGTGACCATGCCACACAGTCCGTCCGAACAAATCAGTAGCCGATCACCAGCAGCCACCTCAACCATCTCCAGATCTGGAGTGTGCTGCGGTTGTCCGTTGACCACCTTCAGGATTAGTGAGCGGTGTGGATGTTCAAGCGCCTCGGCTTCAGTGATCCGGCCCTCGTCGACCAGGCTTTGTACCCAGGAGTGGTCACGCGACAGTCTGGTTAGCTTGCCCGCGCGGTAGCGATAGGTGCGCGAATCGCCAACATTGGCCAACGCCATTCGGTCGCTACCGTCAAACATGATTCCGCAGACGGTGCTACCCATGCCGTCGAGTTCCGGATCGGCTTCAATCAGCTCACTGATCAGGTTCGACGCTCGGGTGATCGCCGTATCGAGGGCAGTGAGCATCTCCTCACCGGACGCTTCAGTCTGATCAATCTCGGCGACTTGGCTGACTGCCACGGCCGAGGCGAGGTCGCCAGCAGCGGCACCACCCATGCCATCGGCGACGATCAGCATGGTCGGTGAGGCGTACGCCGAGTCCTGGTTGTTCTTGCGCACCAGACCGGTCTCAGAATGCGCCAAATAGCGCAGGGCCAGCGTCATCTACTTCTCCACACTCATCAGTGTGCGTCCGATGCGCAAGATATCGGCGGGGCCGAATGCGGTCGGGGCAACGATCCGTTGGTTGTTCAAATACGTTCCATTTGTCGACCCCAAGTCCTCTACCTGGTAGCCGTTCCCAGTGAGCACGATACGGGCGTGCTGGGTCGAAGCGTAGTCATCGTCCAAGATCAGCTGGCATTCAGTGCCGCGTCCGATCAGAATCCCGGCTCCCAGCGACAAAGTGACTCCGGCCTGCCTGCCATGAGTGACCTTCAGCACCGTAGGCAACTGTTTACTCGCCTTGCGCGACAACTTCTGTTTGCCGCCAGTGGCAGCCTCCAATGAGCTCTGAGCGAGTTCAACGGCAGGTACTTTTCGACCAAATAGATCGGTACGAATCACGTTAGCGACGAAGGCGATGAATAACCACAGTAAGGCGAGGTAGCCCACCTTGAGACCTAGGACGACGAGGTCAGACATTGCTCACCGGCGAGATGATCTGAAGCCGGGTGGAGCCGATCTCAAACCGGCTCCCCTGGACGAGCGCGGCCTGGCGGGTGCGAACACCTTCAACCACAATGCCGTTTGTCGAACCGAGGTCCTCGATATTGAGTTGAATTCCTGAGTCAGCGTTAACCACGTTGATCCGGGCATGTACTCGAGAGACGCTGGGATCGTTGATTCGCAGATCGGCGTCAGTGCCGCGTCCTATGGTCAGCCCGGGAGCACTCAGCGGATGCCGCACCCCGTTGACTTCAACCACCAGCCCGGTGCTGGGCTGACCAGGTGTTGGAGCTGGCGCGTCCGATTCGACCCCGGCCACTGCGGCCGAGGCAATCTTAAATCGGCCGATCGGGAGGCCATCATCGACGACATATTCGATCGCCATGGGCCCGTTGAAGATGTAGCCCTTACCTGCGGCGTAGTCGAGCACCTGGGATGAAATCTCGGAGTTGAGCGTCTTGCTGTAGGGGGTCAGCCGGTCGTAGTCATGTTGCGAAAGCTTCACCGTGAATTCGTTAGGTACGAGCTTGCGGTCACGGCTGAGCAGCTTCGCCTCTGAATCCAGTTCTCGCTGGAGGCGGGCGGTGATCTCTACCGGTTGCACGTCACCTTTGAACGCACGAGCAAACACGCCACCAACTGCGCTTTCGAGCTTCTTCTCGACTTGGTCGAAGACTCCCATGCGTCCCTCCTGCGAGCATTGCCCTATGTTGCATCCCCTGCCACAGCCTATCCGTAGGCTGCAGCCCACCATACGTGAGCGCGATTGAGGCACGCCGGGGGTCTTCGCTGAACCGTCGGGCCTCGACCGCTCCCTTGCCCTCCGAGGCAGCCAGTCGGGCAGCTGCGAAGTCGAGGCCCGCAGAGCTGCTGTGGTAGCCTCTTTCGGCTGGCTTGTTGATACGGGCTCGCGCGCGAGTGGCGGAATTGGTAGACGCGCACGGTTCAGGTCCGTGTGTCCGAAAGGACGTGGAGGTTCAAGTCCTCTCTCGCGCACCACGATCCCCTTGACTAGAACACTGGTCGAGGGGATCTGTGATTTTTCGGGCCTTAAAGGCCAACCAGATTCAGAGCAGGGCGCGAATGTCAGCCTCGATCTCGGCTGGCTCAACAGTTGGCGCGAAGCGCTTTACGACCTGACCTTCACGGTTGATCAAGAACTTGGTGAAGTTCCACTTGATCGCATCTCCCAGCACGCCACCTTGTTCGCTGCGCAGCCAAGTGAACAATGGGTGGGCTTGCTTGCCGTTGACGTCGATTTTGGCGAACATCGGGAAAGTAACCCCGTAGTTCAACTGGCAGAACTGGGCGGTCTCGGCATCGTCGGCGAACTCCTGGTTGGCGAACTGGTCGCAGGGGAACCCGAGCACCACCAAACCTTCGGCTTTGAAGTCTTCGTGCAGCTTCTCCAAGCCGGTGAACTGTGGGGTGAACCCGCACTTACTGGCCGTGTTGACCACCAGTACGACCTTGCCCAGGTAATCGCCCAGGCGCTGATCGGCACCGCTGATGGTCTTTGCTTCGAAGTCCTGCAAACTGGTCATTGTTCCTCCTTGAGCTGACTCCTTCCTCAAGGACTTGCCGGGGTGGACTATTCCCTCCCACTAGCTGAGCGGGCGCGCGTGCCGAAGAACTGGGAGCCGCTCGCGGGTTGCGGCCACCTCGCTCAAGTCAAGGTCGATCACCGCCAGTGTTGGGTCTTCGCCGAGTTCGAGCAGGACGGTGCCAGTGGGCCCGACCACCATCGAGTGCCCGATGCCAGTTGGGGTGCGGCCATCCTCAGCAAGTGGCGGCCGGGCCTGATCGACAGCGATCACGAAGGCGGTGGCGTCCATGGCGCGGGCGGTAACCAGAGTGCGCCATTGGTGCAGCTTCTCGGGGCCATCAGCCCAGGACGCTGGCAGCAGGATCGCCTCGGCGCCGCGTCCGGCTAGTTGGGTGAAGAGACCAGGAAAGCGGACGTCGTAGCAGGTGGCCAGGCCAAAGCTGTGGCCGCTCAACTCGAAATTGATGGCCATGTTGCCAGCCCGGATTTGTCGGGATTCGGCATATCCCAGCGCATCAAAGAGGTGCAGCTTGTCGTAGCGGGCCTCGGCATTGCCGGTGACCAGCAAGGTGTTGTGCACTTGCGGGGCGTCGGTGGTGGTGAACATGCCCACCACGATCGTGGTTGCGTTACTTGCGGCGATCTCGCGCACAGCATTAGCCCACGGACCATCGAATGGTTCAGCGGAGTCGGCGCGAGGCCGAGCAAAGGAACACATCGTGGCTTCGGGAAAGACCACCAGTTCGGCACCTTGGGCGACGGCCTGGTCAGTGAGCTCGCGCACCGCATCCAAGTTGGCGTCCGGGTCGGTGGTGGCGAGTAGTTGGGCCAAGGCAATCCGCATGGCTTCACTGTGGCGCCAGGCTGGGCCTTCTGACAAGCAGCAATGCTCAGTTGGAGTTGGTGGGCTTAGTGCCGGTATCATCGCCGACGGAGGATTCGCCTAGAGGCCTATGGCGCTCGCTTGGAAAGCGGGTTGGGTTCACGCCCTCACGAGTTCGAATCTCGTATCCTCCGCCAGTTGACTCGGTCTTTTCTTGCAAGGTCGTCACCACTATGACGTAGGCGTCGTGGTCGGAGAGACGTTGACCGAGTTCAGTCGCCGCGACTATTCGGTCCGTGCTCACAACCTGAGCCGTTTCCGGGATGGCAATGTGATCGATGCTTCCCAGGCCGTCAATCCGGTGTGGTGAGTTCTCGGTTGCCAGTTTCAGTCGGCGATCTGCGAGCGCCCGCCTGATAGCGCTCCTGCCTGCCAGGCTGCCTACAGACTCACGACCCTGCATGGCGTGGTTCCAGTCGCCACCCCAAACGAGGCCGTTCGAGGGAAGAGAGCCCAAGAGTTGGTCGACCGCCCGCTCAGTCTTCTCAGCGTTGGTGCCCTCACACCACGGGGTGAGCCCGCAGGAACGCCAGGGCAGAATGCTGCTGCAAACGCACCAGTCGGCGATCATGGCCGCCGCGCTCGCTGGGTGCGGATCCGGCAACGCTCCCAACGTCGCCTGCGAGAAGACGCCGGCCCAATGCTTGTGGCTGGCCATCTTGGAGTTGGTCAGGTGTGAATCGAACCCGGGTAGCGCCGCACCGGTCGGCACCTCAGTAAGCAGCCAAATGTCGCAGCCCTGCTTTATGAGAAGGTCGAGATGGTCGCGACTCCAGCGACCTTCCAGGTTCCAGGTACCAATCCGCATCTGCCCCATCCTGGCGGACTCTACCGACCAGCGTGGTGAATAGCTGCTCTCAACCACGTGGTCAACCCAAACTCCTGCGCATCTCGCATCTCATTACTTCGCCGGGCGCCAATTCCGTGCCCCCAAACTGCCCCCCAGCTCCAAACGGGACCCGCGATCCGCGTTGTGAGTGTGTTTAGTTCGTTTCCGTACTCAAGAGAGTGAACAAACTCGAGCTGGGGTAGAGTTTGTTTAGTTCATTTGCCTGTTGGTTTGGGTTAGCGAAGTGAGGATTACTCATGGGTAGAGGACGTCCGAGCCGGGCGACCGTGTAACCCTACAAGTCAATGGGCTACTTGCTTACAGTTTTTGGGCTAACTTAAAAGTTAGACCCCACCCAACTTTCAAGTTCAGGCGAGGTGTGTAACTCCACTTTCACCGTCGTCGTGAACTTCCAAGTCGAGGTGCTCTCGGCTTGGAGCGTCGTGCAGGCGAGGGCGGTTACAACATCGGCAGTCGTTTTCCGTCCTCGTCGACCCACCATTCGTCGCCAGCGACGGCCTCGAGCAGCACCGGCTGTGCCGCGACGCTCGGGATCGCGGTCCGTCCCAGCAAGGAAGCCGCGATGGACTGCACCGCCTCTCGCAGCGAATTACCGGGAACACCCCTTGTTTGGTGTTCGGTATTGACCTAAACACCAAACACTGGACACCTCGCCTCATGACTGGGGTCAGTCCCTGTCGCCAACGAGGAACAGCCCTGGGACGGGGGATCTCTCCTGAGTGCCCAGTTGGGCCGTTGAGCCGCTTCGGAGATTTGGGGCTCCGGTGGGGTAAGGAATGGAGGTACCCCGGCCGCCACAAATCGGGTCCAATGGCTTCATTGGAAGACGTGTCGCCCCTGGTTCACCATTGGCCTCTTTGTGGATGCTAAGGAATGGACGGAAGTCGTCATGAAGAAGATCGGCTGGATTGATTTACTAGTGCCATTCGTGCTGATTCGCAAACGATGGGTTTTCTGGATACTGCTCCCGGCATCGCTGATCGGCTCCCTGTATTTTGGATACAAGGATGCAGGCTCGTATCAAGGCTATTCAGCAGGATCGATCCTGTCGCCAGACAAGTGGCAAGACGCCGCCACCGGGAGCGCCAGTGCTGGCCAGGCGGGAATGATCAACGATCACCTGGAACAGCTGAGAAGCGCAAATTCTGGCATGTTCAGTCTCTTTCTCGTCTTACTGGTCCTCACTGTGATCCTCGCGGCGGTGGTAGGCAAGGCCACCTTCGCACTGCTCGCCATTACCAACGACTTCCTGCAGAACGACAAGGTCAAGTCATACCTGGTCCGCCAGTACGAAACGACCCACGGATCCCTACCCGTTTCTTGGCTTGATGATTTGATCCCGATGACCCTCAACAATTACGTGGTTGAAGAGATCACGCCGCAGCCCAGCGTCGTCTTTTCTGGAGCCCCTGCAGGCGTCCAAGACGGCGTCGTTGAGCCGCTACGAAAGTTTCTCACCACGGCTCTGGGGAAGATCTACAAACTCACTTTGTGACGGAGAATGGGCACTGTTGTCTTTCGGGAAGTTGCGCGGTGTATCTTCTACCGAAGTCGGTGGGAAATGCACCGCTGCGAAGCGCACCCAAGAGATCCGACCTCACCCTCGACTGGCTGTGGCAAGACTGCTCGGGGCCAGCACTCGCGCTGACCGGATCCGCACCAGAACAGCGGCGGCAACCACCATCGCGGCAGCAATCGCAGCCGCCGTCCCGGTGATGGCCGAGGACGGTTCGCCGGTGAGGCGGCCAACCGCAATCCAACCCAGACCCCACGCCATCGCCGCGGCAATGCTGAGGCGCCCACCCAGTCGGAATGCCAGGTAGATTCCCAGCACCGCACCAACCGCGATCACCACAGCTGCCAAGGGGCCAGCAACCGGGCTCACCGCCGGTAGGCCGGACGCCACCAGCGCTGCAGTCACATTCGCCAAGGTGGCGACACTGACCCAGCCCAGGTAGAGGCCGAAGGTGCCGTCCAGCAAGACCAGTTCGGCCCTGCTGGCCGGTGGCTTGCTGGCCAGCCTGGTGAGGGTGATACCAAGAGTGAACGCCAAGGCGAAGATGATCGCCACACTGGCCCAGATCCAGCCAGCCTGGACCACCATCAGCCAGGCGCCATTCAGCACCATCGACAGTGCTGCGGGCACAGCCACTGCGTCGGCCCGCACTGAATCCCGAGAGATCGGCAACACCTGCCAAATCGCAAAGCCGAACAGACCAAGGTAGATCAGCGACCAGATCGAGAACGCCGGTGTTGCCGGGGCAAGCAGAGTGGCGTTGGCAGCAAGGCTGCCGCCGATGCTGCTTTCCACTGGGGTGCCCAACAACCCGAAGCCGTACAAAGTGCCGATCAGCATCAGCACAGCACTAACCACCACTAGCCAACGGCGCGCATTTCGTGACATGACTGCCTCCATAACGTTAGACACCAGCATCCCCGCATGGTCAGCCATAGCCAATAGATACGCTGCAAACATTAGACAGAATGCTTAGTCAGGTGCTCAGCCGAAGGCGAGAAGGCATAGCATTCCCCAGTCATGTTCACCATAAAGCGAGCCGCAGCACTGACCGGCGTCCCAGAGCACACGCTGCGCGCCTGGGAGCGCCGCTATGCC
>DHWU01000043.1:0-43171 GCA_002413345.1 Propionibacteriaceae bacterium UBA5174 | reverse complement strand
CAGACCATGCGCGGGCTCGTTGAAGCTGGCTGGTCGGCCAGTCGCGCGGCAGCCGAAGTTGCCCGCCGCCTGGAGGTCGGCGCGGTTGCGGACCCTTTCGCCGAATTGATCGCCGCTGCGTCCGCACTAGATCCACAGCGGGTGGCGCGCGAACTCAAGGCTCAGTTTGCCGGTGCGGAGTTTGAGGCGGTCCTTGATCAATGGCTGATGCCAGCACTTAGCCGATTGGGTGCTGCCTGGGCCGATGGTGAAGTCTCGGTTGCGGGGGAGCATCTCGTTGCGAATCAGATGATGCGCCAATTCGCTGCAGCCTACGAACAAGCCAAGCCCAACCTCGCAGGCGATCCGGTGCTGATCGGCGCACCCGAGGGAGTGGATCACCAGCTAGGCATCTTCGCCTTCGCGGTGGCCTGCCGCCGCCTGGGCCTGCCCACGATCTTTCTTGGCGCGAGGGTGCCGCTAACCGATTGGCTGGACGCAGCGCAACGCACCCATTCCAGCGCCGTGGTCACCACGGCGCCGCGGCCACGCGATGTTGCCAAGGTGGCCCTGATGGTGAAAGAACTCGATGCTGTCGGCGTGCCGATCTGGGTCGGTGGACGCTATCAGCACCTCGTCGAGCCGCCCGCTCACCAGCTTGGCCACCGCATCGGTGCCGCCGCGGCAAGGCTTGCCGACGATCTCCAGGTGGACGGCCATGAGCTTGTTCACGACCGGGCGAGGGCGTTCAAGGAAGTCTCGTAGACGTGATCCCGGTACCAGTGTTGGCGCTCCGCTAGCGGTTGATCGGACTCATGTCGGCGTAGCGATCTCCCACCGGTGGCTGGAGGGCGCTGAGGGTGGCCAGTTGCTGCGGGGAAAGCTCCACAGCGTCCGCCCCGACGTTTTGCTCCAGGTAGCTGACGCGCTTCGTACCAGGAATTGGCACGATGTCGCTGCCCTGGGCGAGCAGCCACGCAAGAGCCACCTGTCCGGGCAACGCCCCGAGTTGGGCGGCAATGGCTACGACCTCGTCGACGATCGCCTTGTTGGCATCGAGGGCGACGAAACGGGGGTTGCTGCGCCGGAAGTCGTTCTCGGCGAACTGGTCAATCGACGTGATCGCGCCAGTGAGGAAGCCGCGGCCAAGCGGCGAATACGGGACGAAACCGATGCCCAGTTCGCGGGTCGTCGGCAGGATCTCCGCCTCAGGGTCGCGCGACCACAGCGAATACTCCGTTTGCAGCACAGTCACCGGGTGCACCGCGTGAGCCCGCCGAATAGTGGCAGGTGCCGCCTCCGATAGCCCGTAGCCGCGGATCTTTCCCTCAGTAATGAGCGCGGCCAACTCTCCGACGGTCTCCTCGATCGGAGTGCCCGGGTCCATCCGGTGCTGGTAATACAGGTCGATGTAGTCGGTGCGCAGTCTGCGCAGCGAGCCTTCGACCGATGCCCGCACGTTCGCGGCCGTACCGTCCAGCCCAGGCGAGCCGTCGCCAGCAGTGTGCAAGGTGCCGAATTTGGTGGCGATGACGGCGTCCTCCCGGCGGCCAGCGAGTGCCTTGCCGAGCAGTTCCTCGTTGAGGTACGGCCCATACATTTCGGCGGTGTCGAGCAGGGTCACCCCGAGCTCGAGGGCGCGGTGGATGGTGCGGATCGACTCAGCATCATCAGAGGCCGCACCGGTGTAGAAGGCGCTCATCCCCATCAGGCCGAGGCCAATGCGTCCTACTGAGGGACCGGACGTGCCGAGGGTGGTTTTCTTCATTTGGCTACCTCTTTCTGGTAAAGCGCGATCTTGTAGTCGATGGCCTCGAGGGCTTTGGCCATCTCTTTGAGCTGGGCCTGCACCGTGATGCGGTGGGTTTGCAGTAGTTCGAGACGGTCAGCAGTCGTGGCATTGCCGGCTCGGACGAGCTCGACGTATTCGCGGACCTGCGCGATCGGCATCGAGGTTGAACGCAGCCGGGTGAGGAAGACCACCCAGGCGATATCGGCGTCGGAGAACTCCCGATGAGTGGACGGTCCGCGTTCGACCGGGGTGAGCATGAGCCCGGCACGTTCGTAGTAGCGAAGCGTGTGGGCGGACAGCCCGGTGGCTTCGGCGACAGCAGACATTGAATAGGACATTGACCTCAGGCTAGAACTTAGAGCGCGCTCGAAGTCAAGCTTTGGTAGCTGGGGTCTACGTGACGGTCCGCGGACGTCAACTGAGAGCCCACTTCACTTGGAATATCAAGACCAACTTCCAAGTCGATGCCACTCTGACTTGGAAGCTATGGGCGCGTATCCAACTCGGCTTGGAGCGTGGCTGCCACCTACACTCGCCCGCCCACCGGGCTCCCGTTGCGAAGGTTGTCGATGAAACCCAGGAGCTGTTTCTGGAGGAGCGGGAAGGCGCCGTCGATCGGGGTCTCCTCGCTGACGGCAGAGTGGAGTTCCTCGAGTGTTTCGTTCACGGTCGTTGCAGGACGCCGCAGCCCCCAGGCGGTGAACTCCGCGTGGAGGTCGTCGCGGGTGATGTCGGCGTGGCGGTACTTGCCGTTGATTGCCAGTGCCAGCCGTCCGTCGCCCGGGTTGTGGGCTTGCGGGACGACGTCGTAGGCGGGCGCGAGGGTGATGTAGCCGTCTGCGGGGTGGAGCAGGCTGAGGTTTTTGGTGTGGAGGTCGAGGTTGCCGATCCCGACGGCGAGAGTGACCATGCGCGCCAGGCGCCGCAGGTCCGGATCGGTGGCGTGTGTCTTCAGGGTGTCGGCGATGCGCCGGAGGCTGACGATGCCGCCGATCTCCTGATACTTCTGATTTCGGCTGGCGCCGAGCGCCTGGCTGAAGTCTTCTTGGTGGAGACGTCCGCCGCCAGCGCGGTCGTACCGTTCGATGACGATCGTGGGCAGGCCGTCGAACTCCTCGATGGATGCTTCGTAGTCTGCGAGCCGGAGTCGCCGGGCGAGGCGGGAGCCGTACTCCTCGTCGTAGATGACGCTGGCCTGCCTGCCGGGAAGTTGGGGTTTAAGGATGTGGGTGGACGGGTAGCCGCCTAGCGCCTGCGCCCAGCCGTCCCCGGTGCGCACCAGGACGATCTTGGGCTGAACCCCGCCGAGGGATGATCTGCCCGATTGAGGGTCGTTCGCCAGCGGTGAGCCGATTGGATCCTCCAACAGTGTGCGGATCTCGGTCGGGCTGAGCTTCCTAATCGAGGGAGCCTTCGGTTCGGTTGCATCATCGAGGTCCCACACCTGGAGGGCACCGGCGACGTCTCGCCCGTAGCGGGCAAGGAAGGAAGACGTGTCGTCACGCCGCAAGCCACTTTGCGCTAGCAGGTAGTCGTACTGGTCGCCCTCGGGAAGTAACTCAGCGAACCAGTTCCGCCGGCGGCTCGCGTGGGTACGTCGCTGCGCCGGTGCGAGCGGGATCGTGGCCGAGAGCACGGGGCTGTTCGTGCCGAAGGTGTCGATGCCTTCTTGGGTCGCGGTGAAGTCGAAGGCGCGGGCCTCGCCGGTGAGCGTCCCGATGACCGTGCCGTACAGCTCAACTGCGAGGCGCATCGTCCTCCTCCCAGGTCGCAGTGAACTCCAGCCCCATGACCCGCGCAATGCTCAGCAACCGCCGGATGTAGATCGTCGCCTTGCCGGATTCGATCTCACTGATCGTGCTCTGCGGGACGTCGAGTTCGGCCGCGAGTTCGCGCTGGGACACTCCGCGTGTCAGACGGGCTTGCTGCACCGCCAGCCCGAAGTCCCCGGGCGACCGTAGCCGTGCCGTGTGCTTCGTCATGGAGACTCCTCCGTATCGTGATTTTACGATACAGCATGGATATCGGAAAATATCGATAATGATGCAGTATCGGGATATTCCGATACTCCTATTCGCTGGCGATCGCAGCAAGGTCGTGGCGATGCCCAGTCGGTCCAGAATCGTCCCGGGGCCAGCCTGCCGCAGGCGGCCCTCGGCCACCTGACGGACCAGGCCAGCGGCGATACGGGCACTCAGGCCTCGGCAGCCAACCGGGCAACGTGAAGGGTGAGATAGATCACTTCGTCGGAGCTGATGGGTTTTCCCAAACGCAGCTCTAAGAGCAGCTTCACCCGCTCGGCACAGGAGTAGGCCTTCGGAAACGAGGTTTGGATCGCGGAGACAAAGCTTTGTGGGTTCTCGATCAGTTGCTTGTCCGAGGTGACCCGGACGAAGAAGTAGCGCAAGTGAGTGATGAAGCGCGCAGCGTTGACGCTTTGTGTGTCGAAGGTTCGCTCGTAGGCACTCTCCAACACCTCAAAGACCTGTTCGAACAGCTTGGTCATCTTCACTGTGCGCGACAAGTCATCGGTGGCGAACGCCGCATTGACAAAGTGCAAGGCAATCGGCACAGCTTCGTCGTCAGACAGCTGCACATTGGTGCGGTCGCGAATCAGCGCCACCGCTTGTCGGGCTGCGGCCAGTTCGGCCGGGTACAAGTGCAGGACCTCGGCCTTCAATGGGTAGCCAATAGCCAAGTTCTGCCGCGCTCGTTTAATGGCGAAGCTGATGTGATCGGCCAACGGGATCACCATCGACTGACCAAATTCGGTTTCCAAACTGCCGCTGGCTTTGGCCAGTATCTCCGCGGCCAGCACTAGGTGCTCCGGCGGAATCTCGGTAAGGAACGCCGATAGCTGGTCCAGATCGTGTTCGGCGTCCGGCACGAACACCTGCTGAACCTTCGCCGAATCGAGCCGGTCACCGCGCTGGACTTGATAGCCCAGGCCACGTCCGGTAGCCACCACGACTCGGCCGCTGTCTTGGCAGGCCAACACCACGTTGTTGTTGAAGACCTTGAGCACTTCCACGGTGCGGTCCTTCCAGATTTCGGCGGTGCGCCCGGCCCACTGTCACATACCCGGTGTCGGGACGCCACCTGCGGCTCAGCAGCGTCCCGAATCCGGCGGGGGGCGGGGGGCTAGTCCAGATCTGAGCCGTTGGTGGCGATCACCTTGGCGTACCAGGAGAAGGAGTCCTTCTTGTATCGAGACAGATCGAGCAGATCGAACTCGTCGCGATTGACATAGATGAACCCATAGCGTTTCGAAGAGCCCTGATGGGTCGAGACCAGATCGATCGCTGACCACGGGCAGTAACCCATCACCTCAACTCCGTCGGTGAGGGCCAACTGAATCTGGGCAATGTGATCCCGCAAATAGCTGATCCGATAACCGTCGTGGACCTGACCAGCGACCAATTCGTCGAACGCACCCAGACCGTTCTCGGTTACCAAAAGCGGCAGGTGGTAACGATCCCAGATCGCCCGGAAGGTACTCCGGAAGCCGATCGGGTCAATCTCCCAGCCGAATTCAGTCTTCGGCAGGTGCGGATTGACCGCCCCGGCATAGATGCCCTTTTCGCCGACCGCAATCTGCTGATCCCCAGCAGAATTCACGTCAGCTCCATCTGCCCGCGGACGCGCAACGGTGTGCGTGGCGTAATAGTTGAAAGCGATGAAATCAGGACGCTGCGCCGCCAGCAGTTCCAAGTCACCTTCAGCAATTTGGGGGGTCGCTTTCTGCTCCTTGAGGTAGGCCCAAGCCACCGAGTTGTATCGCCCCTCGACTGCCATGTCGAGGTAGAGCCAGTTGCGGATGGAGTTGAAATCGTCGGCGGCCAGCACATCTTCGGGATGGCACGTCTGTGGATAGCACAACGCAATGTTTGGGGCCGGGCCGATCTTGCCGTCCGGCACCAGAGCGTGGCAGAGCTGGTTGGCCTTGGCCTGGGCAAGCATCATGTGGTGGTTGGCCTGATAGACCGCCGATTTCGGCATCCCCGGCGGAACTGTGCCAATCGCCTCGCCATAAAGCACCATCATGTTCTGCTCATTGATGGTCAGCCAGTGCTTCACCTTGGCGCCGTATTCGCTGAAGATCACCCCGGCGAATTTGGCGAAGGCGTCCACACAAGCCCGGTTCGTCCAACCACCTTTGGCATCCAGCGCGGCTGGCAGGTCGAAGTGATACATGGTCGCGATCGGGGTGATCCCGGCTTCAAGCAGCGCGTCGATCAGGCGATGGTAAAACGCCACTCCAGCCGGATTCACCTCCCCGTCGCCGTCCGGGATGATCCGCGTCCAGGCAATCGAAAAGCGGTACGCCTTCAAACCCAGTTCGGCGAACAGCGCTACGTCTTCGGCGAAGCGATGGTAGTGATCGGAGGCGACCTTGAAGTCCGACGTGCCGGGCGGAAGATCCGCCCGGACGTCGATCACTGACGGGCCTTTGCCATCGGCATCCCAGGCGCCTTCCACCTGGTAGGCCGAGGTGGAAGCACCCCACAGGAATTCCTGCGGGAAGGGGTCTAGCCGTTCATAGTGCATCGGATACCGGCTTTCAACGCTCAATGACGACGACGGTGTCACCGTGAGTGACCTGGCGATTCTCGGCTGGCAGCACCGCGGTGAACTCCGCAGTGTTGGTGATCACGATCACCGTAGTCGGGTCATACCCGGCCGCCTTGATCGCCTCCAGATCGACGGTGGCGAGAAGGTCACCTGCGGAAACCACCTGCCCCTGAGTGACTGCACTAGTGAAGCCCTCACCAGCCAACTGGACGGTGTCGATACCGATGTGGACCAATGCCTCGACGCCATCGTCGGACTTGATTCCGAAAGCGTGGCCAGTCGGGAATGCCGACACCACCATGCCCGCAATCGGCGCGTAGATCTCGCCGCTGGTGGGGAGAATGCCCACACCATTGCCGAGCGCACCAGCGGCAAAGACCTTGTCGTTGATCTCGCTGAGCGCCACGACCTGCCCGCTTACCGGGGATGCGACTTCCACCGCACTAAGCACGTCCTGAGCGATCGGAGCGGAGCTGGCGGCCTCGGCGTCCGGCGAATCTTTAACGCCAAACAGGAAGGTCAACACGAAGGCGATCACCACAGCCACACCGGTACCGATCATCTGCCACACAAAGGAGGAGGAGGTGACCGGGCCGTTAGGCAGGTAAGTGGGAATCGACAACAAAGACGGCAAGGCGAAGCCAGTCATGGCTGAACCGGCTTGAGCGCCGATGGCGCCACCAATTGCGCCGCCAACACAGCCAAAAATGAAGGGCCGCTTCAACGGCAAGTTGACGCCGTAGATCACTGGCTCAGTGATTCCGGCCAGGAAGCCGGAGAACGCAGCCGGGCCAGCCAGTTCGCGTCGTTTAGCGCTCTTGGAACGGAAGAAGACCGCCAGCGCGGCACCCGCTTGGGCGAGCACCGGAGCCAGCAGCGCACCAGTGATCAGCGAGTATCCCTGCAGGCTCAAGTCATTCAGGATCACTGGCACGAAGGCCCAATGCACACCGAAGATCACAAACACCTGCCAGAAGCCACCCATCAAGGCACCCGCCAGCCAGGGGGCGAAGGTCCAAATGGTCATGATCAGCCAGGAGATCCCCTTGCCGGCATAGGTGGTGAGCGGACCGAAGGTGAGCACGGTCAGCGGCACCATCAGCAGCAAAGTGAGTAGCGGGGTCGTGAAGTTTCGGATTACCGAGGGCAGCTTGGCGTCGAAGAATCGTTCCACGTACCCCTGGATCCAGACCGCCACGATGATCGGGATCACCGAGCCCACATAGCTGACCGCCACCACCGGAATGCCGAAGAAATCCGATGGCGAGGACTTCAGACCAGTCCAGGCGGTAAGTTCCAGATACATCAGGGCGCCGGCCAACACCACTGAGGTGTACTGGTTTGCCCGGAACCGTTTGGCGGCAGTGATCGCCAACAGCACCGGCAGGAACTTCAGCACCGCGTCGCCAGTGGCGTTCAGGATCGCGTAGGTATTACTGGTCGCATCCAGCCAGCCGAACTGCGCCGCAGCCCCGACGAAGGCCTTCAATAGTGCCGCGCCTGCCAGCGTCCACAAGAACGGAAGGAAGATTGAAGAGATCAGTGCGACGAAGCGGTTGAACAGGTTGCCTTGCTCGGCTTGCTCGGTCCCCGCGTCGTCACCGAGCTTTGAGATCTTGCCGATCTCGGTGAACACCAGCGGGACGTTATTGCCAATCACCACCTGAAACTGGCCACCGGCTTCCATCACGGTGATCACTCCGGGAAGTTGCCCAACCGCAGCCTTGTCGGCTTTGGCGGCGTCCTTCAACTTGAATCGCAGGCGAGTGGCGCAGTGCGCCAGGGAGGCGACGTTGGATTCGCCTCCAACGTTAGAAAGAATGTCACCGGCCAACGTCCGGTAGTCCACTGACGGCATCTGAAGCTCCTTCGAACAACACTGTTCAGGGCCAGAAACAAAAAAGACCCGAGCCACCCCCGGTTGCTTACAAGGCAAGCCAAAGAGACTGGCTCAGGCCTTGCCTCTTGCGAGTTGCAACCCTGGGGAACCGCTCGGTTCCTGGCATCAGGGTAGATCCGAGCTGGCCAAGCGTCAAGAACCCTACGATGCCTCAGTTAGCAGACGATTGGCCAGCACCGCTGCCGACCAGCCTCCGTCCGGGGTCACCCTGAGTAGCGCCCACACCAACCGCCAAATAGGTGAGAAACGAACCGGTGCCGCACCAAACTCAGCGGCAACCGTCGGTTTTACGGGTTGGCCTATAGTCACCAGCGTGCGCAGATTTGAGATGGACGGAACAGTCTTACACCACCTGCAAAGACTTCGGACCTTCAGAGTCACCACAAGCCTAATTCCGACGCTTTTCGTAGCCGCTCTCTTCGGGGTGGGCATTAGCGTCTTCGGTGGCCAGCCAGTGATGGGGTGGGCGATTGGTGGGACTATTGCGGTATTCGCACTTGCCATGGCGCCCCTTAACGCAAAGATGCCGAGCAAAGATGCCAACTGGGTGGAGGTTGGACCCACCGGTATCGCCGCATGCACCAACAACAAGGTGACCTGGCTGCCTCGCGAAGAGCTTGATCGCGCGCTGTGGGTCAATTTTCGCTTTCCCCAAAAGCTTGGGATTCACCCCACCGTCATCGTGCTTGGACGGCGTCCGGGCTCCTTCGTTCGGATCCACGCTGGCGTGCTGACCCAAGCAAGCCTTGATCAGGCCCTCACTCTGGCTGAGATTCCCATAGAGCGAGTCCCTGGAGTGTTCTCGCCGGTGGAGTTTAATCGCCAGTTCACCGCCTACACCGACAGCACAGAACGCAGGCTGCCTGCCCTTCGCGCTGGCCTCACCACCGTGGCGGTCGTATTAGTGATTGGAGTCTCGGCAATTGCTGTCGCGATTGGCCTGTATTTCCTAAATCACTGAGGAGACCTGTCGCTCACTCAGCCGAAGCAGTACCAGCTCTTCCCAAGGCATCTGCTCCCGGCATGCCACCCAGCAGTACGTCGATTACTTGATTGGGAATCCGACGCCGATGACCGCCTTGGATACCAAACTGGGTTGGCGCATCTCTGATGCGCACCTGCCGCTGGGATCAATGGGATTCGCGAGCCTCAGTCTGGGCCGTGACCGATACTTCAATTATGCCGCCCAGCGGCTGTCCAGAGCCACCGTGAATCATCTTCTCGCTGGCCACATGAACCCGACAAGCAACCTTCCCAGTAACGATCAGCTGCGGATGCTGATGGACAACCAATGGGAGTTGAGCCTTCGGGCAATCGGCTTGCCGATGCCGGGCGCATCGGTGGTGGAGTGGTTCAAGGCGGTGGCGTTCCCCCAACTTCAGCTAGAAGCGAGAGTACGAGAGGCCATCGCACCGGTTGGTGTGGTGATGAGTAACACCACGTCGGCCCAGGCCGCCGCATGGCTCCGCGCCGTGCAGGGATCTTTCGGTGCCCTTCGCTCTGGCGTTTCGGCCAGCCTCCGGTCGTCGGCCTATGCCTGGGCAGAGTCATGGGCCGAGCGGTTGGAGCGCGCAACCAAAGCGGAATTATTGCGGGTCGCTTCTACTTTTGGGTTGCCCTATGGGCGTGAGCTATTGACTCGCGTGCGTGCACGCTGTGACGAGATCATCAGCCAGATGAGCAATGCAAAGGGTAACCACTTCCTCAATCAGCCGAGGACTGCTCAGCGCCCTCCCAAAGATCAACCGGAGAAACCGGGGCCTTGACCTGAGGTACCGAGGCAACCAAAGACCCGCCCTGAGCGGACGCCGTAGCCTGCGCACCGGCCCGCTTGTGGGCGGTGGCAACCATCAACTTGATCCGGTTCAGCTGGTTAGTCTCCGACGCGCCCGGATCGTAATCAACTGAGACCACATTCGCCTCCGGGTGGCGCCGCCGCAATTCCGCGAACATCCCCCGACCCACCACATGGTTCGGCAAACAGGCGAACGGCTGCGCACAAATGATGTTGGGCGCGCCCAATTCAATCAACTCCACCATCTCAGCGGTCAGCAGCCAGCCCTCACCAGCCCGAGTTCCGATCGAGATGATCCCATCGGCCTTCTGAGCCAGATGCTTCATCTTGGGAGGCACATCGAACTTGCCACCAGTCTTGGCCAGCGCCTTCGCCACCGGCTGCTGGAACTTCTCAATCAGCCACAGCACCATCTTCTTTACCTGGTGCGACCGCGGCCCGACACCCAGCGTCTCCCACTGTTGTTGGGCCGAATACAGCGGCATCAGGAAGAACTGCAAGATGCCGGGCAGCACCGCTTCACAATCCTCACCCTCGACCACATCCACGACATGGTTGTTGGCATCTGGATGGAACTTGACCAGGATCTCCCCAACGATCCCCACCCGCGGCTTGCGGGGAATGTCACGCAGCGGCAGCGCGTCAAACTCGTCGACGATCTGGCGAATCAAGCCGGTATAGCCAATATTTCGACCCAACGTCTGGCTAAATCCCCCGAACTGAAGGAACTCCTGACAGATGGCATCCCACCTGACATAGAGCTCCATCGCTGCGCCAGGCGTGGCCTCATAGGGACGCACTCGCAGCACCACCGTCTGCAACAAGTCACCCAGAATCAACGCTTGAATAGCCGGCACCAAGACCGATGGAGTCAATTTGAAGCCGGGATTGGACTCCAGGCCCTGAACGCTGATCGCAAGCACCGGCACCTGCGGGTAACCAGCGTCGGCCAATGCCTTGCGCAGCAAAGCCACATAGTTGGTGGCCCGACACATGCCACCGGTCTGAGTGATCGCGACCGAAGTTCGATCCGGATCGGCCTGGCCAGATTCGATCTTGTTCACCAGCTGGCCCACGATCATGATCGCCGGGAAGCAAGCATCGTTGTTGACGTACTTCAGCCCAACTTCGACATCGTCACGCCCAGCGCTCTCCAATAGTTCAACCTTCAGCCCAACCTTGCGCAGCACCGGCACGATCAACCTGAAGTGCATCGGGGCCATCTGGGGGGCGTAGATGGTGTGGTTGTCCCGGGCGTCCGCATCGAATAGCCGACGCTCAGCGAGCGGGCCGAAGGTGCTCACCGTGGCCGAGCTGGTGCGCTCTGCAGCGGCAGCCGCCATCGAACGCAGCCGAATCGTGGCCGCACCAAGGTTGGAGACCTCATCGATCTTGAGCAAGGTGTAAACATCGTCGGCTTGGGCCAAGATCTCGGCCACCTGGTCGGTGGTGATCGCATCGACCCCGCAACCGAATGAAGTCAGTTGCACCAAGTGCAGATCAGGACGCTGAACTACGCTCGCCGCCGCTTCGTACAGTCGAGTGTGGTAGGCCCATTGATCGCGCACCCGAATCGGACGCTCCAGGGCCAACTGCTGCGGATCGAGGATCGAATCCTCGGTCAAAACGCCCATGCCGAGCGCATTGATCAGGCTGGGAATGCCGTGATGCACCTCAGGATCCACGTGGTACGGACGCCCGGCCAACACGATCCCTTTCAGATCATGCTCAGCCAGATACTGCAAAGCCCGCTGACCCTCAGCGCGGATGTCCGCCTTCGCGGCGGCATCTTCAGCGAATCCAGCCTCAACCGCCACCTTCGCCTCGGCCAAGGTGACCCCGAAGTCGGCAAATACCTCAACCAGTCGTTTGGCCAGCTTGGTGGGGTCGTCAAGATTCAGCATTGGCGCCAAGAACCGCACCTCAGAGCCCTGAAGTCGGGCCATGTTGCGCTCCAACACCTGCGGGTAGAACGCCACCACCGGGCAGTTGAAGTGGTTGTCCGCGCCAGCGATCTCTTTCGTCTCCAGCGGCACACAGGGGTAGAAGATCGTCTTCACGCCACGTTCGATCAAGTGCTCGACGTGGCCATGAGCCAGTTTCGCCGGATAGCAAATGTTCTCCGACGGAATGGATTCCATGCCCGACTCGAACAGTTCGTGGCTGGAACGTCCCGACAGCGTCACCCGGAACCCGAGGCTAGACAGCACCGTGAACCACAGCGGGTAGTTCTCGTACATGTTCAGCACCCGCGGAATCCCGATTTCACCCCGCGGTGCCCGATCAGCAGTCAGTCGTCGATAGCTGAATAGCCTGCGGTACTTGTAATCGAACAAGTTCGGCAGCTCAGACTTCGCCCTCGGTTCTCGCTCAGTGCTGGCCCCACGCTCGCAGCGATTGCCGGTGACATGCTGAGTGCCATCAGCAAAGCTGGAAACCGTTAGCTGACAGTGGTTCTGGCACAACCGACAGGTGTCCAGATCGGTTTGCACGCTGAAGCTAGCCAATTCCTCGACCGATAACGCAGCCGATCGGTCACCCTCGGTCCAGTTGCGCTGCGCGGTCAACGCCGCACCGTAGGCCCCCATCAACCCGGCAATATCTGGACGGATCACTTGGGCCGAAGTCTGCAACTCGAAGGCACGCAAGACCGCATCGTTGAGGAAAGTGCCGCCTTGCACGACGACCTTGTCACCAAGCTGGTTAGTGTCGCGAAGCTTGATCACCTTGTACAAGGCATTACGAACTACCGAGTAGGACAGCCCTGCGGCGATATCGCCGATATCGGCACCTTCACGTTGGGCCTGCTTCACCGACGAATTCATGAAGACCGTGCAACGGGTTCCCAGATCCACCGGCGAGGAAGACTCCACAGCATTCGCCGCGAAGGTCTTCACGTCGGTGCCCATCGAAGCGGCAAAAGTCTGGAGGAAGGAGCCACAACCCGACGAGCAGGCCTCGTTGACTGCGATTGAATCCACCGCCCCACCACGGATCCGCAGATACTTCATGTCCTGACCGCCGATATCGATCACCGCGGTCACCCCCGGACAGATTCGCTCCGCAGCCCGGTAATGGGCCATCGTTTCGATCTGGCCCTCGTCCAGCCGCAAGGCGGCAGCTAGCAGCCCCTCACCGTAACCGGTGACACAAACCCGGCCCAGAAAGGCCTGCTCGGGAATCTCCGCACGCACCTGGCGAAGAATGCTGACCCCCACCTCGACCGGGTTATTGCTGCCCTGATAGTGGGAGAAGACCAGGCGTCCATCGGCATCCAGAAGGGCGGCCTTGACAGTGGTTGATCCAGCGTCGATGCCCAAGAACAGCGGACCGGTGGCCGCACTGAGCTCGCCGCGAGTGACGTTCACCTGCTGATGGCGCTGATCGAATTCCGCACGTTCGGCGGCATCGGCAAATAGCGGCCGCAGCCGAGCGGCGTGCAGGGGAATGACAACCTTCTCACTGAGCCTGGCGGCCAAGTCGCCAGGCCGCTGGACCGTCGCATTGCCGCCAGCAAGTAAGGCGGCACCGATCGCCACGAAGAGGTGGGCATTCTCCGGAGTGGAGAAGGAGTCGACCTGGCCGCCGAGCGCCCGCTCATAGGCTTTTCGAAGCTCGGGAAGGAAATGCAGCGGTCCACCAAGGAAGACCACATTGCCGCGGATCGGATGGCCACAGGCCAGCCCGGCAATGGTCTGGGTGGCGACCGCAGCGAAGACCGAGGCAGCAAGGTCGGTGTGCGCCGCCCCCTGATTAAGCAACGGCTGCAGGTCCGACTTGGCAAACACTCCACAGCGAGAGGCAATCGGATACAGATGCAAATACTGAGCAGCCAACTCGTTCAGACCGGACGCATCAGTGTGCAAGAGCGAAGCCATCTGATCAATGAACGCCCCCGTCCCGCCAGCACAGGTGCCATTCATCCGCTGCTCAACCACTGGCCGTAGGAAGGTGATCTTGGCGTCCTCGCCACCGAGTTCAATCACCACGTCGGTGTCCGGAACGAACCGTTCAATCGCTTCGGTGCCGGCGATCACCTCTTGCACAAATTCGATCCCCATCAGTTCGGCGACGCCCAGGCCAGCCGAGCCAGTCACGGCACAGTGCAGCCGGGCACCGGGATAGGCATCGGCTACTTCGCGCAGCAACGCCCGCAGCGCGCCGCGGGCGTCGGCGTTGTGTCGCCGGTAGGCGCTAAACAGCAGTGAGGGGCCATCGAGCACCACGGCTTTAACCGTGGTCGATCCAACATCAAGGCCGAGACACAGTTCCTGGGGCATGGAATCTCCGTTTCGTTCAGGCTTCGAGCTTGCGGGCTGATTCGCAAGCCTCTGGCAGCGGGTCCAGCAGGTAGCGCTGGAGAGTAGGTCCAACATTGGCGGCGGCATCAGTGCTGCTCATGCTCGCCAGGGGTTCGATATTCAACACATAGCGGGCCAGCGCGAACCCGATGATTTGGCTGGCCGCAAGAGACGCCCGCAGCGCGGCATCCGGAGTTTCAATGTGTCGTCGATACGTGGCCAGAATGACCGCATTCGCGAAGATCAATGCGGCTTGCCTACCGGGGCCTTCAGCAACAGCTGAGCGCATCAGGGCGAGCATGGCAGACCCTGAACCTTCATCGCTGAGCATCGCATCAATGCCCAACACCAAACGCTGGCCAAGACTGGCGGGGTCACCGACGAAGAGCTCGTCCAACCGAGCGCTGACATCTCCAGCAGTATCCAATGCGGCTTCGAACAGTGCGTCCTTGTTGCCGAAGTAGTAGGGCACTAAAGCCACGTCCACTCCGGCTCGGGCAGCAACCGCACGGATGGTGGTGCCGCGGAATCCCTGCTCGGCGAACAGTTCCCGCGCGGCCCACAGAATCTCGGCACGAACGTCCGTGCCGCCGCCACGAGGGCCAGGGCGGTGGGTCTCAGCAACTTGAGTCAGCGTGGTCACGGCTTCACGATACGCACATCTCAACAGAAGTTGAAACTATCCAGGGGCCGAATGGCGTGACCCAGACGTCGAACCAATGACCGCACCAAAGGT
This sequence comes from Propionibacteriaceae bacterium UBA5174, assembly GCA_002413345.1. Classification (GTDB taxonomy): domain Bacteria; phylum Actinomycetota; class Actinomycetes; order Propionibacteriales; family Propionibacteriaceae; genus Propionicimonas. Next base: position 28,096 of record DHWU01000043.1, on the reverse strand, counting down.
CAACCCGAACCCGAAACCCCACACCGGATCGGGACCAAAAGATGCGGGCTCGACCAGGTTATCTACACTAGGCGCGGGCGCGGACGGCCCGTTAGCGCAAGCCTTGCGCCACTCAGCCGCCCTAAATGAGGAAAAGATGGACGAACTGCAGCGGGTTGCGATTGTCGGTGCTGGCCGCCTCGGCACGGCCCTGGTCGACACCCTCCGAGCAGCCGGCACCCAAGTGGATGGGCCGCTTCGGCGCGGCGAAGCCCCGCCACCGCGAGCCTCGGTCGTGCTGTTGTGTGTCCCCGACCAGGCGATCTCTGAGGCCGCCGCCGAGATTCCAGCGGGGCCGCTGGTGGGGCATTGTTCTGGCGCAACTGACCTGACCGTGTTAGGCGACCATCTGGCCTTCTCCCTGCACCCTTTGATGACTGTGCCAGCCCAAGGCTCACCGGACTTCGCCAATGTGGCCTGCGCTGTCTCCGGGCATCCGATCGGCCTGGCTTTGGCCCGCCAGCTGGGTATGCGTCCGATCGAGATTGCCGATGCTGACCGGGCGGCCTATCACGCAGCCGCTGCCATGGCTTCAAACTTCTTGGTCACCTTGGAGGATGCCGCTGCCCGGCTTGGCGCCACAGCGGGATTGAGCCGCGAAGACCTATTGCCGTTGGTCCGAGCTTCGGTGGAGAACTGGGCGCAGTTGGGCCCCGACGCACTCACCGGACCGATTATGCGCGGCGATGTCGACACCATCGCCAAGCACCGTAAAGCTCTGGCCGAACGCACCGCCGACCTGCTCAATGTCTACGATGCAATGGTGGAGGCGACCCGTCGATGAAGATTATTGATCAGGTAGCGGCGGTCCGCGCTGCCGTGGCTGGATCACCGCGAGTCGGTTTGGTGCCGACCATGGGCGCTCTGCACGAGGGGCATTTGTCGCTGATTCGGGCGGCCCGAAGGAGTTGCGATTTGGTGGTGGTGTGGCTGTTCGTCAACCCCACTCAGTTCAATGACGCCGCTGATTTGGACGCGTATCCCCGCGACCAGGAGCGCGATGCCGCCCTAGCTGCTGACGCTGGCGCCGACATTCTGTTCGCTCCGGGGGTCGAAACTGTCTACCCGGCAGGTTTCGCCAGCACAGTCAGCGTCGCGGGACTGTCCGAGATTCTCGAGGGTGCCCACCGCCCAGGGCATTTCGCCGGAGTAACCACCGTGGTGGCGAAGATGTTGAACATGCTGCGACCACAGGTCGCCTTCTTCGGCGCCAAAGATGCCCAGCAGGTCGCCTTGATCCGCCGGATGGTGACCGACCTCAACATCGATACCGAGATTGAGGTGCTCCCCATCGTCCGGGAATCCGATGGCTTAGCGCTCAGCAGCCGAAACGTCTTGTTGACGGCCCAAGATCGCCAGCGCGCCACCGCGCTATTTCGGGGACTGTCGGCAGCACGTCAGCGGGTAGTGGACGGAGAGCGCGATGCTGCCGTCCTGACTGGAGTGGTGGCTGCGGCGCTTGCCCAAGCCAACATCACCGCTGATTATGTCTCCGTCGTCGACCCGGCTACTTTCGAACCAATCAAGACCGTTACCGAACCGGCGCTAATAGCGTTGGCTGCCCGGGTCGGTTCAACCCGTCTGATCGACAACATCGAGGTGACCCCATGATCCGCACCATGCTGAAGAGCAAGATTCACCGAGCCACCATCACCGACTCTGATCTGCATTACGTCGGATCTATCACCGTCGACCTAGACCTGCTCGATGCCGCCAATATTCGGGTGAACGAGCAGGTAGCGGTGGTTGATGTCGACAACGGTTCCCGCTTTGAGACCTACACCATCGCTGGCGAACGCAGTTCTGGCCAGATCAAGGTGAACGGTGCAGCCGCAAGGTTGGTACACACCGGCGACACCGTGATCCTGATCTCTTACGGGGCCTACACCGATGCCGAACTCGTCGCCTACGAACCCCAGGTGGTGCATGTCGACGCTCGCAATCGCATTTTGGCAGTAGACGGCGACGCTGGCTCCTTCAATGGCGCCGGGCAGGACTGAACATGTCTAGCGGACACCGGGAAGACGCGCCGCGGCAGGTCACGCTGACCTCTTTAGCTGAGATGAAGTCCCGCGGAGAACCAATCGTGATGGTTACCGCCTATGACCACCCCAGCGCCCGCCTCGCTGATGAGGTGGGCGTGGATCTGGTTCTGGTCGGCGATTCTGCGGCCAATGTCGTTTTGGGCTACACCTCCACGGTGCCGGTTACGGTGGCCGAGATGCTGATGCTCACTTCGGCAGTTCGCCGCGGAGTGCACCGTGGCTTGGTGGTAGCTGATCTACCGTTCGGCTCCTATGAAGCCAGCGATGAGCAGGCGGTGCGTACTGCGCAACGTTTCATCAAAAAGGCCGGCGCCGATGCGGTCAAACTGGAACGCGGCGGTTCTTCGGTGGATCGCGCTCGCGCCATAGTGGCAGCTGGAATCGCAGTGGTGGGTCATGTCGGGTTGACTCCGCAGGCCGCCACTTCGTTGGGCGGCTATCGCGCCCAGGGACGCACTGCAGACCAGGCCGAGAACCTGATCCGCGACGCCCTTGCCCTTCAGGACGCTGGCTGTTTCGCGATCGTTGTCGAGGCTGTTCCAGCTGACGTGACCGCGCTATTGATGCCTCTGCTGAATTGCATAATGATCGGAATCGGAGCCGGCAGCGCCGCTGATGGCCAGGTGCTGGTTTGGCACGACCTGCTGGGCCTGGGCACCGGCCGGGTAGCCAAATTCGTTCGGCGATTCGCCGACCTGCAAACTGAGACCAGCCGCGGCTTGAGTGCCTACGTTGAGGCAGTCCGCGAGCGCAAGTTTCCGGCAGCCGAACACACCTACTCAATCGCCGCTGAGGAACTGACCGAGTTGCGCCACCGCTTGGCGCAATGATCTCGGCGAAACCAGTTTTCCGCCCTTATCAGCGCGGCTGACCGGGCCGATCCAGATCAAGACCGCCGCAGCAGGCTCAGGCGACTACGGCGAATCCTCCGGCCCAACCGACCTTCTCAGACACGCCGAGTGTGAGTTGTAGGAAGCCGATCGCCTCCAGTTCATGCGCCCGGAGCAGCGAGCCGGCGTCAATCGCCGCTACGCCACCTGCGGTGACGGCCGCAGCGAGCGTCTGCTTGGCAGTCGAATCGTCACCGGCAATTAGCACGGTGGTCTGCGCCGATCCGACTTTCTTGGTGACCAGGGTCGCGGCGAAGGTGGTGTTGAACGCCTTCACTACGCGGGAGTTGGGCAACTTGGCCTGAATCTCTGCCGCTGCCGAGCTTCCGGGGGCAACTACCAAAGAGTCGAAAGTCTCAAAATTCAGTGGGTTGGTGATGTCGACCACCACTTTGCCGTCGAGTTGGTCGGCGTAAGCGGAGACGACGCTAGCCACCGCCGGATAGGGGACGGCCAACACGACTACATCACCGTCGAGGACGGTTACGCCCACCTGGTTCTTGGGGACATAGCTAACTGGACTGCCGCCGTCGGCCAGTATGCCGCCAATCGCCTTGGCCATGTTGCCGGTTCCGACGATGTTGAAGGTTGTCATTGAATGCTCCTAAGTGGATTAGTTGTACCTACAACCATCACCATAGGCGGAGAATGGTTGTAGCTGCAACCATTTGCTAGGATTACCTACATGAGCACCGCCGAGCTGAGCCAACCCGAGCGCATCGCTGTCGCTCGCCTTCAGGCAATGCTTGAACTGTTACCCACCGCCTTGGACCGGCAACTCACCCCGGCCGGGCTGACCGCCTTTGAATTCACCTTGCTGGAAGCGCTGGCAGAGGCCGAAGATCAGCGCCTGCGACTATCAGCCCTGGCCAGCCGCACGAATGCCACCTTGGCCAGACTGTCGCGAGTAGTCACCAGTTTGGAAGGCAAGGGACTAGTCGAACGCGCGGCCTGCCCCGCCGACGCCAGGGCAACCAACGCGGTGCTAACTAAGGCTGGCATCGACACCTACCAACACAGTCGCTCGCTGCACGCCAAGGCCGTCCACGCCATGATTCTGGACGCCCTCAGCCCCGGGGAACTCACCCAGCTCTCTGAACTGACTCTGGCAATTCTCGGCAAGCTCGATCCGGGCGGAAAGTTCGGAGTGACCGCCGAGACTAGTCAGTGCGCCGCCGACCCTCGACAATGCGCAGCCGACCCTGAATGCCCAGCCGACTCAGGCTAGGTCAGCAAGGCAACAACCAAAGAGCCCCAGCTCAGCTGGGTACGGCCACCGCTAACGCGGCGTCCAGGCGCTGGACTTGGCAATATCAGAATCCAGAGCCCCCACACCGGAACCACTGATCCGGTTATTGGAGGTGTATTGCCACATCGACCAGCCGCCGTAACTCGCCCACGGCCCAACGGCAGGTTGTTTGGTCGGTACCCGGCCGTTGTCGGTGCCCCAATAGGCAACCCAGAGCCGGGCGACCGCGGCGACATCTCTCCACACGTATGCCCCATTCGCGGTGCGAGAGGCATTGCTGGCGCCCATGTACACATACAGGTTGGGGTAGTAGCCGTCGAGTTGGAGCTGGCGCTTCGCCACTGTGAGGAACTCGGTGACCTCACTGGCATTCCAAGCCCGCAAGCTGACCGTGTATTTCTTCCCGGTGGCAGCCGACGTCTTGGTCCAGGCACTGCCGGCTTCGACATCCAACACGATTGGATCGGAATTGCTCACCGAACCGGTGTAGTTGCCGTCAGCCTCCAGCCAGGTCACAAACTGCATCGCCGAGGCGGTCGGGGTGTAGCTGTTGGCGAACAACTGCTCGCTGGTGGTGTCGATACTGGAGATCCAACCGTTGAACCAGTAGCCACCAAGTTTCAAGCCCCGAGCCGTCGCACCATCGGCCAAGGTGGCGTAGGAGCAATCCTCAGTCACCGGCGCGGCGCCGATCGAGGCAGCCTTGTTGGTGCAGGCGTTGGTGAAACTGGTGTTGATCGGCCGCGAACCGCTCCCGTTTCGCAAGATCGTGAAGCCATTGGTGCCAGCCCAAGACTTTACGGCCGACAGGTTCACTCTGCCCGAAGGCGTGTATTGGTAGGACGACAGATCCACCCCTTGCCGCAGCCCACTCAAATGAAAGGCTTTGGCAGCATCCTTTGCCGGCGTCTTGGTTGGGTAAAGCACGGTCAGTTTGGCAGTCTTCGAAATCTTCTTGCCACGCTTCCCGGTAACGATCACCCGAAACCGAGTGCCGTTGCTCCAAGTACTGGCTTTGGCGAGATACTTCGACGATTTTGCGCCTTTGATGGATTTCCACTTCTTGCTGGACGCGGAGTGCTGCTGCCACTGGTAGCGCAGCTTTGTGCCGGCGGCCTTAACCCTGAACGTGGTGCTGGTCTTGGTGCCATAGCGGCTGATGGTCGCGCTGGAGATGTTCGACGTGATCTTGGTCTTCTTGGTTCTGCTCGCCAGAGCCTCAGCAGCGGCTGGTGCACCTGCGGCACTGACCGGACTGGGCGCAGCGGCCGCGACTGGGCCGCTTGCAGAACTATCGGTTTGGACAAGCGCCGGGGCCACCAGGCCACTGGCAGCGATCGCCGCCGCGACGCTGATAGCCAGCAGCAATTTGGGTTGACGCTTCACTGTGCGGGTCATTACGGCCTTCTAAGTCGGGGGGACTTTTACCCATAGTAAACCTCGAGTCAGGGTGCTGACGAACCCCGAAACACAACCTGCTTCACGCTGTGTGTAATCCCGCGAACCGGCAACGCAACCAATTGGCGGCTGGCGTTTCTCAGGATCATTAAGAGTCAGCTTAGGTAAGCCAGGTACTCTTGGCGCGACTTGAACGCAGGTGGGGCCGTCCGCCCCGACTTTTGGGGAGGACTTCGATGAGCCGCACGCAGGCTTGGCGGGAAGCGTCCGGCGTCGGCGTGGTCTTGCTGTTGTCGATGTCGTTACTGCTTTCCGGTTGCGCGAAGATGCCAGCAAGCTCCGCGGCCAACCCGCCTTCGGCCAGCCAGACTCCAGTTTCCACGCCCACCGCGACGGCGGCAGCACCCCCCACCGCAACGACTCCGACGGATCCACTGGCGGCCGTCGACGCCAAGACCAAGAAGGAATTTGGCGACTGCCTGACCAAATACGTACGGGTGGGCCCGGGCTCAAATTCGAGCGGGAAATGCGCGGCGTTAGTGCTGAAGAAGATCAATGCCGCTGGGCTTGGTTACAAGGTGTCCGGCAAATCAGTCACTGCCGCCGGGGCCAACGCCATTCTCAACTACCAGCGTTCTCGCGGCCTAACTGCTGACGCCTATGTGGGTAAAGACACCTGGATCGCGCTGGCCACCAATGCCCCATCAGTGCCAGCCACTCTGCCAGACAAGTGCAACACCACTGCCGGCGTGATTTTGTGTGTGGACCTGGCCCATCGCAAGTTGTCCTGGATCAAGAACGGCAAAGTGGTCAAGACCTTCGCGGTGCGCCCTGGCGGCTGGAATAAGCCAGCAAAGACCGGCCCTTGGCGCAACTTCCCGACGGCTCCGGGCACCTTCAAAGTCTTCGACAAACAAGCCAGCCCCGCCTCGGACAACTACGGTGCCGGCGCGATGCCCTACGCCACCATGTTCCACCCGGACATGTACGTGCACTATTCGGCCGGCTTCAACAACGTCGGATACAGCGGCGCCAGCCACGGCTGCGTGAATATCCGCACTCTTAGCGAAGCCATCTGGATCTTCAAGAACACCCCAATCGGCGCCACCGTCTATATCTATGCCACCAAGAAGGCTGCCACCACTGAGGCGACAACCTCGACAAGTGCGACGACGACTCCCTGACCGGTTACTCAGCAGGTAGTCAAGCCGTTCTTTCCGTCCGGTTCGCCCGTTGACCGCGGTAGTCCACCCCACCGCTTCGCAGCCAATCGCGCCATCGCGCGTGGGAGAATCCACTCATGGCTGATCCCGTGTACTCGCTGGCAGCGACGATCACCGGCGACGATGCTCCCGGGCAATTGTCCAGATTGATGGCGGCCATCGCAGACTTCGATGCCGAGATCCTCGACCTCGAACAGACCGTGGTGCGCAGCCAACTCAGCATCGGCATGCTGCTGGGCGTCCCGGCTGGCGGCCATGATCAATTGGAAGACCGCCTCGCTGGCGCCTGCGCCCGACTGGGACTTTCCTTGGCGATCACCGAAGGGATCGGCGACAACCCGCCGCGACACAACCGCGTGATCGTGACCATTCTGGGCCGTCCCCTCCTCACCGAACATCTGGCAATCACTACCAGGGTGATCACCGAATTGGGTGGCAACGTCGACCGGAGCCGACGGCTGTCTCGCACCCCACTGACCAGCATCGAGCTGTGGGTATCCGGAGCCGACGTTGCCGCGCTGCGACCCGCGCTAGCCAAGACTGCGGCCACCTCCGGCTTCGATGTGTCCGTTTCTCCGGCCGGGCTGGCCCGGCAGGGCCGCCGCCTAATCGTGATGGACGTTGACTCCACGCTAATCCGCGATGAAGTGATCGAACTCATCGCCGCCCACGCTGGCTGCGAAGCTGCCGTTCGTGAAGTCACCGAGCGGGCGATGCGCGGTGAACTGGACTTCGCCGAAAGCCTGCGTGAGCGGGTGAAACTGCTGGCTGGTCTGCCAGTGAGCGTGCTGGACGAGGTACGCGCCGCCGTCCAGTTGACCCCCGGGGCTCGCACCCTGGTGGCCACTTTGCGTGATCTGGGACTGTCGATCGGGGTGGTTTCGGGTGGATTCATCGAAGTGGTCGGTCCGTTAGCCGCAGAGTTGGGAATCACCTACGCCCATGCCAATACCCTCGAAGTAGCTGACGGCCTGCTCACCGGCCGGGTTGCTGGGCCGATCGTGGACCGAGCCGCGAAGGCCACCAAGCTGCGCGAATGGGCTCGGCTCGAAGGACTGCCACTGTCGCGCACCATCGCCATTGGGGATGGTGCTAACGATTTGGACATGCTCGCTGACGCGGGATTGGGCATCGCTTTCAATGCCAAACCGACCGTTCGGGCCTCAGCCGACACCGCCTTGAATCTGCCCTACCTGGACGCAGTGCTTTTCCTGTTGGGACTGTCTCGCGAAGAGGTTGAGGACGCCGCAGCAGCACGAGCATTGGACGGCGAGCAGCCCTCCAAGATCGACTAGCGGTTGCTCGCCGAATTGAGCAGGCTTCCCAGATTGCCTGTTGCCCCCTAATATTCGAGCGCCGAAGTACCTAAACCTTCTTGTATTCAGATTGCGACAGGCCAGCGACAGGCCAGCAAAATCGACCCGTTAGCGTGGTGCCTATGAAACCGTTACCGCTTGTCATCGCCGCTTTAGCCACTATTGGGCTCGCCGGCTGTGCCGTCGAAATCGTTCCGGCGGACCACTCGTCCATCCCCACCACAACTCCGGCGACCGCCTTCGCCACCCAGGTGACCAATACCTCGCCAACCACCGTCCTGGTGACCAGCGGGGCCGGAAACAGTGGGTCGGGAAACAGTGGGCAAATAGACGACGCCGACATTCCCAGTGACGCTTTCCGGTCCAGTTACGAAGGCCGGTTCGATCTGACTACCGGCTGCCCCGGAGGCACGGTGGTTATCGACCAGGCCAGCCAATGGGTCAAGATCACTCAGAGCTGCCACTCCGTCTACGTTCGTGCCGCATCGGTCGTGGTCGTAGCCCAAGATGTCGACAATCTGGTCATTGAATCTGATTCAAGCCTTACGACTGCATTGGTAGCCAATCTCGGGACTGCGTCCATCGCCGCAAGTAGCTGCACGCTGTACTGGGATTCGGGCAACCCAGTGGTGAAGGTCACTGGATACCAGAACACCGCTCAGCCGAATCCGGCAAAGGGCCGATGATGACTAACCCGCCGCCGCCCTACAACTATCCACCTACCTACGGCTACAACTACGGGTCAACTCCAATGGTTGCCCGGACCAATGGCACCGCGGTTGCTGCGCTGATCTTCGGAATACTTGGGTTCGCGATCATTCCGGTGGTCTTGGGCCATTTGGCGCTGGACGCGATCAAACGCACCGGAGAGCGCGGCACCACCGTCGCCGTGATCGGACTGGTGCTCGGTTATGCCCAAATAGCGGTGTACGGCCTTGGGATCATGCTCGCTTTCTGGGGAGTGTCACAGTGACTGACCAAGTCAAGGTGTTGTTGGTCGATGACGAAGAAGCCATCACTTCTTCGCTGGCCCCTTACTTGGAGAGTTGCGAGTTCGAGGTGAGGGTGGCCGTTGATGGAATCGCCGCCCTGGCCGCAGCCGCGTCATGGCGTCCGACCATCATCGTGTGTGACGTCTTGATGCCCCGCTTGGATGGCCGCGGGATGCTGCGTGAGCTGCGCCAGCAAGACGACTGGACGCCAGTGATCCTGCTCACCACAGTCGACGCCAGCACCGAACGCTCGGCAGCTCTAGACGAAGGTGCCGACGACTATTTGAACAAGCCATTCGATCCGGCCGAGTTGGTTTCGCGAATCCGCGCGGTGCTGCGCCGCTCTGTGGTTGGCGCCCCGCCACTAAGTGCGGCTACCCGCTTGATCGCTGGCGAGCTGAGCTTTGATCGGTCTTCGCGACGAGTAATGCTGGCGGGCCGAGAAGTGGCACTTACTCCTCGCGCACTGCTGCTATTGGAATACCTAATGGGGCGCCCCGGTGAACTACACAGTCGCGATCAGCTGCTGGCGACTTTATGGGGCTTCGACTTTCCGGCCAGCACCCGCGCGGTCGACCATCGAGTGGCCGAACTCCGCCGCGTGCTAGGTGATGATGCGGGCCGACCCCGCTTCATCGAGACAGTCCAATCACTGGGCTATCGCTTCGTAGCGAAAGTGAGCCGTGGGTGAAGTTCCGACAGTTGTTACTGATCGCGCTACCAACGGCGCTCGCCGGTGCTGGCGCGGCCGCCTTGCTGGTCACTGCTCCCGGCGTGACTCTTCGGATCACGACCTCGCCATTGGCTTTGACCTTGGGCACCGGCGTCGCGCTCAGTGTGACTGTTGCCATAGTTGTGTCCCGACGCCGTCGCGCCCGTAAACAACGCGAACAATTGCAACAGCTTGGCGCAACCCAAGCGCGCGCCGAGCACCTTGCATTCCTGGCCCGGCTCGACCATGAAATGAAGAATCCCTTGACCGCAATCCGGGCGGCATTAGCCGCCCACGGCACGCAAGGTTCGCCACACCTGGAAGTTGCCGAAACTCAAGTGCGGCGGCTGGGCAGCTTAGTTTCCGATCTGCGAAAGCTCTCCGATCTGCAGTCCCGCCCGCTGGAGTGCGAGGCAGTCGATCTTGGCGAGACGGTCAATGACGCGGTCGCGGCGGTCCAGACCCAACTGACGCAGCTCGGCAGCCCACGCCGGTTCAGCGTCCAGTTCCCGACCGCACCATGGCGCATTGCTCCGGTGACGGGTGACTCTGACCTGCTTTATCTGGCGATCTTCAATCTGTTGTCCAATGCAGCCAAGTTCACCACCGCCGATGACTCAGTGGAGGTGCGCGCTGGCGAAGCGGACGGCAACGTCTGGGTGGAAGTCGCCGACACCGGAGTGGGCATTCCCGAAGATGAGCTGCCACAGATGTGGGACGAGCTTGCTCGGGCGACCAATGCCCGCGGAATTCCCGGCACCGGCCTGGGCTTGCCTCTGGTGAAGGTGGTCGTGGAACGGCACGGCGGTCACGTCGGGCTGCGGTCCAGGCAAGGTGCCGGCACCGCCGTCAGGATCGAGTTACCCACCAGCCCGGGCAGTCTTCGCCAGCGCTGAACTCAACCGCGCAGGTCCCAACTCGCGTTCAATCTCCACCTGCAGTCGCCGGCTTCCCCAGCCGCCGTTCGCAAGACTCGACCTGAGTACCTGGCCCAACCCGTTTTGCCCTAGGATTCCACCCCGGTGCTAGCGCTGACCTGATTTGTCAGAGCAACTGGCACTGATCCATAAATTGGCTTGGCGATGACCGAAAACAGCATGATCGCGCTCGCGCAGGCCTACTAATGACATTTTGAGACAGGAAAATTCCAATGAAAGAACCTTTGAGCCGTTCCGGCAGCGACAAGATGCTCACCGGCGTTTGCGGCGGCTTGGCGCGCTCCCTCGGCATGAACTCGACCCTCGTGCGAGTGCTGGTGGTCATCCTCAGCTTGTTCATCGGCCTTCCGGCAATCGCTTACCTCGTGCTGTGGTTGATGCTGCCGGTTGATGGTGAAGGGCCCACCGGTCTGGAAGCGCTGCAGGGCAAGCAGTCCTGACCAAGGCTAGTTTTAATAGCGCCGGGTGGTGCTGGTGAAAGCCAGCACCACCCGGTGTTGGCTTTCTCGCTACTGGCGGTGACTACAGGGCGGCAAATCCCAATCCGGCACCCAGACACAGCGAAGCCGGGTGGCGTCCTAGGGGAGGCGCCACCCGGCTTCGGTTTGGTTTCGTCTACTCAGCTGTGCTGCAGCACCACCTCTGGGTCGGACGAAACTGACCGGGGGGTCAGGTTGGCGGCCAAGACCTCTTGGTAGCCCCGGTGGTCGGTGAAGAGCTCTTCGGTGAGCGGGTTCAGACGCTGGCTGATGATCCGGAACCCCTGATAGGCCAGGACGCCAAGGTTGGCGAGCAGCGAGATTGCCGAAACGGTGAACAACGCGATCGGATTGTGTGAGGCCTGCACCGAGAATGCCGAGCCGGTAACAAAACTGGGCACCGCCATGGTGAACATCATCCACAAGGCCAGTGTGCTGGCACGATGCTGCAGCCAGGCGCCACGCTTAATGAAGAAGGCCGGAATCGTGCAACTGATCAGCAGCGCGGCGCCAGCGTAGAAGGAGTGGTCGCCGACGCAGTTGTAGACGTAGGCGAAGTTCCACAGGTCGTAGGCGATGATCCAGAACCAAAGCATGTCTGGCCAGATCATGTCTTTGCTGGAATCGCGAGAAATGATGATGCCGGTCCAGCCGCAGATGGTGATCAGGTTGATCAAGCCAGCCACGCCGTTCAGGTAGTTCCAGGGGCCAGAGACCATGAAGACGCCGTCCACTACGCCGTTGGCGTTCATCGCACCCACCTGGAAATCGCGGATGCAGGCCTCGGCGATGTTGATCGCCAGGATCGCTGGCGGGAACAGCAAGGCCCACTTGTTGCCCGACAGCTTCGGCCAGTAACGAATGGCCATGAAGCCCAACACCCCAGCCAGCGCGGAGTAGACCTTCACCCAATGGAACCAGGTTCCCGTGGACGAGCCCGGGCCAGCAGTAACCGGCCAGACGAAGAGCGTGAGAACTAGCGGCAGGGCCACAAAAAATCCTAGTCCGACCCACTTCCAGCGCCGGGTGACTTCATTCAGCACAATCAATGCGGCCAGCACTACAAACCAGGCAACCCAGGAATACCAGGGAATCGGCTGAAACAGGAACACTTCGTCCACCTCCGTCGACCCGGAGAACCGATCAGCTTTGGTCGGTGTCGCCTTGCGGGTCAGGCTGCTTTCGATGCTAGAACTGAGTTCGCTGCGGCAAAATAGACAATCTGAGCGATCTGTCGGGTTCGGGCCAGGAGAAATGTTGAACAACTCAACTACACAACCGCCTCGGTCGAAGATCGCTCTGGCGGCAGCGCTCAAACAGGCGTTGGCTACTACTCCGCTCGCCAAGGTGACCGTCTCTGGACTAGCGGCCACCGCTGGCGTAAATCGGCAGACCTTCTACAGCCACTTCGCTGACGTCTATGACCTAGCCAGGTGGGTGTTTGCCACCGACGTGGCCAACCACATCTTGGCGCACGCAAGCTACGACCAATGGGCTGACGGGTTCGCCGAATTGCTGGGCTACATGAAGAACCACCACGACCAGGCCTATGCGGTGATCCGCTCGCTGAGGCATGCCGAGTTGGAGCGCTTCTTCTATCGGTCGCTGCGAGAAATGATGCAGGTGATCGTCGGCGAACTCGAAGGCGAACTGAGGCTCGAGCCGGACGACCGCGAGTTTGTCATCGACCACTACACGCTGATCGTGGTGGGCCACCTGCTGCATTGGTTGGCCACCGATATGCGCGAGGATCCGTACCAGTTGGTCGAGCGCCTGGAGTTTGTACTTCACGGTTCAGTGCGTGAGTCCTTGGAGCGCTTCGCTGCCCGCATCCGCGACTAGCCGGATGCGCAACGCAGCGGGGACCTTACGCAGACCGCAGCGCCGCAGCGGGGACGGTTCCTTTATGCGCAGCGCATAAAGGAACCGTCCCGGCCTGTCCGTCCCGGCCTGTCCCGGCCGGGGACCTTGGTTCTTCACCGCTGGGGTCTTGGTTGAGCGGGTCGCGACCTGCGCTGGCCGAGTGCTAGGCGGCGGCCGCCTCGCTGGCGAGATCCAGGTAGGCGCAGGCGCCTTCGGGATCAGCCCGGGCGATGCTGAAGGCCGCGATCACCATGGCTGTGCAGATCTGCGCTCGGCGCTCAACCTCGGCGTCGCTCAGCTGCGGCCGGCGGGCGTGGATGCCACTGCGCAACGCAGCGGCCACTTCGGTGCGGTAGCCGGCGATGGTCTTCTTCACCGCGTTGTCCTGCGCCAGGGTCGAGGAGGCGGTACTCACCAACAAGCAGCCGTCCGAATGTGGGTCGTTGGCGCTGGTCGTGATCGAGGCGCGCAAGCCGTTGAGGTAATTCTCGATCGCATCGGGGGCCACCGGTTCGCTGATCAGCGGCCGAAGTCGGGGCCGCACTACCTCGTCGAGGTAGCTTTCCAAGGCGGCGTCGAACAGGCCGCGCTTGTTGCCGAAGGCGTGATAGATGCTTGAGCGGCACAGCCCGGTGGCTTCTTCCAGGGCGGGCATTGCGGCTTCGTCGTAGCCCTGCGCCCAGAACACCTTTCGGGCAGCGCGCACCACCACTTCGGTGTCGAACGCCTGCGGGCGACCCATCTCTACCTCAATCTCACGGCTTGCATTTTGTGTACTACTCGATACATTATATATTAGATCGAACGGTACAGAATGCATTCAGGTGCGGCGGCCATCCGCCTGCCACCTTGGTGCCGCTCTGCCCCCTAACCCAACTGTGCGAAAGACAGACATATGAGCAACCCGATAATCGACCAACTCCATCAGCGCCGCTCGGTGCGCGCCTTCACCGGCGAACCGGTGAGCGAGGACGACCTGACCGCCATTCTGACTGCTACGCAGCAGGCGCCCTCCTCGATCAATGGGCAGCAAACCTCGCTGGTCGTGATTCGTGACAAGGAACGAATCGCTCGGGTGGCTCAGATCGCCGGCGGTCAGCCCCAGGTAGCTGGTGCCGACGTCGTTGTCGTCTTCGTGATCGACTTCAACCGCACCGCCGAGGCGGCCAAGCTCGCCGGCACTGAGCAGGTTGTTGAGCGCTCGGCCGAGGGCATCATCACCGGTGCGGTGGACGCCGGCATCGCGCTGGCCACGCTCCAGGCTGCGGCCAATGCCCTGGGCTACGGCAGCACCCCGATCGGCGGCATTCGTCGCAACCCGGCCGAACTGATCGCGCTGCTCGATTTGCCGCCGCGCACCTATCCGTTGGTGGCCGCCACCCTCGGCGTCCCCGACACTGAGCGACTGGCGCAGGTGAAGCCGCGCGTCCCGCTGGAGTCCTACGCCATGGAAGAGACCTACGACGCCGACAAGGTGGCCGAAGGTGTCGCTGCCTACGATCAGACGCTTCGCGCCTGGTGGGACGCCCAGGGCCTGACCCAGATGCCCACCTACTCCCAGGACACCGCCAAGACCTACTCCACGTATTACTTCCCCACAATTGCCTCAACACTGCGTTCGCAGGGCTTTGAGTTTGCCGACGAGGCCTAAACCAGACGCATTGACAGTGGCCGGTGGGTGGCTCCCGCCGGCCACTGTTGCTTGCAGCACTCACTCCCTAGGCTGGACGGAGGCATTTCGACCGCAGGTGATGCGTGGCAACTCTTGGCGAAGGAGTGATTGTGAGGCTGTATCGAAACCTCAGCACGGCGACGGCGGGTCTGTCGCTAGCCCTGTTCGGCTGCTTGTTATTCGCCCCGGGGCTGATCTTCCTGCTGTTCGGGATGCCCGGGGGCGAGTCGGCAGAGATTATGTCGCGTCGCGCCTCAATGCTGTTCCTTGGCTTCGCGATCATCTGCTGGCTCGCTCGCAACGCCGAGGATTCAGTCCTTCGGCAGGCGCTGAGCGCGGGCCTGTCCGCGGCAATGCTGGGGCTAGCCGGAACCGGGCTGTTTGAACTCGTCCGCGGTGCTGTGGGGCCAGGAGTATTGCTGGCGGTCGCCGCAGAAGTTGCCATTGGCTCGATATATGCCCGCGTGTGGTTGATTTCGCGAGACCACTCAAGGCCCCCACTAAAGGGCTGAGGACCGCGGCAGACGATTGGGCCTAGAAGCGACGCTGGCGCCGTGAAGATCGGCCGGTTCGGCCAAGTCTTTGCACTGTCGTTAGGGGTTCCACCCAAGCAATAGGGGTTCCACCCGAGCGACTTCGCCGGTACTGTACTTGATGAAGTCTTCAAGTCTGGGAGTCCTGGGGTGTCAACGCCGCTACATGAGGCCAAGGCCGAGCTGTTTCGCACGCTCGGGCATCCGGTGCGCATTCGGGTATTGGAGCTGCTCAGCGAGCGCGAATATGCCGTCCACGAACTACTGGCCAAGATCGAGATCGAGCCAAGTGCACTCTCTCAACAACTCGCTGTGTTACGCCGGGCTGGCCTGGTCCGGCAACGTCGCGACAGTGGTGAGGTGCGCTACTCACTCCAAGTGGCCGCACTTCCCGAGCTGCTGTCGACAGCCCGCGTGACCCTGGGTGAGTTACTCGCTGGCCACACCCAACTTCAGGCCGAACTCAACGAAGAAACCGCGGCAGCCAAATGAGCATCACCGGGCTGATTGCCCTGATCGCCCGCACCGGACGGGTCACCGAACCGGTCAGTGCGCTCCCCACCGAAGCTGCGATCGAAGTGCGCGACGGATTCGTGCCACCCAAATGTCTACGGGGCAGTGCCCAAGTGCGCCATGTGGACGCTGGCTCCTGCAATGGCTGCGAAATCGAAATCGCCGCGGCTTTCGGCCCGGTCTATGACGCCGAACGTTTCGGCGCCCGGCTAGTCGCCTCACCCCGACACGCTGACGTGGTGGCCGTCACTGGCGTGGTCACGGTGAACATGGCCGACCCATTGCTGAACACCATTGAGGCCACCCCCAACCCCAAAGTGGTGGTCTCAATCGGCGACTGCACCCGCGGCTGCGGGCTCTTCGCCGGCTCATATGCAGTGGCCGGTGACGTGGACGACTTCACCACTGTGGACGTTCACGTGCCTGGCTGCCCACCCGAACCTGAGGCGATCATCGCCGCACTACGGACGGTGACCCGTAGGTGACTAATCTGATTGATCTTGGGCTGCAAGCCCAGTTCGGCTGCACCATCGTGGGCATCGCGGCCGCACTGCTGCCCGCGAGAGTGCGCAATGCGGTGGCCGGAACAGCGATCAGCATTGGCGGATTGACCGCTGCGGCCACCGGAATCATTGCCTTGCAGGGAAGCACCGGCACTGGACTGATCCTCCCAATCGCACTGCCTGGCGGAGACGGCCTCGACCCGCTACTCCTGGCCCCCGACCAACTCGGCGGGTTTTTCATGGCCCTGGCTGGTCTCGTGTTGTCGCTGACGGCACTATTCGGAATCGGCTATGCCCACGGTGCGGCCGCCTCACGCACTGGGTGGGCAGCCTTCGCAGTCTTCGCTCTGGGAGTGCAACTGGTACCCGCGGCTGGCGATGCGGTCAGCTTTCTGCTGGCCTGGGAGGCGATGGCGATTGGCTCCACGGTGTTACTTCTGGCCGATCATGCCAGCCGCGAAGCTGTGCGTCCGGCCACCTTGTGGTACGCCGTTCTAACCCACGCCAGCTTCCTACTGATTCTAGCCGGTTTCGGGGTGCTCACTGCTGCGTCCGGTGGCACCAACTGGGACCGCTGGGTCAACCTGAGTGAACCTGTCACGACCGTCGCGTTCGTCCTGCTGGTAGCCGGTTTCGCCACCAAAGCCGGTCTGATGCCGGTACATGTTTGGCTGCCGCGCGCCCACCCCGAAGCACCCAGCCACGCGTCGGCCGCAATGAGCGCCGCCATGGTCAAGATGGGCATCTACGGATTGCTACTGGTCACACTGCGGCTGTTCCCAAATGGCCCACAGTGGTGGGCAGTGGTGTTTGTCGCCCTCGGCGCAGCTTCGGCGCTGTACGGCATTCTGCAGGCGTCAGTGCAGTCCGATCTGAAGCGACTCCTGGCCTACTCAACCACCGAAAATATTGGCTTAATCACCACCGCCATCGGGGTTGGACTGCTGTTGCGTGGCAGCGGTCAGAACGCGGTCGGCGATGTTGCCCTGGTGGCGGCCCTGCTGCTGGCATTGAGCCACGCAGCCTTCAAGACGGTGCTCTTCACTGGAGCCGGCTCCGTACTACACGCCACCGGTGAGCGTGATCTGGACGCCCTCGGCGGCCTGGCCGCTCGCATGCCGTGGACGGCATCAGCTTTCGGAGTGGGTGCGATGGGCGCAGCGGCACTCCCAGTGACTGCAGGTTTCGTGGCCGAATGGGTGCTGCTACAGGCCCTGATCCATACCGACGCCAGAGCTGATCGGCTGTTGGCCGTGGTGCTTCCAATCACCATGGGCGTAGTGGCGCTGACCGTCGGATTGGGGCTGCTGACTTTCGTAAAGGCCTTCGGCATCGCCTTCCTGGCCAGACCGCGCAGCGCTGGCGCCGAAGGAGCCCACGAAGCCAGCTTCACCATGGTGGCGGCAATGCTGATCGCAGCCATCGGCACGGTCGGCCTGGGACTAATCCCGGGCCCACTTTCGCGGCTGCTGGGTGCTGCGGTCGGCGCCCAAGACCTAGCAGTAACCGGCTTCACCGGCCTGGAACTCGGCTCACTGGGCGCAATATTGCTCGACCCGCTGGCCCTCAGCCTGCTCACTGCCGCCATGCTGGTGCCAGTATTGGCGATCAACGCGGTGGCTGCACTGCGCCATCCCCGCCGGCAGGTGGACCTGGCCTGGGGCTGCGGCGGAGACCGCACCAGCCCTCGAATGGAATACAACGCCACCAGCTACTCCGAACCCCTGGTACGGGTATTCGGTGGTTCCCTGCAAACCCGACGCAGTGTTGAAGTCATCACCCCTGATGACGCACCACTGCTGGTCGAAGGGATCGCTTTCAACCAGGAGACCACTGACGTGGTGGAGAACCGGGTCTATCTACCGGCTATCCGCGCCCTGGAACGATTCGGCGATTTCGCCCGCCGACTACAGAACGGCAGCATTCACCGCTACCTTTCGTTCTCTTTCGCTGCCTTGCTCGTGGTGTTGGTGGTGGTGTCGCGATGATCGACTCATTGGTTGTGGTCGCAGTCCATGTGGTCTTCGCGGTGCTGCTGACCCCGCTGCTGCTTGGGGTGATGCGCACCACCCGCGCCCGCTTGGAAGGACACGTCGGCGGCGGCGTCCTGCAGCCATGGCGTGATGTGATCAAACTGTTCGGCAAGGAACCGCTGCGCGCGCCCGGATCCACTTGGGTGCTCACCTGGGCCCCACTGCTACTCATGACGTCATCCCTAGTGCTGCTCGCCTTAGTGCCCCTAGTGAGCACGCTGCCGCTGGCCCAAGTGCCCGGCGATCTATTTGTCGTGGTCTCGGTTCTGCTCTTGGGCACAGTCGCTTTGGCGCTACTCGGGCTGGAATCCGGATCGGCCTTCGGCGGGATGGGTTCGAGCCGGCACATGATGTTCGCTGCCCTGGTTGAACCCACGGTGCTGTTGAGCATCTACGCGCTGAGTTTGCCGGTCGGCACCTCGGCGCTGGCCGCCATCGTCGCCGCCCGAAGCGAAGATCTGGCTACCATCGCCAATCCGGTGAGCATCCTGGCTTTGGTGGCGTTGGTGATCGTGGTCATCGCCGAAACCGGCCGCCTACCAGTCGACAACCCGTCCACGCACCTGGAGTTGACCATGGTGCATGAGGCGATGATTCTCGAAAGCGGCGGCCGCGATCTGGGCTGGCTCGAATTCGGCTCGTGGCTGCGGCTCACTGCCTTGCTAGGCCTAACCGTGAACCTGGCGGTGCCCTGGGGCGTAGCTCCGGATGCAGCCTGGCAAAACCTGGCGATTGGTCTAGCTGCCAGCACTGTGAAGATCCTGGTGGCCGGGTCAATCCTGGCCGCGGTGGAGGTCTTCATCGCCAAACTCCGCCTGTTCCGCGTGCCGGAACTCCTAGCCGGTTCCTTCGTTTTGGCGTTTCTGTCGGTCAGCGCCTCCTACTTGGTGTTCTGAGGAATTGCGATGCCCAACGAGATCTACCAACAGCTGATTGCCACCAGCACTGGGGTGTTACTGCTCACCGCAATCCTCCAAATCTGGGGACGTTCCTTGGCCCGCTCCATCGCACTACTCGCCGTCCAAGGAGCAGCACTGGCTGGGCTGGTACTCACCGTCGGTGTCCACGCCGGCGAGCTCGAAGCCTTGACCGTGGCTGGACTAGTGCTGATTGTGAAATCGGTGGTGCTGCCGTTGGTGATGCTGCGATCCGCTGCCCGGATCGGCGAAACCCGAGAACACCCCGCCCAGATCAATCCTGCCGTCGAACTGATCGGGGCGGCCGCGCTCACTCTGGCTGCCTACGCAATCAGCGGACCACTGATGGGACCCAACCCAGGACCGGCGCTGCAAGCGCTGCCGGTCGGCTTTTCGCTGATCTTCCTGGGCTTTTGGCTGTTGCTGATTCGTCGCTCGGCGATCACCGGCCTGATCGGGTTCTTGGTGCTCGACAACGGTATCGCCACGGTGTCGTTCCTGGTCTCCGGCGGCCTGCCACTGACCGTTGAACTGGGAGTTTCTCTTGATGTGCTGCTGGTCGTGCTGATTCTCGGCGTCCTGGTGATCCGGCTGCAGAAAGTGCACGGCAGCATCGACATCACTGAGCTGAAGGAGCTGCACGACTGATGGCAGCACTGATCTGGGTATTGCTGGCCGCGCCACTGGCCGCCGCCGCGTTGAGTTTCGCCTTCCGCAAGCAGAGCTGGACGCTGGTGGTGCCGGTAGCGGCTGCCGCCGTCCTGCTGGCCGGGGGCTGGGCACTGATCGTTGAAGTCACGACTAGCGGGCCGGTAACCACTGCGTCCGGGGCAATCCGGGTGGACGCCCTGAGCGCCTGGATGATCGCCGTGGTGGGCGCAGTAGCGGTGATCGCCCTAGCTGGCGGGCTGCCCCAAAGGCTGTCCGAGCAACGAAAACCCGGCGCTTTCGCCGCCTTGCTGAGCCTATTCCTGACTGCGATGACGCTCGCCTTATTGGCTGACAACATTGCCATCATGTGGGTGGCCATCGAACTGACCACCATCACCACCGCCTTCCTGGTGGCCTCTGGGGAGGGGCGAAACTCACTGGAAGCCGCCTGGAAATACGTGATCCTGGGCGCAGTCGGCGTGGCCATTGCTTTTCTCGGGATCGCGCTCCTGTCGGCCGCCAGCGCACCGCTCGGTGACCCGACGGTCTCCTGGGTGGAGCTACTCCAGCACGCTAGCGAGTTAGACCCAACTCTGACCAAAGTGGCCGGTGCCTTGGCGGTGCTTGGTTTTGCCACCAAAGCGGGCCTGGCCCCGATGCACTCCTGGCTGCCGGACGCCCATAGCCAAGCGCCAGCACCGGTGAGCGGGTTGATGTCGGGGGTGCTGCTGAGTGTGGCCTTCTACGTGATCCTGCGAATCCAAGCCATCACCAACGCCGCGGTCGGGCCCCAACTAATGCAGACCCTGCTGGTGACCGCCGGGCTGCTCTCATTGGGCGTCACTGCTGGTTTGGTGATTACCCAGCGCGACTACAAACGCCTGCTGGCCTATTCCAGCATTGAGCACATGGGGTTGTTGGCCCTGGGTGCGGCTGCGGGCGGCTCGCTCGCGATTGCGGCAGTGCTGCTGCACATGCTCGGCCACGGACTGATCAAAGCAAGCATGTTTGTCCTGGCCGGGAGAATCTCGACGGTGTTCGGCAGTCACCGGATCGCCGATGTCCACGGGCTACTTCGCAGCCGTCCTGATCTGGGTGGTCCGTTCCTCCTGGGCACGGCAGGCTTGCTGGGTTTCCCACCATTTGTGACCTTCTTTACCGAGGTGGCGATCATCATCGCGGGCTTCACTCGCGGCTTGGCCTGGCAAATGGGCTTGGCCTGCATCTTGTTGCTTGTGGTCTTCGCCGGAATTGCTCGGCAGGCACTTGCGATGACCCTCGGTGCCGCCCCCGGCGGCGTCGGCGCCCACGCCCAACGATGGTGGCGCCAGTTGCCGATCTGGGTGGCCCTGACTGCCAACGCCGTACTGGGCTTTGCTGCCTGGCCGTTGGCCGCGGTGTTGAGCCAGGCAGTCGCGGCTCTGGGAGGCGCCAAATGAAAGTCACTCGCGAAGAGCTTCCCGAAGCGGTAGCCGAGCAGTTGCTGGCCGGATTGCGGCTAGCTCTGGTTAGCGCCCGTGAGGACGCCAAGGTCTTCGAAGTGACCTACGTCTTCTTGGGGAGCAACTCAGACCGCGTTGAAGTAGCCACCGAAGCCCCACGACAGCGGCCGTGGTTGCCAACCTTGGCTGGGCTGTCCTACCAAGCAGGTCGGTTCGAACGGGAGTTGCACGATCTGTTCGGAATCGTGGCGCTGGATCATCCGCAACCATTTCGGCTGGTGCGGCATGCGCATTGGCCAGCTGGCTTTTATCCGCTGTTGCGGCATGCCAAGACTCCTAACGAGTTTCGTGGAAACACCGGCTTTCCTTTCGTTGAAGTGGCTGGCAAGGGCGTTTACGAAATCCCCGTGGGCCCGGTTCATGCTGGCCTGATCGAGCCGGGTCACTTCCGCTTCTCGGTGGTGGGGGAGACCATCGTGCGGATGTATCAGCGGCTGTACTTCGTCCATCGAGGGGTAGAGAGACTATTCATCGGGCGCACCGTCGAATCCGGAATCGAGTTAGCCGAGCGGATCAGCGGTGACACCGCAATCGGACACAGCCTGGCCTATCTGATGGCGGTCGAGGATGCCCTCGGCATTGTGGTGGGGGAACGGGCCCGGCTGATTCGCGCACTCTTGTTGGAGTTCGAACGGCTCTACAACCACGTCAACGACATCGGCGCGATCCTCAATGACACCGGCTTCGCCATCGCCAACCAGCAGGCTGGCGCGCTGCGCGAAAAGCTGCTGCGACACAATGCGCACCTCACTGGGCACCGACTATTGCGGGGAGCGTTGAGCCTAGGTGGGGCGGAATTACGAGCTGAGCCAGACTTGGCGCTGGTTGCCGAGACCGCCCAGCGGGTAGCCCAGTTGGCCGCGGTTGCCACCAGCAACTCCTTGGTGGCCAACCGGCTGAACACCACCGCAGTGTTGGCTGGAGAACAGGCCCAGCGGCTGGGCGTGCTGGGCTACGTGGCTCGGGCCAGTGGGGTTGGCATTGATGCTCGCGCTGATCAGCCATTCGTCGATTTAGGCCCGGACTTCCGGGTGGTGACTCGAGCTGATGGTGACGTGCGCGCCCGTTTCGACGTCCGAGTAGAAGAGGTGGCGGTCTCGGCCGCAGTGATCGCTGACCTGACCGGACGCATCGCTAACCGCCAGGCCGCAGCACCTACCGAGCCGAACCCTGATCGACCCGCCGAGCTGGCCGCAGGATTGGGCGTGGTTGAGGCGTGGCGGGGCACCTTGGTACATCGGGTTGAGATTGATGCCGGCGGCAAGCTGCGTCGGGTGAAGGTGGTCGATCCGTCGTTTTGCACTTGGCCGGGACTGCCGGTGGCCTTAGCTGATGTGATCGTGCCGGATTTCCCGTTGGCGAACAAGAGCTTCAACTGCTCCTACGCGGGCAACGACCTTTAAGTAGTCAGCGTCCCGAGGCAGGCCAGCGCCCCCGTCGCGAACTGCGCCAGCACTCAGTCTGCGAAGCTGTGGTCAGTCTGCGAAGTTGGGCTCAGTGCCCCAAATTGAGATGCCGGTGCGGTTTGCCCTAGTGCTCGCCGGACACATTTCGGACGAGGATGCAGCCACCGAAGCAGCGCTGTCGATGGTGCGGTACACCACCCGATCGCCCACGATGGTGCCCGAGTAACGCCCACTGGGATCAAACACCTTCCCGTTCCAAAGCTGACCGAGGTAGCTTCCGGAACGCGAGTAAAGCTGATTGCCGGACCGCTGCAGCAGCCGACCGCTTCTGGTGAAAAATTCGTCCATGTCCTATTGACTCATGGCTAGGGGGTTTACACCTAATGCAGAGCTGAGTCCATCCCAGGCGATCCTACCGACCCAGCTTGGCGTGATGACTGCCATGATCCGCTAGGCTTGTTGACAACCATTCTCATTATCCAATAGGAGAGCCCATGAACCGCAAAGAACTCGTCGCAGCCGTGGCTTCCAAGACCGGGCTCAGCACCCAGGGCGCCAGCGAGGCCGTCGCTGTGGTCTTCGAGACCATCGTCAGTGAAGTGGCTGGTGGCGCAGAGGTCACGGTGCCTGGATTCGGCACCTTCGAAGCGCGCACCCGCGCAGCCCGCGCCGGTCGCAACCCCCAGACCGGCGAAGCCATTCAGATCGCCGCCACTATTGCGCCCGCTTTCAAGGCGGCCACCGCCTTCCGCCGCGAGGTCGCAGCCCACTAAACAAACCGGGCTGCCGCCCGAATCAGCCGGACGGCAGCCCTTCAACCTGGCGCCTCACATTGAGCCCACCTCCGCCCCCAGACGATGGGCGCAGTGCGTGCCTACCAGGACGACTTGCTGATTCCGGGCAAATAGCCTTCGTGTGCCAGTTCCCGAAAACGCACCCGCGACACACCCGCCTTACGCAAATACCCTCGCGGACGGCCGTCGATTTGATCGCGGTTGCGTATCCGAATCGGACTGGCGTCCCGCGGCAACCGAGCCAATGCCGACTGGGCTGCCATCCGCTGCGCCAATGTGGGCGCCGTACGAACCAGTCGCTTCAACTCAGTTCGTCGCTCGGCATACCGACCCACAATCACCCGTCGACGCCGATTAGCCGCAATCTTTGCTTTTGTGGACACTAGCGGGTCTCTTTGAACTCAACGTGAGCCCGAACGATCGGGTCAAACTTGCGCAGCACCAAACGTTCGGGGCTGTTACGGCGGTTCTTGCGGGTCACATAGGTGTAGCCCGTGTCAGCGGTCGATCGAAGCTTGATGATCGGCCGAAGATCCTTCCCCTTGCTTGCCATTAGAACTTCACTCCACTTCGGCGCAACTCGGCGACAACCACGTCAATTCCACGCCGGTTGATGGTCTTGATACCGCGAGCACTCACTCGCAAAGTGACGAAGCGACCAAGGGACGGCGCCCAGTAACGCTTACGCTGCACGTTGACGTCAAAGCGTCGCCTGGTTCGACGGTGGGAGTGGGAAACGTTATTGCCGAAGCCAGGGCGAGCCCCGGTCACTTGGCAGGTTTGCGACATGCTACCCCTATGTATAATGAGAACCGTTCTCATAACGATAGCAGGTGCCATGAGCCAGAACATTCCCCGCCAACCCCGCACAACCGAAGACAGTGCCCAGTTGAAACCAGATTTGGGCGCCCTTACTGCAGTGCCGGTCATCCTGATCAACGGAATCGCCGAAGCACCGATGGCAGCGGCGGCGATCTCGCTGCAATGGGACCTAGGCGCAGCCGTCGTCGTGCGCCACGAGTTTGATCCCACGAGCGAGCGACTGATCCGTACCGTCAGCGACGCCACCGGCACCCTGGAACGCGTCGACATCGATGTTGAAAATGCCTGCACCAATTGCGCCACCCGCGACGACCTCATTTCCACGCTGGAGCGCCTGGCCGCATCCGGGAGTTGGACGGCGATCATCGCTCAGCTACCGATCGGCGTAATGGCCACCCAGGTGTGCCAGACTCTTCACGATTCGCCCCACATCGCCGCCCAGTTGCGAATCGCCGCGGTGATCGCAGCGTTCGAGGCCGAGACTGTCTGTGACGACTTGCTGGGCGACGATCTCTTCACCGAACGCGGCCTCCCCGTGCGCTCTGACGATGAACGTGGCGTGGGCGAGATTGCCTCAGCGATGGTGGAGTATGCCGATCTAGTGACTTCCTTCGGCACCCTTCAACCAACTGGCTGGGAGTTGCTGCGCACCCTGGCTCACCCGAGCGCGCTGCTCACCAATACCTTCAGCAGCATTGCCCCCGAGACGGTATTGACCGGGCTTCACCAACATCATCGCAACGAGGCCTGGGTTTCGGTCGTGCGCCGCGAGACAATCCCTCAAGCGAATGGTGGGGCCGCCTGGATCCTCGATTTTTGTTCAGATCGCCCTTTCCACCCCGATCGCCTTCAAGAACGAATCGAGCTCCTCGGCCGCGGACGGCGGCGCTCGCGGGGCTGCTTCTGGCTTCCGACTCGGCCTTCCCAGGTCTGCCAGTGGGACGGCGCTGGCGGCATGGTGAGTATCGGACACAGCCACGATTGGGAACATGAACCGCTCACCCGAATCGTGATCGTGGGAACCGACAACGAAAGGGAGGCGCTCGCGCAAGCGTTCAACTCCTGCTTGCTTACCGATGCCGAACTCGCTGAACGAGGCCGCTTCTGGGAGGTTTCTGAGGACGGATTGGAGCCGTGGCTCGGCCCGGTGCGTAGCTTCGCGACCGAACAGAGCTAGTTCGCCCAGATCCAATCTGGGGCACCGCGGCGCGGACTGAGATCACTAGGAGCCCTTGCATTGCAAGGTAGCCGGTAATACCCTCGCCTTATGGCTGAACGAAATACCGGCGCGTCACAGCTGCGTAAGGGCGTGGTGGAGTTGGCCGTCCTCGGTCTGCTGAACAAGGAGGCGAAGTACGGCTCCCAACTCGTTGCTGAGCTCGCCACTCAGCCCGCGCTGGCGATTACTGCGGGCACGGTTTACCCGCTGCTCGCCAGGCTGTCGAAGGGTGACTTGGTCTCCACCCACTGGCAAGAATCGCCGTCCGGACCGCCACGAAAGTACTACGCCCTCACCCCGGCCGGACGCACTCGCCAGGGCACTTTGGCCGCAGAGTTTCACGCAATCACCGACGCCATGAACAGCTTGTTTGGAGGAGTCAAATGATCACTTCCCTCGACCAACTCAGTCCCGCAGCACACGCCCTAGCCGACCGGCTCCTCGACGCGGCAGTGGCCGCTACCGAGCCTGATCTCCGCGCCGAGGTCCGCGAAAGCCTGACCAGCCATGTGTGCGAAGCGCTCCACCCCGACTCCACCGCCAACCAGGTGGAACGCCTGATCGCTGGCCTCGGTCCGGTCGATGCCAACCCGCGCGGACGAGAGTTCTTGGCTCAGCTCTTAGCTGGCGTCCAGGTTCACGGCTTGGGTGAACGAATCGCCGAAACCTGGTGGAATCCGGCAGATCAGCGCCTCCTGTTGCCGCGAGCAATCGGTTGGGGCTGGGATCTCAACTTCGGCGCTGCTGCAGTCCGCCTGGGCCTGATTGAGCCGGACGCCGAGTCCGTGCCTTTCACCGCCACCAGCGACGCAGCCTTTCGCACCGCAGCCGCACTGCCACTGGCGGTATCTGGGGCGATAGCCCTGCACTACTTGATCCGAGGACGCGCGCTGGCACCGGATTTGGCTTCTCATTGGGACTTGCTTGGGCGTCCGGACCGCTGGGTTTCCAAGCGCCGCGCAGCCGCGACCGACCTAGCCACCGCCGCTGGCGTCACATTGGGTGCAGCTTGGGCCGCAACTACTTCACGTCCCGGACCCGAACGCGCCGGGGCACTCGCCGGGGCCACCCTGGCCGCCGGAATCACTGCTTCCACTACGGTGCTTCGCGGAGCGACTACCCCCCGGCCTTGGGCCGCGCCAGCCATGCTGATGGCGACCGTGGCGTCAGTCGGTGCCCTGTTGTACGGCCTGGCCAAGGCCGGACGCAGCGCCGAAATTCGCCACGACCTCAGCTGATGCGAATCGTTGCGGCTCCTGACTCGTTCAAGGAGTCGATGACCGCAGTCCAGGCAGCCACCGCAATGGCCGCCGGGGTTTCCAAAACCTGGCCGACGTCCGAGTGTCTCGAACTACCACTGGCCGATGGTGGCGAGGGCACCCTTGAGGTACTCAGCACCGCACTCAACGCGACGGCGTATCGGGTGGATACCCTCGATTCGCTTCGCCGCCGGATCACCGCCACTTTCGCCCTGACCCCCAACAAGGTGGCCATCATTGAGGCAGCCAACGTCGTCGGCCTGGGTTTGGTGTCGCCGGTGCGGCGAGATGTCGAACATGCCACCAGCTACGGCTTGGCGAAGGTGATTCGGGCCGCAGCGGCTGCAGGCGCCAGCCACCTGATTATTGGTGTCGGCGGCACCGCCACCTGTGACGGCGGTGCTGGGCTACTAGCTGGACTGGGAGCCCGCCTGCTCGATGCCAACGGCGCCGAAATCAGTGCCGACCCAGCTGGCCTCCTAGGGCTTGCCCGAATCGAACTCGCCGGGCTGGGCTGGCTCGCTGAAATGACCATTGAGATGGCTGCCGACGTAACCAACCCCCTACTTGGTTCAAGTGGTGCTGCCGCGGTGTTCGCGCCGCAGAAAGGTGCTACCCCGGCGCAACTGCCAGCCCTGGAATCTGGGCTGCGCCACTTGGCCGACGCCCTGACTGACGCTGGCAGCCCATCGGTGGCCGATCTCCCGGGGTCCGGAGCTGGCGGTGGCCTAGGCGCGGCCCTACTGTCCCTCGGCGCCAGCTATCGCAGTGGCGTGGCGTTAGTTGCTGACCACATCGGACTCGACGCTGCCATCGCCACCGCCGATCTGGTGCTCACCGGCGAAGGCTGCCTGGACGTCCAGACCGCAGCCGGTAAGGCCCCGTCCGGCGTCCTGGCTTTGGCGCAGAACCATGGGGTACCGGTAATCGCTTTTGCCGGCCAGGTTCGCGGCACTGCCCTGGGCTTTGCCGACACCGTCGCAATCAGCCCAGATTCGGATGCCAACAGCCTTTCGCGTGGACCGGAACTACTTGCCGCCGCTGTTGCCCAACGGCTCAAGACTTGGACCAAGACCGGCTAGTCCAGCCTCAGCGAATGCCTTTCATCAGTTTGAGCACACCACTGGA
>DHWU01000072.1 GCA_002413345.1 Propionibacteriaceae bacterium UBA5174 | reverse complement strand
GTGGTGACAGGGCTGCAGTGGTGACCAGACTGTGGCTGGCGGTGTGACCGGCCTTGGGTTGGGCGATTCAAGCCGCCGAACCAGACTGGTCGGGCTGGTTGGGCTGGTTGGTGAACTGGTCGGCAAGTTGGCAAGCGAACCAAAGCTCATGGCGAGTGCTGGGATCGTCCAGCCGGCGGGCCAGGATTTCCTCTACTCGTTGCAGCCGTCGTCGCACCGTGTGGCGGTGGACGCCGAGTTTGGCGGCCGTCCGGTCGTGGGATCCGTCTTGTTCAGCCCAGGCTCGAACGGTCTGGAGTAGGTCGGCGGCGTCTGATTGAAGCAGTTCGCCAAGGGTGGCCTGGGCGAAAGCCTGGGCTTGATCTGGTGGCAGAAGATCTAACAGCGCTGGTCTGGTGGCTGATTGGGGATCGGCTAGCAGCGCATTCAGGGCCTGATGTTTGGCTTGGACCAGTTCGTTCCAGGCCGTGGGTTGGGAACTGCCGAGCGCAAGTTGGCCCTGTTCAGCCACCGAGGTGGCCAGCCGCAGTGCCTGATCGGCTGCGGTGATCACCCACAACCGCCCGCCCACGCTGCCCCAAACAGCGGCGAACTCGTTCAGCGGCAATCGGCTGATCTTGTCGCTGGGTCCTTCCACGCAGCTGAGGATCAGTGGTTCCAAAGGCAGTCTTGGCCACAGCGTTCCGGCGAGTTGGCGGGCCAGTTCGGCGCGTCCAGCGAGCGCCTCCCCGATCAGTGGCGCCCGCAGGCTGTCTAGTGCGTGTTGCAGCCGTCCCGACAGTGAGAGGTGGATCCCCATCAGGTTTGCCGCCAGCATTGAGGTGGAAATCGCTAGCGGGTCGAGCTCGTTGTTGGCCCCGGTCACCAACACCGCCAATAGCCGCCCCTCGGCGACCACGCTGTGGGCGCACACCCGTCCCGCGTCAGCCCCGGGGAAACTCACTTGTTGCCCGGAGCTCAGATGGGCTTGGACGGCAGCCTGTGCGCCGGACAGTTTCGCGGTGGGGGACAGTGCGCTGATCCGACCTCCGGGGTCACTCAGCGCTGCCCAACCACCGATGATCTGGGCAGTGCTGCGCACCACCGATTGCGGCACCTGGGATCTCCCAACGGCGGTGATCAGCCTGCGTTGGGCGGAGTTGGTGCGGCGCAGGTAGGCATGTTCGGCGTCAGACAGCGACTTCGAAACTGCTTTGACCACCGCCGAGAAGGGAATCTCATAGGGGACTTCAAATAGCGGCAAGCCGTAGCGTCGGGCGGCGGCCACCAAAGGTTCAGGTGAGGTCCGGTGGTGGACGCCGACGCCGAATCCGAGCCCAACCACCTGGCTTTCGTGCAGTCGACGGACGTAGGCATCGCACAGCTGGTCGAGTTCGGCAGCCGCGGCGTCCGCTGGGCCTGGCAGGTGTGATCCGGTGGTTAGGAGCACTTCGCCAGGCTCGGTGAACAGTGTTGAATCGCTCAGCTCGCTTTGGTGAACCCACTGCACGACGGCGTCCAACCCACCCGTATTGCCTGGGCAGCGAACCACAAGCCCCAGCGGTGGTACCGCCAGAAGTGCCCGAAGTTTCATCGCCATGCAGGCATCTTGGCAGCCGGTGATACACAATGGAGCGTTTGTATCCTGGCAGTATCCAGACTGTAACTGTGGCGTCATCAAGAGTCTCAATAGTGTTCCCACAAGCCCGGATCAGCGTTGCTCCCGTACTGAACAGGAGCAGGTAGATGGTCGATCTAGCCGAATATCAGACATACCTCAGCCCGGCGCTGGCCAAGAGCACCGACATTGTGGTGGACCGCGGCGAAGGCTCTTATCTGTGGGACACCTCCGGTCGCCGCTACTTGGACTGGGTGCAAGGCATCGCGGTGAACGCACTGGGTCACTGCCACCCTCGAGTTGTGGCGGCGGTGCAGGAACAGGTCGGCAAACTGATGACCGCCTCGTTCAACATGGGCTACTACGAGAACACCATGGAGTGGGCTAAGCGAATCGCTGAGGTGGCCCCCGGTGACTTAGGCAGCACCTTCTTCTCCAACGGTGGCGCCGAAGCGGTAGACGGTGCGATCAAGCTGGCCCGCGCCAATACTGGCCGTCCGGGCATCATCGCTTTTAAGGGTTCCTTCCACGGGCGCACGATCGGCGCCACCTCGGTGACCGCGTCGAACTCCAAGTACCGGCTCGGCTACGACCCGCTGGTCGGTGGAGTTGACTTCACTACCTACCCGGCTCCCGGTCAGGCCCCGGCTGGGCTCAGCGAAGAGGAACTGTCGGACTACGCCTTGGGCCAGCTTGAAGACCTGTTCGCCTACGTGCGGGCACCGCAGTCGGTGGCGGCAATCCTGATGGAGCCGATCCAGGGTGAGGGTGGCTACATCGTGCCGCCGACGTCCTTCGTGCGGCGGATTCGCGAGCTCTGTGACGAGCACGGCATCTTGTTGATCTTCGACGAGATTCAGGCCGGCTTTGGCCGCACCGGCAAGTTCTTTGCCAGCGAAAACTTCGATGTGGTGCCCGACATCATGACCATCGGCAAGGCCATGGCTGGCGGTCTGGCCGCCTCTGGTGTGGTCTCCACTCCCAAGATCATGAACTCCTGGGCTCCGGGTCGTCACGGTGGTACCTTCGGCGGCAACCCGGTGGTTGCTGCTGCGGGCCTGGCCGTCTTGGACGAGTTCGCCGAAGCTGACGTTCTAGGCAACGTCAACACTGTCGGTGATTACCTGTCCACCAAGTTGGACGCGCTGGTTGCTCAGTTCCCGATCATCACTGACAGCCGCGGCCTCGGCCTGATGCGGGCCATCGAACTCAATCACCTTGACGGTCGTCCCGGCGGCGATCTGCTGGAGGCTGTGCGCCGCAAGTGCCTTGAAGATGGCATGTTCACCCTGGCCTGCGGCGTCCGGGGTAACGGACTTCGGTTCGCCACTCCGCTGAACGTCACCACCGAGATTATCGATGAGGGCTTGGCGATCCTGACTGGCGCCCTGACTGAAGTATCCGAGAAAGAGGTTGGCTGATGGCTCCCAAGGTCGTTTACTTCAACGTCGATGGAGGTCTCGACTACGAGAACCAACTGCTTGAAGAGTGGGGCGTGGCCGGTCAGCTTGAACTCATCGAAGCTCAGGCTGCCGACAACTCTCCGGCTGCTTTCATTGAGGCAGTTGCCGACGCCGATGGCGTCGTGGTGGAGTACTTCGAACTCACCGGTGAGGTGATGGCCCAGCTGCCCAAGCTGAAGGTCGCCAGCGTTCAGGCCATCGGCTACTCCAATATCGATGCGGTTGCCGCCGCTGCGGCCAATATCTCGGTCACCAACTCTCCGGGGTTTTGTTCCGAGGACGTCGCCCTACACACCGTGGGCATGTTGATCGACGTGGTGCGCAAGATCAGTTTCCTTGATCGCAGCGTGCGGGCCGGCAAGTGGAATCCGCTCCTTGGGGCCATGCCCCAAAGGATCACCGGTAAGAAGATTGGTTTGATCTTCTTCGGCAGCATTCCCAAGATGATGGTGCCGATGCTGAAGGCCATCGGGCTGGACGTTGTCGCCTGGGCTCCAACCAAGACCGCGGAGTACCTGGCCGAATATGGGGTAACCAAGGTGGAGACCCTGGCCCAACTGCTGGCTGAATCTGACTTTGTTTCGATGCACACCCCGCTGATGCCGGAAACTCGGCACCTGCTCAGCACTGCTGAGTTTGAGCTGATGAAGCCAACTGCGGTGTTGATCAATACCGCTCGCGGTGCGGTGATCGACGAAGCAGCTTTGGTTGAAGCCCTTCGCAGCGGCCAGATTGCTGCCGCCGCGATCGATGTGATCGAAGACGAGGACAACGAGACCTCCGAACTGTTCGAACTGGAAAATGTGGTGATCACCCCGCATGCGGCGTTCGTGTCGGAGCAGTCATTTGCCGCGGCCCGAGAGATCGCGCTCTCCCAGCAGGTGCAGTACTTAGTCAAGGGTGAGCGTCCGGCCAACCAGGTCAATGACGCGGCGGGGGTACGACGATGAAGGCAGTCGTATTCAACGGACCCTACGACGTGAGCGTCGAGCAGGTTCCGGACCCGCGAATCGAGAACGCCGGGGATGCCATCGTGAAGATCGTGGCTGCCGGGGTTTGCGGTTCGGATCTTTGGACCTACCGCGGCCAG
Source organism: Propionibacteriaceae bacterium UBA5174 (assembly GCA_002413345.1). Lineage (GTDB taxonomy): Bacteria > Actinomycetota > Actinomycetes > Propionibacteriales > Propionibacteriaceae > Propionicimonas. The sequence continues at coordinate 16,169 of DHWU01000072.1, read as the reverse complement.
GCAAACGTGGCCGCCGGCGCTCGGATCGGTCATGAGTTCTTGGGCGTGGTCACCGAACTTGGTGATCAGGTTTGTGGGCTGGCCGTGGGGGATTGGGTAGTTTGCCCCTTCCGCTTCTCTTGTGGCGAGTGCGATTTTTGCACCAGCGGGCTGCCTAGTTCTTGTGTGAACGGTGGCTTCTGGGGGCGCGAGGCAATTGACGCCGGTCAAGGTCAATATGTGCGAGTGCCATTTGCAACCGGAACTCTGGTGAAGATCGGTGATTCCAATTCGGCACCGGATGTGTCGCTGTTGCCGAGTTTGCTGACTCTGGCGGACGTATTTCCAACTGGCGTTCATGCGGTGACTCAAGCCGGTGTTACAAAAGGTTCCACAACTTTGATTATTGGTGACGGTGCGGTCGGGCAATGTGCCATTGTCGCCGCACGTCGAGCTGGTGCTGGGCGGATCATTGTTTTGGGCGGCCAGCATTCTGATCGAGAGCAGCTTGCAAAACAATTCGGGGCATCCGAATTTGTTACCGAACGGGGTGCTGAAGCGATTGCTGCGGTGCTCGAACTCACTGCCGGGCGGCTGCCTGATCACGTGGTTGAGTGTGTCGGCACTGCGGGCTCTTTCGACACGGCACTTCAGCTAGCCAGGCCGGGTTCGACGGTTGGCTATGTGGGTCTTCCGCACGGGGTCACTCTCGACCTGGCTAGGTTATTCGGTCGAAATATCGGGATCGCCGGCGGAGTTGCTCCGGCTCGGAAGTACATCCCGGAATTGTTGCCGGAAGTACTGTCTGGGGCGGTGGAGCCGGGTGCGGTTTTCACTTCCACGCTGACCTTAGATGAGGCTCCTTTGGCCTATCAGTTAATGGATGAACGCCGCACAATTAAGGTGCTGCTGACTTGCCCTGAGTGACGTAACTTGACGGTAACGTGAAGGCAATCTGAGGCGACTTTTCCGCAAGATTTATGAAACAAACCCGAGCTAGTCTTCTATCACTGGTAGACAGCTAGCTGGAAGGGGTCAAGATGCAAGGCTTTTGGGCCATCCTGATGGCCGTCCCCTACACCCTGTTGGTAACTGCTGGGGCCTTTCTGATAGGTTTCATTCTCGCCATTCCGCTGACATTCCTGCGGCGCTCGACGATGGCTCCAGTGAAGGCTCTGGCGATGTTTATCATCGATCTGTTTCGGGGCATTCCGCCGATTGTTTGGTTGTTTCTAATCTACTTCGGACTGCCGGTGTTGAAGATTAGATTCAACCCGATCGAGGCCGGGATTATTGGCCTGGGAGTGGTCTCTGCTGGCTACTTGGCTGAGATCTTCCGCGGTGGCCTGCTAGCGGTACACCGCGGGCAGTTTGAAGCCTGTAAGGCCCTGGGCCTGAGCGGCTGGACCAGTTTCACCAGGGTGATCTCGCCGCAGGCGCTGCGCGCCATGTTGCCCGGCCTGGCTACCTACTTCATCGGACTGATTAAAGACTCATCGATTGCTTCGGTGATCGGAGTTACCGAAATGGTGTTCACGGCGACCACTTATGCCCGCAACTCACCGGAGGGTATCTACGTGTTCTTCGTGGCAGCCGCGGTTTACATCGGGCTGTCAGTGCCCTTCGGGTTGATGGCTCGCGGCATGGAGAGTCGACTTCAGGCAGCGGGTGCACGATGAATACCTTCGCGTTCTGGGCCAAGAACTTCCCGCAGATGCTCGCGGGTCTGGGAGTGTCACTTCAGCTGGCTGGGTTGGCGCTGCTGTTCGGTTTGCCGCTGGGACTCCTGCTGGCATTGGGCACCGGCTCCAAGCTGCGGCCGGTGCGTTGGTTGAGTATCGCCTTGGTGGAGATCGGTCGAGGTGCACCGGCCCTGGTGGTGCTCTACGTGGTCTACTTCGGATTGCCGCTGCTCCAGTGGACTCCGGAGGGGTTCGTGTGTGCCGTGATCGGCCTCACTTACACCACCGCGGCCTACACCAGCGAGTACATCCGAGGCGGACTGAAAGCGGTTAGCCCAGGCTCGATTGAAGCAGCGCAGGCCTTGGCAATGACCCCGGTCGACGTGCTGCGATTCGTGATCGTGCCGCAGGGGCTGCGGGTGGCGATCCCAGCGCTGATGGGCTTCGCCATCCAGATCTTCCAAGTGACCAGTTTGGCTTACTCAATCACCGTGAGCGAGCTCACCGCCGTCGCTAGCGGGATCTCCTCCAGTAGTTTCCGGGCGTTGGAGATCTTTGCCCTCGCCGGACTCATGTACGCGGCAATCACCATCCCAGCCAGCTGGCTGACGAACAAGGTTGAGGAACGCATCACGCTCCGCCAGTGAGTCGACTGCGATTACAGAATGAAGAAAAGGGGAAAGGCAATGTCCAACACACTATTCAAGGCCTTGGCTGCGGGTTCCGTCGCCACCGGTCTGCTTTTGACCGGCTGTTCGGCCACTACTCCGGCTGCCTCTGGCATCCCTGGTTGTACCGCAGTCCATTCCGGAGTGACCACTATTTCCGGTGGCAAGCTGACCATCGCAGCACCGGATTTCGCTCCATTCGTTTCGGTCACCAACGGCACTGCGTCGGGCATTGACGTCGACATCGCCGCAGCGATCGCCGGTATGGAATGCCTTACCCCCGATTACGTCCAGGTTGAGTACAGCGGCGCGGTGCCGGCAGTACAGTCCGGTCGCGCCGACATCGCCGTGGGTGACTATTACCGCACCACCAGCCGCGCTGAAATCGTTGGTCTGAGTGAACCGATGTACTACGACGGTATGGGCATCATCTCAAAGGACGGCATCTCCGACATTCCCACCATCATCACCCGCAAGGTGGGCACCGTGGACGGGTACCTGTGGGTGGCTGACCTGAAGAAGGTAATGGGTGGTTCGCTGAAGATCTACAAGTCCAACGTCGAGATGTGGGCTGACCTCAACGCCGGACGCATCGATGTCGGTATCGATTCGATTCCGGTGGGTGAGCTGCACGCCAAGGACAACCCAGGCTGGCAGGTCGTGACCGCGCAGGCAGATAGCCGCATCGGCGCCTCGGTGAAGCCAGCCGAATCGGGTTTGCCTTACACCAAGGACAATGCCGCGCTGGGGAAAGCGTTGAACGAGGACATCGCCACCTTGCGCGCCAATGGCAAGTTGGCCGAGATCTTCACCAAGTACAACGTTGATCCCAAGGAAACCAAGGTCACCGACAGCTACCTGCTGGAAAGCTGATCTGTTAACCGGTGGCCCGGCACCTCGGGCCACCGGTGCTCAGCAACCACTCGCGAATCTGGAGAATCCAATGGCTGAAACCGTCGAACCGGGCCACTACAGCGGCAAACGGGACATCAGGACGAACGCCGTCAACTACGTGATCGAGTTGGCCGCCATCGAAAAGGCTTTCGCCGGGCATCAGGTGTTGAAGAAGGTCTCGTTGCGAGTCAAAGAAGGCGAGGTCTGTTCGATCATCGGTCCCAGCGGTGCGGGCAAGAGCACGCTGCTGCGCTGCGTAAACCTGCTCGAGCAGCCCGACGGCGGCAACATGATCATCGCCGGCCAATACCTTGAAGCTGGCCGCAGTCATTCTCGCCGCGATCTGCTGACATTGCGTCGCAATGTCGGCATGGTCTTTCAGTCATTCAACCTTTTCCCGCACATGACGGTGCTGGACAACATCGTGCTGCCGCAGCGCCGAGTGCTGAAGTGCAGCGAAGAACAAGCCCGGACTCGCGGCAAAGAATTGCTGGAGCGGGTTGGCCTGGCCGATAAGGCCGATGCCTACCCGGCCAAGATTTCTGGTGGCCAGCAACAGCGAGTGGCGATTGCCCGCGCGCTCGCCCTAGATCCGAAGGTAATGCTCTTCGACGAGCCCACCTCGGCGCTGGACCCAGAGCTGGCCCAAGAGGTGTTGGCAGTAATGAAAGAGGTCGCGGCCTCTGGCATGACCATGCTGGTAGTGACCCACGAGATGGGCTTCGCCCGCACCATCGGTGACCACCTTGTGGTGATGGAAGACGGCGCGATCATCGAGCAGGGTGTGCCCGAACAGGTGATGAGTGATCCGGCTGAGGAACGCACCCGCAAGTTCCTCTCAGCGGTCAACAGATAGGAAGAAGACAACCAATGCAGGTCAAGACTATTTCCGTCGGTGAATCAGTAGCCGCCTACAGCCACGGCAAGGTGGTGGGCGATCTACTGTTCACTTCGGGAATCACCTCCCACGACCCGGTCACCGGGCAGGTGCGCGGCGAAACTATCGAGGAACAGACCCGATATAGCTTCGAGTTGCTTGAATCGATCCTGGACGCGGCTGGCTCCAGCTTGGCCGATCTGGTTCAGGTGCAGGTCTTTCTGGGCGATATTGAAGCCGACTACGCCGGTTTCAACGCCACCTATGCCGAGATTGTGCCTGCGCCCTTTCCCCCACGGGCCACCGTCGGGGCCACTTTGCCTGGTTACCGCATCGAGATGCTGGTCACCGCTGCCGTGAATGGAGCTAACTGATGCGTACGGTAATCGTTGGTGCTGGTGTCGTTGGTCTGGCCACGGCCTACGAGTTGTTGAAAGCCGGCCACGAAGTCACCATTTTGGAGCGCGACACCTACGGTGAGGGCCCTTCGCACGGCAACGCCGCCCTTGTCACCGGAGTGTTGTCTTTCCCAGTGCCAGCTCCGGGGACGATCACGACTGCGGCCCGCTCGCTGCTCAGTGGCGATAAGGCAATCTCTATTCGGCCAAGACTTGAGCCGGGCTTCGTTGCCTTCTTGGCTCGGATGGCCTGGGCTACCACCAAGTCCAACTTCGCTGCCGGTACTGCCGCCCAAGACATTCTGACCACGATGGTGTTGGACGACTACGCCGAATATGTCGCCGACGGCCTCGAATTTGAACGCCACGAGGGTGGCTCGATGCACGTCTTCGACAGCCGGGAAACCTTTGAGGCGGGGGTGGCGATCTTCGATGACTTCCCCGGCATCAAAGCCCGGATCAAGGTGCTCGACGGTGCCGCTGCCGTCCATGAAGTGGACCCGAACCTCGCCCCCGAGATCAGCTACGGCTACTACGCGCCAGGTGATCTGCAGGTTGAGCCGGTTTCACTGATGAAAGCCCTGGTGGCTGCGATAGCGGAACAGGGCGGCAAATTGGTCGAGCACGCCCGAGTGATCGACTTCGTCCACACTGACGGCGAAGTCTGTGGTGTGGTCACCACCAACGGGGTCTTTGACGCAGATCAGGTCGTAATTGCGGCTGGCGTTGCTTCTCGGGAGTTGGCCGCAAAGCTGGGCTACTCGCTACCGGTCTACTCCGGGGGCGGATACTCCATTGATGTCCGGTTTGATGACTCGGCCAAGCAGCCCAGTTGCTCGGTGATGACCGATAGCTCCCACATTGCGGTGACGCCGCTGGATTGGGGTCTGCGGGCATCATCGGGCATGATCATCGGCCAGCCCGACGCCACGGTGAACCCGAAGGCCGAAGCTAAGCTGCTCGCCGATTTGCACACCATCTACCCCGAGGTGCCCTTGAACGGTGCTGAGCCGGCTTGGGCCGGGTTGCGTCCGATGTCGGCTGATGGCGTCCCGGTGATCGGGCTGGTGCCAGGGTGTTCGAATACCTTCTTGGCCACCGGTCACGCGATGCTGGGGCTCACCTACGCTCCGTCCACGGCGAAGGTGTTGCGCTCGTTGATGGAGGGCACCGCGCCTGCTGCCTATGCGCTGCTTTCCCCCAAGCGGTTCGGTGGGCGGTAGTGAGCGCATCTGGTCCCTACGGCTACCTTGCCCCCGGAGCTGCGGTGGGCCGGGTGGAAATGGCGCCAGCCCAGGCCATGGCCGGATACCCGGTTGGCATCATCCACATCGAGGACGTTTGGTATCCGATGGTGCCCGGCAATGTGGTTAATGCCTCGACTTTTAGTTTTCCGGTGCGGCTAAAGGCAGTTCGCGGTCTAGACATCGATTCGTTGTTCGGTGAAGAGGCCGTCGACGTATCTGAGGCAGTACTGGCTGCTTGTCGCGAGCTCGAGGCTGAGGGGGTGCGCGCGATCAGTTCTGCCTGTGGCTTTTTCGGCCAGTATCAGGCCAAGGTGGCGCCCCAGCTGAACGTGCCGACGGCCCTGTCCTCGATGGTGCAGTTGCCGTGGATCCAGGCTTTGGTGCCGGGTCGCAAGATCGCGGTGTTGACTGCCGATGCCACTTCTATCACCGCGGAACTGCTGACTGGGTGCGGGGTGCAAGATGCGTCCAGCCTGGTCTTTGGCGGGCTGCAGGACGCCCCCGAGTTTTCAGTGATCCTTTCCGGCGGTGGCAGTTTCGACAACGAAGCAGTGCAAGCTGAGGTCGTTGGGGTGGCCCGGGAACTATGTGCCGATCCGCAGGTGGGTGCGGTGCTGTTGGAATGCAGCGATCTACCTCCATACGCCGCGGCCATTCAGGCTGCGGTCGGGTTGCCGGTCTTCGACTTCACCACACTGATCCGTTGGCTACAAAGCGCGGTGGCACAACGTCCCTACGGCGGCTGGATTTAGCTCGGACAGTTGGTGCGTTTGCCGCCGTTCGCTGCTTTTTATCCGGTCGACCAGCGGTGCCATGGATCCGGTTCTAGGCTGAAGGGGCACGCCAACGTCGGCTGGAGCAGGAGTATCGCAATGTCCTTCACCTCATTTTCACCATTCCCTGAAGACCTCGACAAATCGGTAGTCAATAGCATTCGCGCCTCCTTGGGGGTAGCTGGGCTACTTGCGTTAATCGCTGGGTTGTTGATCTTGATTTGGCCCGGCCACGTCGCCGGCGTGATCGCAATCATCTTGGCCATCTACGCAGTGGCTGCGGGCCTTGTGAACCTGGGTATCGGCGTCTTCAGTCGTCAGCTGGGCGTGGGGCCAAGGATCGGCTACTTGCTTCTGGGTGTGCTGTTCGTATTGGCCGGGATCGTGATCATTGCCAACCCCGCGGTGTTCGTGACTGGGGTGGCGTTGTTCCTCGGGATCATGATCGGCATCCTTTGGGTCATTGACGGCATCGTCTCGTTTGTGATGCTGCCAGATTCGGGTTCGAAAGCCTGGACTGCGGTCTACGCGGTGATCAGTCTGCTGGCCGGGGCAGCGATGTTGTCCTCGCCATTGTGGGGTGCGGAACTGTTGTGGCTAGTGGTTGGCATTTCTGCAGTGGTGATCGGCCTGATCGGGATCGTCCGCGGGTTCCAATTCGGTCGCGGCTATCTGGCCTGAGTCAGCCATGCAGTGCTCGACCGCGATCATGAACATTGCCCCTGAGCTGTCGAAGGGCCTCGGCGGTTGAAGCGAGTTCGTGCTCGAGAGCGACCACATCGGCATCGTTGTGATGCTCGCCGATTTCAACGAGTGTCCGCGCTTCGATCAGGTCGGCGAGGGCGACGGCGATGATCGCGAGTGCCTCGTCCTCATCGACGGCGCCTGGGCTTGGTCCGGCTGTGGCTAGTGGGGGGCCAGTCTGGGTGGGTCGACCCGGATCGGCAAATGCCGTCGAGGTGGCTTTCACTAGGGGGAGCCCATCGGAGCTGGTGCTCAGATCCGCGGCCGTCCACTGGGCTCGGTGAAGCACCTTTTCCACCAGTGGGGTCAGACAAGCCAGGTCTTGTTCCAGATTGGACCAGAACGCTTGGTCGATGTCGGTCATGCCTCACGGTAGCTCGACAACTGCCGGATAAACCGATTGCCGCCAGCCGAGTTCAAAACAGCGGATTTGACCGGACACGGTGATTGCGGGCCAGTCGGCGGTGCCTATTGCCCCGGTTAAGTGATCCGAGGATGCTTTGCACAACGGCTCAGGGAGACTGTTCCGGCAGTGTGCAGAGAGGTGTGGAGTGGACATCGCAGACAAGGTATTTGTAGTCACCGGTGGGGGTAACGGCATCGGTCGTGAAGTGGTTCTGAACCTCTTGAGAAAGGGTGGATCGGTGGCCGCCATCGATCTTGACGCCCAGGGACTAGCCGAAACGGTGGAGTTGGCCGGGGAGTTGGCCACCAAACTGAGCACCCATCTAGTCAATGTCACCGATGCTGACGCCGTCGCGGAGTTGCCCGAGGCCGTAATCGCGACCCACGGGGCCGTTGACGCGTTGTTGAACGTCGCCGGGATCATTCAGAAGTTCGTGCCGTTCGCGGAATTGAGCCGTGCGGAAATGGACAAGGTATTTGCAGTGAACTTCTGGGGACCGGTTAACCTGCTTCAGGCGTTTCTGCCCGAACTGCTGAAGCGTCCGTCCGCTGCGATTGTGAATGTCTCCAGCATGGGCGGGTTCATTCCGGTGCCTGGGCAGACGATCTATGGCGCCAGTAAAGCCGCTCTGAAACTACTCACCGAAGGCCTGCACGCCGAGTTGCGAGACACTCCAGTGCAGGTGACCGTGGTCTTTCCGGGCGCGATCGCGACCAACATCACCGCCAACAGCGGAGTGGAAGCACCCGGCGGCGTCGATGCTGACAACAGCAAGTTCAAGCTGACCTCAGCGGTTGATGCCGGTGAAGTGATCGTCGCGGCAATGCAGAAGGGGGCTTATCGGGCCACGATCGGTTCGGACGCCAAGATGCTGGACCGATTGACCCGGCTGGCCCCGGAACGGGCAATGGCGATGATCGCCGAACAGATGGCTTCGCTGACTAGCTGAGCACGTGTGCTGAACACAGTGCTGGGGGCCTACCATCACGGCAGGCCCCCAGCACTTTGTTTGAATCAGCCAGTTTCGAATCAGAATCCGTTGCGGGTGCGGCTGTCCTTCTCTTGAGCCTTGAACAATCCAAAGCGGGGCAGGAACTTGTCCCAATCGATGGCGTGGGCATCAATCTCGGGGCCGTCGATGCAGGCGTGCTTTCGCACCAACTTGTCCCCGACATTCACCGGCACCATGCAGGCTCCGCACATGCCAGTGGCATCGACCATGATCGAGTTGAGGCTGGCGACAGTGTGGGCACCGTAAGGCTGGGTCAACTCCGAGACTGCCCGCATCATCAGCGGCGGTCCGATGGTGACCACTTCAGCGATCTTGCGCCCCTGGCCAGCCTGATTGGCCTTCAGCATCTCTTCTAGCGGCGTGGTGACGAAGCCGTGCACGCCGAAGGAGCCGTCGTTGGTGGCGTAGATCACCTCAAGCTGATCCCCGAACTCGGCCTGCAAAGCGCCGACCCGCTCGCCTTCGCCGTCCCAGAACATGAGTTCCTTGCTGCGGAAACCTGAGATCAAGGTGACGTGATTGCCCAGGCGAAGGTGCTCGCGCATGATCGGGTAGACCGGCGGCAGGCCCAGCCCGCCAGCGGTGAACACCACAGTCTGATTGCCCTCGTAACGTGCCAATTCGCTTGGCCGGCCCAACGGGCCCGCCACCCCGGCGAGTGCTTCACCGACGGCCATGTTGTTGATCTGCAACGAGCTGGTGCCCATGCCCTGCACAACCAAAGTGATGGTGCCGGCTTCGGCGTCCCAATCGGCAAGGGTGAGTGGGATCAACTCGCCATTTTCGTCCGGCAAGACCCTGACGAACTGTCCGGCCTGGGCGGTGCGAGCCACCATTGGTGCCCGAATCACGAACTCTTCGATGCCATCGGACAGGTGAATCTTGGCCATGATCACCGGCGCCTCGGCGGCCAGGTCGGTGTAGGTGAGCGCTTGATCGACCCGCGACTTGATCTCGGCGTCGGTCAGCTCTTCCATGGCCTTGACCATTTCCTTGGCCGCTGACTGGCCGTCCCCGGCTGCCCGGATTGCGGTCGAGCCGCCGCGGGCCGCGTCACCACCGGTGTACACACCGGGAAGGGTGGTCTCTTTTGAATCGGTGCTGACCTGGTTGATCGTGCCCCACTTGCTGACACTCAGCCGCGGCTCGGAATCTTTGATGATCGGGTTGGCGTCATTTCCCAGCGCCATGATCACCAGATCGGCCGGCACCTGCTCGGTCTGCCCGGTGGCAACTGGACGCCGGCGTCCCGAATCATCGGGTTCGCCCAGTTCCATCTTCTCCACCACCGCAGTGGTCACGAAGTGGGTGTTGTCGTCGCCGAGGAACTCGATCGGGCCACGCAGTTCGGAGACCACGATGCCCTCTTCAAGGGCATGCTCCAACTCTTCTTCCCGGGCTGGCATTTCGGCCTGCGTACGGCGGTACACGATGGTGACATTGCCGCCGAGGCGTCGGGACGTGCGAGCCGCGTCCATGGCAGTGTTGCCGCCGCCGATGATCAGCACCTGTTTGCCGGGAACAACTGGCAGGGGGGTTTCGTGGTCAGCCTTGTGGCCCTGCATCAAATTCACTCGGGTGAGGAACTCGTTGGCGCTCATCACATTCAGCAGATGCTCGCCGGGCACATTCAGGAAGCGTGGCAGGCCAGCGCCGGAGCCGACGAAGACCTTCACGAAACCGGCTTCGCGCAGCTGGTCGATGGTGGCGGTCTTACCAACCACGAAGTTGGTCACGAAGCGGCCACCCAGGGCGCGAATCTTGGCCACCACATCGTCGATGAGCTGGTTGGGTAGGCGGAACTCGGGAATGCCGTAACGCAGCACTCCACCCAGCTCTGGGAATGCTTCCAGCACGGTCACCGGAAAGCCATCAGCCGCCAACAAGTAGGCCGTGATCAGGCCAGCTGGGCCCGAACCCACGATCGCCACCGGCGGACGGTCGGCGGTCACCCAAGGGTTGGGACGCCCGGCGAAGCGGGCCTTCAGCTGCTCGGGCTCGGCGACTTTTTCCCATTCGGGCAAGAACCATTCCAACTGGCCGATGCTCATTGAATGTTTGTGAATGCAGTGGCTTTGGCACTGCAGCTCCTGGGGGCAGACCCGGCCGGTGACATTGGGCAGCGGGTTGATTGATTCCAGCATCTCCAGCGCTTCGCGGAATTTACCGGTGCCAATGAGTTCGAACATTGCGGGGATGTTCACGCTCACCGGGCAGCCGCCGTCCGGCTCGACCTGGCCAGCGACTAGCACGCCGAGGACGCAGGGCTCTTTGGCGCACTGCATATCGCGCAGTGTCTCCAGCCAAACGAACAGTTCAACTTCGCGGCGGCTGTAGCCCAAATCCATGTAGCCCAGGTAGCCCTTGTTGACCAGTTCGAAATCGGAGTTGCGGGCTTCTGGGGTGCGAATGTAGGGCCCCATGCCGTTCAGTGAGGGCCACTTCTCGCTCAGCCCGGCGAACATCGGGTAACGATCGGACAGCTTGGTGTCCAGAGCCTTGATGAAGCCGCGCTTGCGGGCCATGGGTAGATCCCAGATGAACTCCATCAGCGGTTGGCTGGCTGCGCTTTCGTCGAGCAGTACTTGCCAGACCGACGTGATGAACTCGGTGCTGAGTTCAGGTGTCTTGAATTCCTCGAGCAAGGACTCGCGGCCTTCTTCGGTGAGAAGTTGTTGCTGGATCGAGTCGATCTGGGCCGCAGCTGCTGTCTGGGTCACTGGGTATTCTCCGCTTCAAGTGTTGTGGTGGCCAGTTGAATGACTGGGCCTCCGGTCGTGCCTGCTGATCTAGGGTGGCGCTGCCGTCCCACATCGTTGCGCTTCCGGGATCACTGTAAGTCGCTGTCTCGGCACGGTGCAGGATTTCGTAACAAAACAGCTCCGCTCAGGGCACGAAGTTTTCCTCGTGCAGAGTCGGAGCCTCATCGCTGGCCGGATGCCCTGGTCTGGCACCGACGTCGGGGGCTGGTTTCGGCGGTAGCGAAAACCAGCTGATCGGTGCAGTGAGGATAGGCGAAGCCAACGCCAATTGCCTAGAAGCAGTGCCGAATTGCCTAGTTAGATAGGCCGCGAAGGCTGATCTGGGGTCGTTCAGCTGCGGTCGCTGCGGTTCAGGACGATCCGCTTGTCGTCGCCAGTGAAGTAGTGGTAGCCGCAGACGAACACTTCTTTCTCGACGTCGCCTTTGCTGGCAGTGACTTTGAGCCAGTCCATTTTCCAGTTGTCGCCGCTCCAACCGCCGGCGAAGTTGGTGATGACAGTCAGCGTGGTCACGGTGTCAATCTCAACTCCGGCTCCTAGGTCCAAGTTGACCTCATGAACGCTCTGATCTGGCCAGCGCATGGTTTGGTTGACGTTGTCGAACATTCGACTGGGGCGATCACTGAATTCGACCAGCACGTGCACATTGTCATTGCCGCCCCGCAGATCGTCGTCGCCGGTGGCAAACACCATTCGTAGCCTGGTGGTCGAACCAATCGGAATGATGAACCACGGATTGGACCCGGTGAGCCGGGCTGGGCCAGCGGTCGCGATCTGGCGCCCCCCGGATTTCACCGAGATTGCCGCCAGATCGCAGTTGTCGATCGAAAAGCCGCTGCCAGAGGTCTTGATGAGAATCAGAGCGGTGATCTGTTCGGCTGGCATCGGTTCGGTGAGCACTACGTAGGCCCGTGGGTAGGTGTGGGCCGCCCAGGCGCCGTTGCCATTGATGTTGGGGTAGGGGAGAACCCTTCCTTGGGCTGTCACTATCGCCAGATCGAGATTGTCACCGCCACCGCGCAGATCGTCATCGCCCATCGTGATCACGAAGTCGAGTTGGTGCACCAACTCATCGGCTGGGTAATGGCGTTCCATCCGGAAGGTCTCCCAATCGCCGACTGAGTCGCGGTTGGCGATCAGGAATCCGCGGCCTTGATCTTCGCAGCAGACCGCCTTGCCGTTGATCTGGGCGCGTAGGGCTACCTGCTCGTTGAGCAGGTTGATCAGTTCGAAGTGTTCCCAATCGCCGACCTCGTCTCGATCGCAGACTAGGGGGGCTTTGCCAGCGTCTTGTGCGCAAACGTATTTACCGGTCTTGGTCGAACGAAGCGCGACCAAGCCTCCGTCCTGATTGATCAGTTCAAAACGGGCCGCATCTTCGCCGGATGAGTCGCCAGCTGCCTTGAGGTTGGTGAACGAAGGCGGCGTCAACGTGACATAGGAACCGTTCACCAGAGCTTTGAGTGAGATCTGCATGTTGCCTCCAATCGGGTCGTTTGCGACGACGCTACGGCAGGATTTCCGGCGAGGTGCCGATACCGCCGATACCGGCCGATACCGGGGACGGTTCCTTTTCCAGCTGCGGGTAAGGGGACGGTTCCTTTACCAGCTGCGGGTAAGGGGACGGTTCCTTTACCAGCTGCGCATAAAGGAACCGTCCCCGGCTCACCCCCGGTTCATCCCCTTGGCACCGTCGCAAATGGGTGGTGCTGAGTGGCCTGGTGGCCCAAGTGTGAGGACCCCTTCCTCACGCTTGGTTTGAGTTGCTATGGTGTCCGCGGGGCGGCCTGGAAACGGGCCCAATGGGGACTATTGCATGGATCGATTGAATAACGAGAGTGGCTACGGCGGGAGACGGCATGGCAACCTACGATGAGTTCGAAACACTGGTTGGGGCACTGAAGCGAAACATGCTTGACGCCTTCGTATTTAATCTGTGTGCGATTAACAATGTGGCAATCGCACCCATTGGTGCCGAATATTGGGGCGCGCCGATACCTTCTCTTGGGCCGGTTCAGGTGCCGCGAGGTGTCACGAAAATCACTCGCCCTGACTCTTCAGGAAATGGTGGCGGCGAAGTGGTCTTATGGGCGGACGTGGCTCTACGGCTCGCGGTCCAGTTGTTGATCACAAAGGCGTTTAATGCGATTCGTAGTTCTGTCGATGCCACGGTGGCGCCCTGGCGGGGCCTGCCGGATCCCGGTGTTATCGGTCAAACGAAAGACGCCTGCAAGAAGGTCTCGGAGCATATTGCGATCACGCAAGGCGGAGACACAATCCAAGGCACCGGCCCAATCTTCAATGATTTGGGTTCTGTGGCCGACAAGCTAAAACTCGCAGGTATGCAGGGCAAGCTTATAGCGGCTTTCGAAAAGGACTTTCTTGGGCGCCTTCCTGCGCTCACCCAAGGTCTGTATTCGATCGGTGTGGTGTGTGGTGTGGACGCGGCGGCGGAGGCGTCTCTCTGGAAGCGGGCGCGGCAGAATGTGGCCGATATCCTCGAAAGTAATACGAGGTGCAACATCGGTGTGTTTTGGCGGGGTATGCCATCCGAGACTACGTTGGCGATTGCCGGGTGGGCGGTTGAAGCCGTGGGTGAATTTGCTCCCGGGGCGGGGAAGGAAGTTGCCTCGGTTATGTCAAAGGGGATCGGCTTAGTCAACGACATCTGCCCGGAGGAATGGAGAGCGAAGAAGGAATATTTCGATGTGTTTTCGGCTCTTGATGGATTAGCGGCTGATTTCGAGCAGCTCAACACGCAGATCAGAGATTCCGAGAATAACATCAATGATAATTTGGTGGCTGGCTTCGGTGCAGTGAAAGACGACTTTAGTTGGCGTGATCCAAGGCAGCGCATGTTTGATCTCGAATTGGGGTCAATTGGAACGCTCGACCTCAAGCTTGATCCGGGTGTTTGTCGCGGAATTGCGGACCCGGGCCTGGTTGACGTGAAAGCGGATTATGATGCGCTGAGTCCACTCGTGAAAGAGTGGTCTCTATCTGGAAAACTTACCCGAAATAGTTCCGTCGGCATTGATGCGAGTAAACTCGAGAAGTCATTCGCTGAACTTGCGTGGCTGAACTATGAGCTATATGCAAATGTCTCCAGTGAGGTTGGTCTCGCAGCCAAGGAACTTGCAGCTGCTGCCGACTATGTAGAGCGTCAGGATGACGACAATAAGAGGCGTCTAGAAGAGCTGGGTGAGGCCGCCACTGTAGGCAGTGGTATCGACTTTTGGAACGGTGCTGGAAGGTAGGCGGCCGCATGTCAGGTTGCGGATGCTTCGTGGGGGACGCCGTGTAGGTGGGATGGTCGCTGTTGGCTGCCAGGTGGTTTGTCCCATCTTTGATCGGCGGTGTTCGGCCCAGGGCCGCCGCTAGTGTTAACGCTGTTCACCGACGAGGGGGAGTTTCGTGGCTTTTGGCGGTAAGGGTGAGCGTGGTAGGTGGGTTTTGGGTTGGCGGACGGTCGGGGTTGGTGTTGCGGCGTTAGTTCTTGTTGTGGGTGGTGTGGTGTGGTTGCGGTTGAATACTGCTGAGGCGGCGGTGGGCGGGTTTTTGGCGGCGTTGGCTCGTGGTGATGCGACGGCTGCTTTGAGCTATGCGGCTAATACTCCTGATGACACGAGTTTGTTGACTGATGTGGTGTTGGCTGAGTCGATCAAGATGGCGCCGATTACTGACATTGAGGTGGCTGAGAATGCCGCCCATGATGTGGTGGCGAAATATCATTTGGGGGGTGCGCCGGTCACGGCAACCTACGACACGGTCAAGGTTGGCGCGGTGTGGAAACTCAGCTACGTCACGACTCGGTTGGGTGCTTGGCCAGGTTCGTCAGCGTTTTACGGCAATAGCGGCTTTGCGTTGCAGATAAACGGCGCTGCTGTGGCTCGTGAGGCGATCACCGTGTTCCCGGGGTCCTACCGCGTGACCTCTCCAGATGATCGGTTCGAGGTGCTCGACAACGAGTTCACGGTCGGCGGGCCGGAGGACACTGCCGTGAAGACCTCATCCATGGCGCTTACCGACAAGGGTGTGGCTGATCTCCTCGCCGCAGCAAAGGCGAGTCTCGCCACGTGCTTGGAGCAGAAGACGGTTCATCCGACAGGATGTGAGTTGTACACCAGCGTCACTGCGGTTGATTCGACCATCGAGTGGGCGAAGTTGAGTGACGATGCCATTCCTGCAAAATATGTATCGCGACGGTTGACGGGCGACTACCGCCGAAACCAAGCCTGGATCGACTTCCCAACAGACCACGATTTGGAGCTGCCCTTCTCCTGCAAGGGCACGGATGGGGTGCGGAAGACGGGTAGTGCCAGCGTCAGTCGGATAATCGGTGAGTTCAGTAGCACCGGTGTCACGATCCTCGTAAACGAGCGGTGAGGCAGCGATGATTACGCACTCTATGCCGGGTACGGGGGGCCCGAAGCCGCCCGCCAAGGGGCGTCGGTGGAAGGTTGTTGTCGCGCTGGTGTTGGTCATCGTGTTGGGTGGGGCGCTTTATGTCTGGCCTGGCCTGCCTAAGGTGGTTCCGGCCGCAACGGTGCGGGCCTATCTGCAGGCGTTGGCTTCCGGGGATGCTGCTACTGCGCTCAGCTATGCCAAGACCAAGCCTGCTGACACGTCGCTGCTCACCGATGAGGTATTGGCGGTTTCTAATCAGCGTGCCCCGATCACTGACATTTGGGTGAACCCTTTCGCCACTGACTATGGCAGGGTGGCGG
>DHWU01000064.1 GCA_002413345.1 Propionibacteriaceae bacterium UBA5174 | reverse complement strand
CACTGACCCCGCGCATGGCTCAGTCGTGCCGCCGATTCACCTGGCGACTTCTTTCACTTTCGACAGCCTCGATTCGCGAGGCGCCTATGACTACAGCCGTTCGGGCAACCCGACCCGAGACCTATTTGGTGCCGCAGTGGCCGACTTAGAGGGCGGGGCCGTTGGCTGTGTTACCGCTTCTGGGATGGGGGCAATCAGCACCACAGTGTTGGCTCTACTGCCGCCCGGTGGCACTCTGCTGGCACCGGTCGACTGTTACGGCGGTACCTGGCGGCTGTTCGACGCACTTCAGCGCAGCGGCCGGCTGCAACTGCGGCTGGTCGATTTCAGCGATCTCGCTTCGGCGCAGGCCGCCATCGTCGAGGGAGTGGATCTGGTTTGGCTGGAGACTCCGTCGAATCCGCTGCTGCGGATCGCTGACATCGCCGCGATCACCGAAGCTGCCCATGCTGGCGGCGCGTTAGTGGTGGCCGACAATACTTTCGCCTCCCCGGTACTGCAGCGTCCGATTGAGGCCGGCGTTGATGTGGTGGTGCATTCGGCTACCAAATACTTGAATGGGCACTCCGATGTGGTGGCTGGAGTAATCGTGGCCGCCGATGCAGATCGGGGAGCAGAGCTGTGTTGGTGGGCCAATACCCTCGGCACCACCGGTGGCGCTTTCGATTCCTACCTAGCGTTGCGCGGATTGCGCACCCTGCACCTGCGGATAGCGGCGGCGCAGCGCGGTGCGGCAGCGGTGGTTCAGTTACTCGAGGCGCATCCGGCGGTACGCAAGGTGCATTACCCCGGGCTGGCCAGTCATCCGCAACATGACTTGGCCAAGCGTCAACTGGACGGTTTTGGTGCCATCGTCAGTTTCGAACTTGCTGATCGGGCCGCGGTCGAAACCCTGCTCGATGGGTTGAACTGTTTCTGCTTGGCCGAAAGCCTGGGCGGAGTGGAGTCACTGATCGCCCATCCGGCCTCGATGACTCATGCGGCGATGCCCCCTGCTGCCCAGCAGGCGGCCGGCATCACCGAAGGGCTGTTGCGGTTGAGCATTGGAATTGAGGACCCAGCAGATCTAGTTGCTGATCTGGGTGCCGGGCTTGGGCGAGTGCTGGCTGCTGGCTAATGCTTGGGGGTTGGTTAACTCCAAACCCACCACCGAACCAATCACCGTCAACGCCGGTGGCTGCAGATTTGCCTGGGCAGCCTTGAGCGGCAATTCGGCGACGGTAGCTCGAATCACCTGCTGCTCTGGGGTCGCTGCCTGGGCCACGATGGCTGCAGGGGTGGACGCGGCCAAACCGCGAGCAATCAGACCAGCGCAGATTTCGGGCAGGTGCTTCACCCCCATCAGCACCACGATCGTGTGGCCGCTGTGCGCCAAGGCGTCCCAGTTCACGGTGGACGCCGGATGGTCGGGGCCGACGTGACCTGATACCACCGTGAAACTTTGGGTCAGCCCCCGGTGTGTCAGTGGAATCCCGGCCAGCTCGGGGCCAGCGACAGCCGCCGAAACGCCAGGAATCACCCGCACCGGCACGCCCGCCTGTGCACAGGCCAGCCACTCCTCGCTGCCTCGGCCCAATACAAACGGATCGCCGCCCTTGAACCGGACGACTGTTCGGCCCAGCCGGGCATGCTCGATCAGTAGATCGTTGATCTGTTCTTGCAGGACGTGTCTACCACCAGGAATCTTGCCGACATCGATCAAGGCAGTACCCGGTGCGGTGTTGTCCAAACACGACAGCGGAGCCAGATGGTCATACAGCACCACATCGGCGCTTTGGAGGGCTTTCAGCCCGCCGATAGTCAGCAGGTCGGGATCGCCGGGGCCGCCACCGACCAGAATCACCTCGCCAAGCACGCTGACCTCAGACACCGGTTGCTCCCGAGGTAGTGCACAGCGCGTTCACTGCGGCAACGGTCACCGCACTGCCGCCGCGGCGTCCTTGCACAGCGAGGTATTCCAGGCCCAGATCATTCTCAATCAGGGCCTGCTTGGCCTCGGCGGCACCAACGAAGCCAACCGGAATTCCCAAGACAGCTGCGGGTGCCAAACCCGGGTCGGCTGCAATCACTTCAAGCAGCCGAAACAGTGCGGTGGGGGCATTGCCGATGGCCACCACGCTGCCAGCCAATATTGGCCGCCAAAGTTCGATCGCAGCGGCGGTCTTGGTGGTGCCGAGCTGCTCGGCCAACTCACCGAGCCGAGGATCGCCCAAGTGGCAGATCACCTGGTTGGCCTTGGGTAATCGGGAAACGATGATGCCGGCGGCGACCATTCGGGAATCGCACAGCACTGGAGCGCCAGCGGCCAATGCCTGGTGCGCCGAACTCACCAGCCCAGGCGAGAAAGCAATGTCGCCAAGCAGGTCGATTTGGCCACTGGCGTGGATCATTCGAGTGGCCACCGGGCGCATCTCGGGTGGCAACTGACCCAGATCAGCTTCAGCCTCAATGATCGCAAAGGAACGGCGATAGATCGCCGCGCCGTCGCTTAGATAGTCGTATCGCCTAGTCATCAACACTCTCTACTAGCTCAATCAGGTGGTCGCGTAAAGCGCGGGAGCGCTGCGGATTGTGGTCGGTGAGCACCGCGATGGTGCCGCCGGGGATATCGCCGGTGGCCGGAGTCCAAGCGCTACCAGCCTCAGCTTGATCAGCCCGGACGCAGAAGGTGTGTCGGGTCTGGGCGGCGGCTGCCACTGCAGCATTGGTGCCGGGATCATCAGTGGCGGCCAAGACGTACCAGGCGTCGTCAAGATCGGAATCGATAAACCGGCGTTGGTGCCAGGTCACCTTCCCCGATGCGGCCAAAGCGGCCAAGTCGGGGTGCAGTTGCGGAGCGACGACGGTCACCGCGGCCCCAGCTGCAAGGAGCTTTGGCACCCGGCGGCGATTGACGCACCCCCCGCCAACCGCGACCACTTTGCGTCCAGTGAGGAGTAGCCCGGCCAGATAGGCCGGTGACCCAAGATCAGTGCGGGCCTTCAACGCGCCTTCGTGATAGCGCTTGGCCACCACTTCGGCCAGTTCAACACAAGGCCCAATCACTTCAGCCAGGCGTACTTCAGCATCGCGATGCTGCTCTTGCCAGGCCTGGGCCTGTTCGCGCACCCAGGTGGCCAGCCGGCCAGGAAATAGGTAGTGCGGTTGCACCACGATCT
>DHWU01000063.1 GCA_002413345.1 Propionibacteriaceae bacterium UBA5174 | reverse complement strand
CGGAAGTAGGCCTGCAGCGGGATCGCCACATGCACTCCCTTGGGCACATAGATGAACGAGCCGCCCGACCAAACCGAGGTGTTCAGCGCGGAGAACTTGTTGTCGCCCACCGGCACCACCGAGGTGAAGTACTGCTTGAACAGTTCTGGGTATTCCTTCAAGCCGGTGTCGGTGTCGACGAAGATCACGCCTTGGCGTTCCAACTCCTCGTTGATCTTGTGGTAGACCACCTCAGATTCGTACTGGGCAGCTACTCCGGAAACCAACCGCGCCTTCTCAGCTTCGGGGATCCCGAGCCGGTCATAGGTGCGTTTGATGTCGTCGGGCAGGTCTTCCCAGGTTTGCGCCTGCTTCTCCGTGGAGCGCACGAAGTACTTGATGTTGTCGAAGTCGATGCCGCTCAGATCGGCACCCCAGGTGGGCATCGGCTTGCGGTCGAACAATCTCAGCGCCTTCAGCCGCAGTTCGAGCATCCACTCCGGCTCATCTTTCAGCGCCGAAATTCGCCGCACCACCTCTTCGCTCAGACCGCGCTGCGCCGTCTTGCCAGCGGCATCAGGATCGTGCCAGCCATATTGATAAGCACCCAACGCGTCCAGATGTTCTTCCTGGCTGGCACCCAAACCGGGCGCAGACGGAGTCATCGCAGTCATCGCATCTTCCTTTCTGACTCCGCCACGGCCGGTGATACTGGCCGCGGCAGATGAGTGGTACAGACCCCGTCGCCGTGGGCGATCGTGGCGAGTCGCTGCACGTGAGTGCCGAGCAATTCAGCGAAGGCCTTGGTTTCGGCCTCGCACAGTTGCGGGAATTCGGTTGCCACGTGGGCCACCGGGCAGTGGTATTGACACAGCTGGGCACCGCTGGGAAGCGGCCGAAGTGAGGCCACAAAACCCTCATCAACCAGGGCTGCCACTAGCGCTTCGGCTGGAGTGTCATAGTCGGCGCTCAGTTCAGTGAAGCGCAAGACGATTGGCTCGGCCACACTGACCGCAAACCGATCCACTGCCTGCTCCCCACCTAAGTGGTACAGGTAGTGCAAGGAATCAATAGCCAACCGATCGTAGGCGGTGTAGAAGTTCCCGCGGCCGTTATCGGTGAGTTCAAAGACCTTGGCCGGACGCCCACGTCCGCGGGGCCCGTAGACCCGCTGCTGTCGACTAGTCACCTGCCCTGAGTCAATCAATACGGTCAGGTGGCGGCGCACCGCAGCCGGGGTCAGCCCCAGCCTGGTGGCCAGGTCGTTGGCCGTGGACGGACCGTGCTGCAGGATCGAGCGGGAGACCCGGCTACGGGTGGACGCATCCGCAGCTACTTCGGGATCACACCCCGCCATCTCGTCTATCTCGCTTTTCACAACACCATTCTCACCTAAATACTCAAGGCGTCAAACAGTGGTCCACACGGCTTCACAACCTTGTAACGAAGCGACCCACCTGCCCCGAGACCACCCATCGGAACGCTGGACGGCCGGCCGATTCGACTAACTGGCTGCAGCACGCTCAAAAGCAGGGTCCGGCCAGGCTCAGCGCGCCAGCTTTGTTGTAACATTGAGAGATCACCTCAACAATCGGCTCGCTGACTAATCGGGCCGGGTACCAAGTAGAAGTGAGTATGTGGTCAACACCACTGCGGCAGACTCGGCCAGCCGCACTCCGGCCGAGCAGGCCTTCCCGAAACGACTCCACCAACCTACCCAGGTCGGATCACCCGACCCGACTCCGCCGGTACCACCCGCGACCGGGCCGCGCACCCCTCGGCCAGCCCAACTCGCGGTACCGATTCCAGCTGGCCGGTCCCCCGCCGGGGACCAGCCAGCCACTCATCACCCAGAGATTGGACGCTTCCCCCGACAGTGCCGATAGCATTGCGGCGCCGTCGCAATCATCGAATTGGCGGCAGCAAGGTGGGAATGACTAGATGACCAAGCCAACGGTGCAGGTAGTTCGACATGCCGATCTTGCCGATCTTGCCGTGCGTACCGCCAAGCGACTACTCGCGAGCTTGGTCGAGCTTCAGGCCGACGGTCGGATCACCCAGCTGAGTTTGGCTGGCGGCCGCACTGCAATGGCCACCTACGCCGAATTCAGCAAGCTAGTTCCCGGCTCCGAACTCGACACTTCCCGGCTGGAGCTTTGGTGGTCTGATGAGCGATTCCTGCCAACAGAGGATCCGCAACGCAACGCCGGACCAGCGCTTGCCCTGTTCGCCAGCAGCTTCGCGGTCGACCCGGCACGCACCCATTCCATGCCCAGCGCTGACGGCACCATCGACGCTGCTGCCTCCGCTGCGACTTACGCCAAAGAACTGGGCGACACCGTCTTCGACTTATGCCTGGTCGGCATGGGGCCACACGGCAGCATCGGCTCGATCTTCTCCAGCCACCCTTCGCATGAGCCCACCAACCAACCAGTGATCGGGGTCAGCGACGCTCCCCTCGACCCGCCCGAACGGATCAGTCTCACCATCGATCGAATCAATACCTCGACCGAAATCTGGGTTCTGGCTGGCGGCGCCGAAAAGGCTGAAGCAGTGGGACGCGCGCTCGCTGGCGACTCTGAACTTCCGGCAGCACAGGTCGCAGCTCGCGGCCGCACCTTGTGGCTAGTAGACGAACCGGCGGCTACTCAGCTGCCCTACTTCGAGTGCAGTGTGTAGCCGCCGGTGTGTGGTTGATCAGTAAATGACTTCTCCGGATGCCCGTCGAGCCCGCAGGGCTTCCAGCGCCTCGGACAAAATCGCCACGGCTTCGTCATCGGAACGACGTTCCTTCACGTAAGCCAGATGAGTCTTGTACGGCTGAGTCTTCGGCGGCGGCGGCGGATTGTCTGAATCCAGATTCGCCGGCAACCCACAACGCGGGCAGTCCCAGGTCTCTGGTACCACCGCCTCTGCAGCGAATGCTGGACGGGTCTCGTGACCGTTGGCACAGAAGTACGAAACGTAGAGTCGTGGCGCTGCGTCACCGCGCTCGGCCTCGCCCATCGGCCCCGCACCGACGCGGCTGCCCCGAATGGCACTACCACCTACCAATTGAGTGCTCCCTCTTGCATAGTGCCTCGGCTCAGCCGAGCGTCCCAAAAGTGGGAAAATACTTGTACAACGTCAACGAACCGATAATGCAGGCCAACCAGATCAGGCCAACCACGATTGTTAGACGGTCGAGATTGCGTTCAGCCACCGACGTGCCGCCCATCCCGGTGGACATCCCACCACCGAACAGGTCGGACATGCCACCACCGCGGCTCTTGTGCAACAGAATGAACGCGGCGAGAATCACGCTAGTGATCACCAGTATCACTGCCAGAGTCAGGATCGGCCAGGTCATCGAGAGTGCAATCACGCCGAGAATCCTAACTCAGGTTGCCCTGATCGACCCAACGACCACCCCGCAAGCACAACTGAGGTTTGGTTGGGATCACCCAACCACCCCTTTGCCCGGGACACTTCAGGCGCCAGCGGCGTAGAACATGACGATCTTGGCGAACTCGTCCGCATTCAGACTGGCCCCACCAACCAAGGCTCCGTCCACGTCAGGTTGACCCATGATCTCGACCACATTATTTGCCTTAACCGAGCCGCCGTACTGGATCCGTACCGCCTCGGCCGTAGCCTCGCCGAAAGCTTCAGCCACGTATCCGCGGATCGCGCCACAGACTTCTTGGGCGTCTTGCGGAGTCGCTACTTCGCCGGTCCCGATCGCCCACACTGGTTCGTACGCAATCACCGCCGCCGCCACCTGCTCGGCGGTCAGCGGGGCCAGACACTCTTTAATCTGGCCCAGCACGTACTCCACATGAGTGCCCGCCTTACGAATCTCCAGCACCTCACCGCAGCAGATGATCGGCGTCATCCCGGCATCGAATACGACCTTTGCCTTCTGCCCGATCAGCGCATCGGTCTCGCCGTGGTACTCACGCCGTTCCGAATGGCCAACCACCACATAGGAGCAGTTGAGTTTGGCGAGCATGTCAGCTGCGATCTCACCGGTGAAAGCACCTGAGGCGTGCACTGAAACATCCTGGGCCCCCCAGAAAAGGGGCAGCTTGTCGCCTTCGATGATGGTCTGCACTGAACGAAGATCGGTGAACGGGACGATCACTGCAGCTTCGGACTTGGTTTGGTCGTAGCGGAAATCTTTCAACGTCCAAGCCAGCTTCTGAACTAAGCCAGTCGCCTCGACATGGTTTAGGTTCAGCTTCCAGTTTCCAGCCATCAGTGGGGTGCGCGCCATCTCAGTTCTCCTCTTCCAGCACGGCTAGACCGGGCAGTTCTTTGCCTTCCAGATACTCCAGGGACGCCCCGCCACCGGTCGAAATGTGGCCGAATTGGCTGTCGGCAAAACCGAGTTGGCGCACCGCTGCGGCAGAATCGCCACCACCGACCACGGTGAAACCGTCGGTCTGGGTGAGTGCCTGCGCCACGGCTTTGGTGCCAGCTGCGAACAGGTCCATTTCGAACACGCCCATCGGGCCATTCCAGAAGATGGTCTTCGCGCCATGAATGGCCTCAACGAACTCTGCCGACGTCTTCGGACCGATGTCCAAACCAATTTGATCGGCAGGGATCGCGTCAGCATCCACCACGGTAGCTGGGCCCTCTGGCCCGAAGGCTGGCGCCACTACTGCGTCGACCGGGATCAAAATCTGTTTGCCGAGCTGCTCGGCTTGGCTCAGATACTGACCCACCACGTCAACCATCTCAGCGTCGAGTAGCGACTTGCCAACCTCATAGCCTTTCGCTTTGAGGAAGGTGTAGGCCATGCCACCGCCAATCACCAAGGTGTCTGCGGTCTTGAGTAGGTTGTCGATGACCGCCAACTTGTCAGCGACCTTCGCCCCGCCCAGCACCACTACATACGGACGCTCGGGGGAAATAGTGAGTTTCTTGAGTACCGCTACCTCTTTGGCGACCAGGTAACCGGCAGCATTCGGGAGCAGCTTGGCTACGTCGTAGACCGATGCCTGCTTTCGATGCACCACGCCGAAACCGTTGGAGACGAAGACATCACCAAAGGCGGCATACTTTGCGGCCAGCCCGGCCCGCTCAGCCTCGTCCTTGGACGACTCAGCTGACTCATAACGAACGTTCTCCAACATCACTATCTCGCCTTCGGCGAGGGTCGCAACGCTAGCTTGAGCACTTGGACCAACCACATCGGTGGCCAAAGTCACCTTAGAGCCGATCAGCTCAGCCAGCCGTGCGGCCACCGGAGCCAGCGAAAACTCCGGCTTCACCGTGCCTTTGGGACGCCCCAGGTGCGCCATCACTACGATCTTGGCGCCACCGTCGCGGAGTTTGACCAAGGTTGGCAACGCTGCCTTGATCCGGCCATCATCAGTGATGGTCACGCCGTCCAACGGCACATTGAAATCACAGCGGATCAGCACGCGCTTACCGCGCAGGTCTCCGAGGTCGTCTACCGACTTCACAACTTGCCTCTCTTCAGTGGGGATTGACGCATCGGGCCGACTCGCGAGATTTCCGCGAACCGGCCCGACGCTTGCGTTCAGTGACCTATCAGAGCTTCGAACCGACCAACACGGTCAAATCGACCAGGCGGT
>DHWU01000005.1:13940-26067 GCA_002413345.1 Propionibacteriaceae bacterium UBA5174 | reverse complement strand
TCAAGCAGGCCGAGTTCGACATCATCTATGGCCAAGGAATCAGTCGCGAAGGCAGCTTGATCGACATGGGCGTGGACTGCGCGATCATTCGGAAGGCCGGAGCGTGGTTCACCTATGAAGCCGATCAACTCGGTCAAGGCAAGGAAAATGCTCGCAACTTCCTGAAGAACAACCCGGATATGGCCGCGGAGATCGAAAAGCGGATCCTGAGTCAACTTGGTATTGGTGAGACTGCGGATGTGCCTGACGGAGTTGATCCGGTGACTGGCGAGGTGGAGTTCTGAGGCGATGAGCGCTGCTGAGGGTTCAGCGCAGCAATTGGAGCGGGACGCTGATCCGGTCGCTTTTGCTCGCGAGATTGCTCTTCGTCAACTGACGGTGCGTGCACGGAGTCGGCTGGAGCTGGCTCGGGCATTGGGTAAGAAACAGGTACCCGAAGAGGTTGCCAAAGTGGTTCTCGATCGGCTGGAAGAAGTCGGGCTGGTCGATGACGCGGTGTTTGCCCGGGACTGGCTGGCTGCTGGTGCGCGGCGGCAGCGCAGCCGACGGGCACTACTGGCTGAGTTGGCCGAAAAGGGTGTTGACCGAGAAGTCATCGAGGCCGCGGCTGCGGATCTCGACGCTGATCGGGACTACCTAGTGGCCCGGGCCTACGCCGAACGCAAGGTGGTCTCGCTTGCCCGGGTTGAGCCAGCAGTGCGTTACCGGCGGCTGGCCGGGGCCTTGAGCCGGCGGGGTTTTACCGCCTCAGTGGTGGCCCAAGTTGTTCGGGAAGTGCTTCGAGACCTACCAGAAGTTGAAGAGTTCGACTGAGCCGCGCGGGTTGAGGTTTGCCTTGGCTGCCGCCACCGGCCTAGTTTTGTTGGTGGACGCCAAGGCGCCTCAATCATTCAGCAGGGAAAATCACTGGGGCCTGAACCCCACGACAACCCAATAGCTTGCGCACCGGGCCGTAGTGGCCCGGCGAGCGGCGTTGGGTCAGCTTGCTGTATTTGCCGGGGAGTCGAGAGCGTGTCCCGAATACAGGAGGCAGACCGGTGACCATGGAGTTTCTCGTGGTGGTGCTAGCGGTGGCGTTAGCAGTGATCATCGCAATTCTGGTGGTGGTGATTGCCACGATGCTCCGACGCGGGGGTGTGCGGCAAACTGAGCGCGACGATCAAGTCGATGCGCTGACCGCTGGGCTAGAACACCGAGAAGAATTGTTGGCTGACCGCGAGGCCCGGCTGAGTCAAGGCGAGAGCGAAGTGCGTCAGCGCGAGGCTGAACTGATTCAAGCCGAGGCTGAGTTCACGTCCCGAAAAGACAGTGCCGCTCGCGCCGAGATGAGCCGGATCGAGGCGCTGGAAAAGGTGGCTGGGTTGAGCGTGGAAGCCGCCCGGGCCGAATTGCTGGTTCAGGCCGAATCGACGGCGCGCTTAGCCGCAACGCAATTGGCGAAGCAGATCGAAGCCGAAGCACGTGAGCAGGCAGAACGTGGTGCTCGGGAAGTCATTGTGACCGCGATGCAAAGGGTTGCGGCCGAACAGACTCTTGACGCTGCCACGGTGGCGGTGGCCTTACCCGGAGAAGAAATGAAGGGCCGGCTGATCGGTCGCGATGGGCGCAACATTCGCAGTTTTGAACAGGTGACAGGCGCGAGCTTGGTGATCGACGATACCCCCGGGATGGTGGAACTATCGTGTTTCGATCCGCTGCGTCGCGAGGTCGCCCGCCAGACTTTGACCGAACTGATCGCGGACGGGAGGATCCACCCCGGACGCATCGAACAGACTCACGCTCACTGTGCGCTCAGCGTTGAACAGGGCTGCCTGCAGACCGGCACGGAAGCGGCTGCGGAGTTAGGCATCGCAGACCTGGACCCGGAGATTCTGGAAGTGCTCGGGGCATTGAAGTACCGCACCTCTTACGGGCAGAACGTGTTGGCACACCTAGTAGAAAGTGGCCGGTTGGCGGGGCTACTGGCCGCCGAACTTGGGCTGGACGTCGCGGCCTGCCGTCGAGCGGCGTTCTTGCATGATCTTGGCAAGGCGCTGCCAGATGATGGGGGCTCGCATGCTTTGGCTGGTGCCGAATTTGCGCGTCGGCACGGTGAAGATGTCGACATCACCCACGCCATTGAAGCCCATCACAACGAAGTTGAGCCAGCAACGGTCGAAGCCGTGTTAGTGCAGGTTGCCGACGCGATGAGTGGCAGTCGTCCAGGCGCGCGCCGTGAAAGCACGGAAAGTTATGCCAAGAGGCTGGAAGGTTTGGAGCAGATTGCCTCCGCCGATCCGGGGGTGGAACGAGTATTTGCGGTCCAAGCAGGACATGAGGTGCGGGTGATGGTGCGTCCCGATCAGGTTGACGACGCCGAAGCTGAGTTGCTCGCAACCCGGATCGCCAAACGGATTGAGGCCGAGTTGAACTATCCAGGCAGCATCAAAGTGACTGTGGTGCGAGAGTCCCGGGCGACCGCGGTGGCACGGTGAACCAGATAGCCTCGCCCGGCCAGCGCACCCAGCCTCGAGAAGGGAACTGCGTAATGACGAACACTGAGCGCACCTTCCAGGTGGTTACCTATGGCTGCCAGATGAACTTCCACGACTCTGAACGGATCGCGGGGGTGCTGGCGGATGTCGGTTACCAGCCGGTGGTCGAAGGTGAAGTGGCCGATGTCGTGGTGTTCAACACCTGCGCGGTGCGCGAAAACGCCGATAATCGGCTTTACGGCAACCTGGGCCATCTGGCCTCGGTGAAGCAGGCCAACCCTGGCATGCAGATTGCCGTTGGTGGCTGCATGGCCCAGAAAGACCGCGATGTTGTGGTTAGCAAAGCGCCTTGGGTGGATGCGGTATTCGGTACCCACAATCTCGGCTCGCTGCCGGTGCTGCTGGAGCGTGCCCGGATCGCCCACACCGCCCAGGTGGAGATTGCCGAATCACTGGTCCGGTTCCCCTCCACCTTGCCAACTCGGCGCGATTCGGCCTATGCCGCCTGGGTCGCGATCAGCGTGGGGTGCAATAACACCTGCACCTTCTGCATCGTCCCGGCACTGCGCGGACGCGAGACTGATCGCCAGCCCGGCGACATTCTCGCTGAGATTCGGATGCTGGTGGATCAGGGCGTCCAGGAGATCACCCTGCTGGGCCAGAACGTGAACACCTACGGGGTTGAGTTTGGTGATCGCGGCGCGTTCGCCAAACTGTTGCGCGCCTGCGGCGAAGTGGACGGTCTGGAGCGGGTGCGATTCACCTCGCCGCATCCGGCGGGCTTCACCGATGACGTGATCGCAGCTATGGCCGAGACACCGAATGTGATGCCAAGTTTGCACATGCCACTGCAATCCGGATCGGATCCGATCTTGAAGGCGATGCACCGCTCGTATCGGGCCGAGAAATTCCTGGATATCTTGCAGCGGGTTCGGCAGGCGATTCCAGACGCTGCGATCAGCACTGATCTGATCGTCGGCTTCCCCGGCGAAACCGAAGCCGATTTTCAGGCCACTCTCGATGTGGCGGCTCAAGCCGAATTCGCGGCGGCCTTCACCTTCCAGTACTCGATCCGTCCCGGCACGGTGGCGGCGACCATGCCTGATCAAGTCGCACCTGCCGTGGTTAGCCAGCGCTACCAACGATTGATTGATCTGGTTAGCCAGACCAGTTGGTCACAGAACAAAGGCTTGGTGGGGCAAACGGTTGAAGTGATGTTCGCCGAAGGTGAAGGGCGTAAGGATCGCGGCACCGGTCGGATGTCTGGCCGGGCCCGGGATAACCGCCTGGTGCATGTCCAGGTGCCCGAGGATCTGGCCGTACGGCCGCGTCCAGGCGATCTGGCCAAGGTCGAAATCACCTATGCCGCACCTCACCACCTGAACGCTGACGCGGGCCTGAACCAACTTCGGCGCACTCGAGGTGGTGACGCGTGGGAGTCGGGGAGCAACCCGAACTCGGGAATCTCGTTGGGGTTGCCGAAGCTGGTCCGGCGCACCAACTCACCGGGTTGATTCGCTGCCTGATTTGGGACGGTCCGCTTGGGCGCGGCTTGGTTGAGCGTCTGGATGCAGAGGAGAATGGGCGTTGATGACTACACCCCCGGTACTGGCGCTCAATGGACCCACGGCAAGTGGAAAGACCGCCGTGGCGGTCGCAGTGGCACAGGAACTGGCGAGCTTCGGGATTGGGGCCGAGGTGGTCAATGCCGATTCCATGCTGGTCTACCGCGGTATGGACATTGGTACGGCCAAGCCGACCTTGGCCGAACGGGCCGGGGTTCCACACCATCTGATCGACATTATGGAGGTCACCGAGATTGCGTCGGTGGCCGACTTTCAGCAGTTGGCTCGGGCGGTAATCGCGCAGTGCCAGGCCCGTGAAGTGGTGCCGATCTTGGCTGGTGGTTCTGCGCTTTATGTCCACGCGATCCTGGACGAGTTCAGTTTCCCGGCCACCGACCCGGTGCTTCGTGCGCGGTTGGAGGCTGAACTGATCGAAGTTGGAGCGCACCAGCTATATGAACGGCTAAAGCAGCGTGACCCGGTCACGGCGGCCGCAATAGAGCCCGGCAATGGACGCCGAATTGTGCGGGCGCTGGAGTCTCTTGAGCTCACCGGGGAGTTCTCGGCGCAGCTGCCGCAGTGGAATTACGCCTTGGCGAATGTGATGCAATACGGGCTGGAGCTACCCCGCCCAATCATGGACGCCCGGATCGACGCACGAGTGGAGCGGATGTGGGCTGACGGGTTGGTCGATGAGGTGCGCGGGCTAGTGGCCCGCGGGCTGCGGGACGGACTCACTGCCTCGCGGGCGATTGGTTACCGCCAAGTGCTGGCCTTACTCGCCGGGGAGCTCAGTGAGGCTGAGGCGAAGAGCTCCACCAAGAAGGGCACTCGGCGGTTGGCGCGAAAGCAGTTGGGCTGGTTCGGTCGAGATGATCGAATCGAATGGCTGCCAGCTGATGTCGGTGCGGCCAAACCGATCGCGCTGGCGGTGCGAGATAGGGTGCAGGCTGGAATCGAGGATGGTTGAGATGCGCAGGATCGAGTTTGCTAAGGGGCACGGCACCCGCAACGACTTTGTGCTGTTCGTCGACCCAGATGCCCAGATCGAGTTGTCTAACGCTGAGGTAACCGCGTTGTGCGATCGGCGTGCCGGGATTGGTGCCGACGGCATCTTGCGGGCGGTGAAGTCGACTCAACTGCCTGGCCATGCCGACGCCGGTGCCCGGTGGTTCATGGACTACCGCAATGCCGATGGTTCCATTGCCGAAATGTGTGGCAATGGGCTACGGGTATTCCTGCGGTATCTGGAGCAAGAGGCTTTGATTGACGCCCAGGCGCCGGTAACGGTGGCCACTCGGGCGGGCTTACGTACCGGCACCTTCTTGGCTGACGGACAGATCGCAGTGACGATGGGGCCGATCACTCGCGGCGATCCGGCGCAGGTACATCTGGGCCAGCAATCCTGGGTAGCCACCTCGGTTGATGTGGGCAATCCGCACGCCGTAGTAGTGCTGGGCTCCGCAGCCTCGGTGGCTGACCTTGATCTGAGCGTGGCTCCGACCTGGGATCCGGCAACAGCCTTCCCGAACGGAGTCAATGTGGAGTTCATCACTATCGAAGCTCCTGGACAGGTAGTAATGCGGGTGTTTGAGCGTGGAGTGGGGGAGACCGAGTCTTGTGGCACCGGCGTAGTGGCGGCGGCCTCGGTAGCAGCTCCGGGAACGACGTGTACGGTTCGGGTGCCCGGTGGGCAACTGGCGGTGGACAACTCTGGCGCGGAAGCGGTGCTGGTTGGGCCGGCCGAGATTGTGGCTCGTGGCACTTACTACTTCGACTAGCCCGAGGCTGTGACGATCATGGATGATTATTTGGATGACCCTGACGAGAACGAATTCGACGGGGAACAACTCGAATTGGCAGAGCGCCATTCGCTGCGTCGCGTGGCTGGCATGTCCACTCAGCTGGCCGACATCAGCGAAGTCGAGTATCGCGATCTTCAGCTGGAACGGGTGGTGCTGGTTAGCGTTTGGACGTCCGGCACGCAGGTCGACGCTGATTTTGCGATGGCTGAGCTGAAGTTGCTAGCTGAAACCGCCGGCTCGCAGGTGCTTGAAGGTCTGGTGCAACGCCGTCCATCTCCGGATCCAGCGACCTTCATCGGCCGAGGCAAGGTGGATGAAGTTCGCGAGGCGGTGATCGCTACTGGTGCCGACACCGTGATCTGCGACGGTGAGCTTGAACCAGCTCAGCTGCGAAACTTGGAAGATCGCCTTGGCGTGAAAGTGATTGACCGCACCGCGCTGATCCTGGACATCTTTGCTCAACATGCGAAGAGCGCCGAAGGTAAGGCTCAAGTTGAACTCGCTCAGCTGCAGTATCTGCGCCAGCGGCTGCGCGGCTGGGGTGGCAACTTGTCTCGCCAAGCTGGTGGTCGGGCAGCGGCCGGAGCTGGAATTGGTGGGCGTGGTCCTGGTGAGACCAAGATCGAAACTGATCGTCGCCGGATCAAGACCAGGATTGCGATCCTGCGGCGACGGTTGCGGGAACTCGATGAGGTGCGCCAGACCAAACGCGCCCAGCGGCAACGTAACCGGGTGCCCAGCGTGGCGATTGTCGGATACACCAATGCGGGCAAGAGCTCTTTATTGAACCGTCTCACCGGCGCCGGCGTCCTAGTCGAGAACGCCTTGTTCGCAACTCTGGATCCGACCACGCGGCGTTCGGCCACCGCGGACGGACGAGTCTTCACTCTCACTGACACCGTCGGTTTCATTCGGCATCTGCCGCATGACCTAGTCGAGGCTTTCCGCTCGACTTTGGAGGAATCAGCCGGGGCCGACCTGCTGCTGCATGTGGTCGACGGGTCTGATCCTGATCCGTTCGGCCAAATCGGTGCGGTGCGCAAGGTATTGGCCGAAATTGGTGCCGCCGGGGTGGCTGAACAACTGGTGATCAACAAGATCGATGCCGCTGATCCAGACGTTCTGTTGGCGCTGCGTGGTGCGCACAGCGATGCGGTGTTCGTTTCAGCCCACACCGGTGAAGGGCTGCCGGAATTGTTGATCCGGATTGAAGACCGACTGCCGCGCCCCGGGATTGAGGTGCGTGCATTGGTGCCCTATGGCCGTGGTGATCTGATTGACCGGATTCACAGCACCGGGGAGTTCCTAAGTAGCGAACACACCGAACTCGGTACCAAAGTCGTGGCGCGGGTCAACGCTGACCTGGCCGCCGATCTGGCCAGCTATCTCCAAGTCGATGATGGATAGTGCTTCGCTGACCGAACAGATCCTGATTGCTGCGGTGAACAACATTGGCGGGCAACGCCGTGCCGGTCAGGACCTGATGGCCACTGAGATCGAGCGCACGTTCGCCGGCGGTGAGCACGTGCTGGTCCAGGCCGGTACCGGCACCGGCAAGTCGTTGGGCTACCTGGCGCCGGCACTTGCCAAGCTGGTGACGCAGCCGAATTCCCGGGTCGTGATTGCCACCGCGACGCTGGCGTTGCAGGCTCAACTGGCCAACAAGGACATTCCAGCCGCAGTCGCAGCCTGTGAACAGGTGAGTGGTAAGCGAATCAGCCACGCGGTTTTGAAGGGACGCAGCAACTACGCCTGTTTGCTCAAGGTTCGCGAGAACCAGTCCGAGGAACAGGACGCCCTAATCTCGGCCGCTGGTCAGGTGTCCGAACTGGGCGCCGAGGTGGTTGAACTGCGGCGCTGGGCCGAGGAAGAAGCCGACGGCGATGGGCTCGCTGACCGCGATGACGCCCCCGCCCACACCCCGATTGCCTGGGCCCAGATATCAGTGCCGGTGCGGGAATGCGTGGGCGCGCAGCGCTGCCCGCAAGGTGTTGCCTGTCTGGTGGAGAAATCCAGGGAGCGGGCCCGGGCCAGCCAACTAGTGGTCACCAATCATGCGCTGCTGGCCATCGACGCGATTCACGGGGGCACTGCGATCCCCGAATTCGACGCGCTGATCATTGATGAGGCCCATGAACTGGTCTCTCGAGTCACTGGTGCAGCTTCAGTGGAGCTGAGTCCGTCCTCGGTGGAGCGGGTGGCTAAGCGCTGCCTGACTTGGCTCAACGATGATGTCGGTCTGGACTTCTTGGACGCCGCCGACGCCCTCCAAACAGGCCTGGACGCGACCCAGGTCGCACGTGTGACCGATCCAGACGCGGAAATCGTGGCAGCGTTGGCCACGGTTCGCACGGCAGCTCGCGCGGTCGCCAGTGGTTTGGCCGGTGGTGACGCTGATGAGGTGGAACGGCGACAGGCTCAAGCCGCAGCTCAGGAAGTTTTTGACGTGGCCGAAAGAATGGCCAAGTTGGCGCCAGCTGATGTGGTGTGGATCTCGGAGTCGGATCGTTTTGGGCGCCAGGTGAACTGTGCGCCGCTCTCGGTGTCGGGGCTGCTGCGCAATCAGGTTTTCGGCGCTCACCCGGTCGCGGTCACCTCGGCCACGCTGAAGGTCGGGGGAGACTTCGCCTCAGTGGCCAACTCGTTGGGGTTGGGCGGAGCCGAGGCCGGGGAATACCGCGGAATCGACGTCGGCTCTCCCTTCGACTATGGCCGACAGGGAATCCTCTATGTGGCCAGGCATTTGCCTCCGCCGGGGCGCGATGGGATCACCACCGAGACGCTGGCCGAGGTTGCCGAATTGCTGTGGGCGGCCGAGGGTCGCACTTTGGGGTTGTTCGCCTCGCAACGTTCAGCCGAGGCAGCTGCGCGCTACTGCCGTGAGCACGTTCCCGACCGTCCGGTGCGCTGCCAAGGTGATGCTCAACTTGCCCGATTGACCGCAGAGTTCATTGAGAACGACGAAGTGTCCCTATTCGGCACCTTGTCGTTGTGGCAGGGGATCGACGTGCCAGGCGACACTTGTCGGCTGGTGATTATCGACAAGATTCCCTTTCCCCGGCCGGACGATCCGCTGATGCAGGCGCGTCAACAGGCGGTCGCAGATTCTGGCGGCAACGGTTTCATGGCAGTGGCCGCCACCCATGCCGGGCTATTGCTGGCCCAGGGATCTGGCCGACTGATCAGAACCCTGGATGATCGAGGGGTAGTTGCGGTGCTGGATCCGAGGTTGGTTACTGCTCGCTATGGCAGCTTCTTGAAGGCCTCGATGCCTGACTTCTGGCTGACCACTGATCCTGAAGCTGCGGTTGGGGCGCTGCGCAGGCTTTCGGCGCCTCAAAGCTGAAGCAGATCAGCTACCGCCTGTGCGTGGTCGTCTGGGATCTCGACAATCTTGGTGCGACTGGTTGCGCCGCTAATCAGGGTGACATCACGGGTTGGGCAACCTAGGGCTTTGGCTAAGGCTTTGAGTGCGCCTTCGGTGGCGCGTCCGTCCACTGCTCGAGCTTGGACGGCCACGATCAGTGCCTCATCGCCGTAGCGTCCGCCCACTTTGGTTCTGCTCGCGCCGGGCTTCACCCGGATTGGCAGGCGGATGTCACACCCGCCGCAATACGGTCACTACCTTGCCCATGATGGTGGCCTGGTTGCCGTCAATCGGCTCATAGGCAGGATTATGGGGGAGTAGCCACACTTGGCCTGGGGTGCGCTTGAAGGTCTTCACCGTGGCTTCATCACCCAGCAGAGCGGCGACGATGTCGCCGTTGACTGCGTCGGGCTGTTGGCGAACCACCACATAATCGCCATCACAGATCGCGGCCTCGATCATTGAATCGCCTTTGACCTCGAGTAAGAACAGAGTGCCTTCGCCGACCAACTGCTTGGGAAGGGTGAAGACATCTTCGACCCGCTGCTCGGCCAGAATCGGTCCGCCAGCTGCTATCCGGCCCAAGATCGGCACCTCGACAGCTGTGGCTGAGGGGGCGGGCAGGTCTGACTCAACGCGTTGGGGAGCCGGACTCATCGATTCCGGCAGCCGCACCTCCAAAGCGCGCGGACGGTGTGGATCGCGGAACAGGTAGCCCTTGGTTTGCAGCACCTTCAGCTGGTGTGCAGCCGAGGAGGAGGAAGCGAGGCCTACTCGGTCGGCAATTTCGCGGATGCTCGGTGGGTAGCCGCGATCAGCCAGTTCGTCGCGAATGACTTCCAGAATGCGGCGTTGCCGCGGGGTGAGGCCCTCGGCGTCCACTGGGCCGTCGGGAAGCTCGCTGACTTTGGTGCCCAGCTGCGCGGCCACCTCTTCTTTGCGGGGACGGCCGGGGCGGCGCGGGGTACTCGACTTGGTTGCCATGGCACTCAAACTAACCCTCCGAGCCGAAGGAATCAAACAAATGTTCGAGCGTGTTGTCAGGTTGTTTGCAGTGGGGGTGATGTTTGTGATCGCCCTGGCTGCGGAAGTGTCAGTGGCGCCTGTGAAGCTGAATTCAGCAACACGCCGCGCCGAACAGCTGTTCGAATAATCATCAGGCGGGTGCTAGCGTATCGAACAGGTGTTCGAGAGAGGTGAAAGCCATGAGTGCGGTACTGGTTGATGAACTTGTGAGTGATCGTCGTGGTTCGCTGGTTGGTGCCCGGCGATCTGCAGGGCGAGTCGACTCGACGCCTCGGGCGAGGCTTCAGCTAGTGCCTGAGTTGGCGGCACCAACGCCGAGCATCGGTGGGGTGGCTGCTGATTCGTGGCGGCTCACGGATCGGGGGATCGCAGTGGTGCTGGCGGCCCTGGTGGGGCTGTTTGTGCTGGGGGTGGTGGTGCTGGTGAATGCCTTCCTGGCAGTGCCGGAAGCCCCGGCGGGTTCGTCTCCCTCGTCTGTTCCGGTGGTGGCTGCACTTCGCTGAGGTGTGGCTTTTGGTAGAAATTTGGCGAGCCTGTGCGACACGCCGCGCCGGTCTTGCATGGTGGGTCCTGTCTGCGTAGCCTCTACATCTAGTAGTTGCATCAGTGTGTTTCGTCCACAGCTAGTGGTTGTTACGCACATCTTTTCCACAGGGTTACCCACTGTTGAGCGCAAGGAGGCCGGACGAAATGCATTGCCCGTTCTGCCGAAACACCGATACCCGAGTATTGGATAGCCGGGTTGCCGAAGATGGCAAGAGCATCCGACGGCGCCGGCAGTGTGCGTCCTGTGAGCGAAGGTTCACCACTTTGGAGCAGATGCAACTGGTCGTGGTGAAGAGATCTGGCGTAGTAGAACCATTTTCCAGGGAAAAGGTGATCAACGGAGTCGCCAAAGCCTGCAAAGGGCGCCCGGTCTCGGAAGCGGATTTGGCCAGGCTTGGCCAGCAGGTAGAGGAAGGTCTGCGGGCAAGTGGCCAGGCCGAGATTCCTGCTGGAGAAGTCGGTCTAGCCATTCTCGGTCCGCTGCGTGAGCTGGACGCGGTCGCTTACCTGCGCTTCGCCAGCGTCTACAAACAGTACGAATCGGTCGAGGATTTCGAGACCGAGATTGAAAACCTGCGCCAAGCGGCGCTAGCTAACCCCTGAACACAGCCCCCCGAACAGCGAAAGGCAGTTCCATCATGACCGAGACCGTAAGGGCCACCACTAAAGGTGGTCGTAAGTCTCCCGGCTTGAAGATCTCCCGGATCTTCACCACCGCAGGCGTTCACCCCTATGACGAGGTCACCTGGGAGTCTCGCGACGTAGTGCAGACCAACTGGAAGACCGGCGAGACGGTATTCGAACAGCGCGGCGTTGAGTTCCCGGATTTCTGGAGTGTGAATGCCTCCACCATCGTCACCACGAAGTATTTTCGGGGCGCTTTAGGCACGGCGGTAAGGGAGTCGAGCCTCAAGGCGCTGATCGATCGAGTGATCACCAGCTACCGCAAGTCAGGTGAAGAGAATGGCTACTTCGCCACTAGCGAGGATGCCGAGATCTTCGAGCAGGAACTGGCCTGGATGCTGTTGCACCAGTACTTCAGCTTCAATTCCCCGGTCTGGTTCAACGTTGGTACGGCCAGCCCTCAGCAGGTGAGTGCCTGCTTCATCCTCAGTGTTGATGACTCCATGGAGTCGATCCTCAACTGGTACAAGGAAGAGGGATTCATTTTCAAGGGCGGCTCTGGGGCTGGTCTGAACCTGTCGCGGATCCGTTCCAGCAAGGAACTGCTGTCCTCTGGCGGCACTGCCTCTGGTCCGGTGTCCTTCATGCGCGGTGCAGACGCCAGCGCTGGGACGATCAAATCCGGCGGTGCTACCCGGCGCGCGGCCAAGATGGTCGTGC
>DHWU01000005.1:0-13703 GCA_002413345.1 Propionibacteriaceae bacterium UBA5174 | reverse complement strand
GCGCGGCCAAGATGGTCGTGCTCGATGTGGATCATCCAGATATCTACGAATTCGTGGAAACCAAGGCCCGTGAGGAAGACAAGATTCGCGCGCTGCGCGATGCCGGCTTCGACATGGATCTGGGCGGCAAAGACATCGTCAGCGTTCAGTACCAGAATGCGAACAACTCGGTGCGGGTCAGCGATGAGTTCATGCGCGCCGTAGAAGACGGCACCGACTTCGGTCTGCGCTCGCGGGCCACCGGCGAGGTGCTGCAGAGTGTCGAAGCTCGCGACCTGTTCGGCAAGATCTCAGAAGCGGCCTGGGCCTGTGCCGATCCCGGCATTCAGTACGACGACACCATCAACGCCTGGCACACCAACCCCGAATCGGGACGGATCAACGCGTCCAATCCGTGCAGCGAGTACATGAGCTTGGACAATTCGTCCTGCAACCTCGCCAGCCTGAACTTGATGAAGTTCTTGCGGGATGACGACACCTTCGACGTGCAGAACTTCGTGAAAGCTGTCGAGTTGATCATCACCGCGATGGACATCTCGATCTGCTTCGCCGATTTCCCGACCGAAGCGATTGGTGAGACCACCCGCAACTTCCGTCAGCTCGGGATCGGCTACGCCAACCTGGGTGCGCTATTGATGGCTGTGGGTCGCGGTTATGACTCCGACGGTGGCCGGGCGCTTGCTGCGGCGATTACCTCGCTGATGACTGCCACCTCCTACCGGCGTTCGGCGGAGCTCGCGGCGATCGTGGGTCCCTACAACGGTTACGCCCAGAACTCCGGAGCGCATCAGCGGGTGATGCGTAAGCATCAGTCGGCCAGCGACGATGTGCGAGTCTTCGATGGCCTGGACAAGCCGGTGTTGGCCGAAGCCGCTGCCGAATGGAGCAAGGTGGTCGCGCTGGGGGCCAAGAATGGCTTCCGCAATGCGCAAGCGTCAGTGCTGGCGCCTACCGGCACCATCGGTTTCATGATGGATTGCGACACCACCGGTATCGAGCCGGACTTCTCCTTGGTGAAGTTCAAGAAGCTTGTTGGTGGCGGGTCGATGCAGATCGTGAACCAGACCATTCCGCGGGCGTTGAACCGTCTGGGATACACCGATGAGACCGTAGAGGCGATTGTGGATTACATCGCCAACAATGGCCATGTGGTTGATGCCCCCGGCTTGAAGCCGGAGCATTACGAAGTCTTCGATACCGCAATGGGGATGCGGGCGATTAAGCCGATGGGCCATGTGCGGATGATGGCTGCGGTGCAACCGTTCTTGTCCGGGGCGATTTCGAAGACGGTGAACCTGCCTGAGAGTGCCACCGTCGAAGAGATTGCTGAGGTGTATGCCCAAGGCTGGAAGCTGGGTCTGAAGGCGCTCGCGGTGTACCGCGACAACTGCAAGGTGGGCCAGCCATTGAGCGATGGCAAGAAGCCTGAGGAGAAGGCTCCAGTGGACGCGGCGGCCCCGGTGAAGGTGGAATACCGCCCACGTCGCAGCCGGTTGCCCAAGTCGCGGGTCAGCCGCACCACCTCTTTCTCGGTGGCTGGCGCGGAGGGTTATATGACCTCGGGTCAGTATGAGAACGGCAAGCTCGGTGAGGTGTTCCTCAAACTCGGCAAACAGGGTTCCACCTTGGCTGGCGTGATGGACGCCTTCTCGATCGCGGTGTCGATCGGTCTCCAATACGGCGTGCCGTTGGAACAGTTCGCTCAGAAGTTCACCAACTTGAAGTTCGAACCGGCCGGGATGACCGATGATCCGGACGTCCGGATGGCGCAGTCGATCATGGACTACATCTTCCGTCGGCTGGCGCTGGATTACCTGGCCTTTGATGAGCGGTCTGAGTTGGGAATCTACACAGCCACTGAGCGGGCTCGTTACGTCGAGACCGGCAAGTACCTCTCTGAAGAGGATGAAGCCGGCGTGATCGAGTCAGAATCGTTGAAGAACGATGCCTCCGACGACATCCGAGTGCATGAAGATGGCGCGAACCAGCCCGCATTAGTTCCGATGGTGTCGATGGAGGCGCATTCCACTGCTGAGGTGCTGGAGAAGATCTCCGGAATGAGCGTGGACGCGCCGCTGTGTCTCACCTGCGGCACCAAGATGCGCCGTTCGGGTTCTTGCTACATCTGCGAAGGCTGCGGCTCGACCAGCGGCTGTAGCTGAGTGGTTGGAGGGCGTCGGCTTAGGCCGGCGCCCCCAGCCCCGGTTCGAGGGGGCCCGGTTCGATAGCCCCGGTTCGATAGTCCCAGGTCGCAAGATCCGCGCGAGAGCGCTTGAAGCCCGGTTCACCAGCTCTGACTGAGTTGGTAAACCGGGCTTCAGTGGGTTGACTCGAGGTCTCAGTTCGGCTCGTCCGAATCGTCAGCTTCGCTGGTTTCGATGGTCGTTACGGTGAAGTGGAAGGTTGACGTCTGCGGTGCAGCTGGCACGGGCGCTACGTCTGGCATCGAACTGGTTTCGCCGGGAGCTTTTGGGTGTACTGGGTCGCCCATGGCAGCTCGAAGAGCCTGGGCGATGGCGTTGCCGGCCTCGGGATCAAACTTGCGAATTTCTGCCATGGTGGAACCCTGTCTAGGCGGCCGGGGCGGTGCGGCGCCGGTACTGCCACACCACATAGGTTGCGATGGCGCAGGCAATCAACACGAACACGGCGATCGCCAAGAATGGTGAACTTCCGTATAGGAAACCTAGAACCCCGTAGACGGCTTTGCCAATGGTGGCGTACAACAAGGCCCAGATCACCGAACCGAGGCTGACCGCGGGCAGGTAGTGCCGCAGCTTCATCGCGGTGGCGCCAGCGGACAGGTTTGCGAGGGTTTGGAAACCTATGGTGAAGAACGACAGAGTGATCACTGGGGCGCCGTAACGATCAATCCGTTCGGTGGCGCGCAGATAGCCCGGTGAGTTCACCAGTTTGGTTAGTTTGGTGTGGCGGAGACCAGCCAAACCCAAACGACCAAGCCAATAGGTTGCGTTGGCTCGT
This sequence comes from Propionibacteriaceae bacterium UBA5174, assembly GCA_002413345.1. Taxonomy (GTDB): domain Bacteria; phylum Actinomycetota; class Actinomycetes; order Propionibacteriales; family Propionibacteriaceae; genus Propionicimonas. The sequence continues at coordinate 10,721 of DHWU01000005.1, read as the reverse complement.
CCCATCACGATCACAAACAGTGCTGCGACGATGATCGGAAATGGGACGTCCCATTTGGTCGGATCCATCAAGATAGCCGGATCCATCAAACCTCCAACCCGATCCGCTGTGGGCGCAGTCTAGCCTGAGGTGTGGATAGTGGCACGTCGCAGTGCCCAGACGCCAGCCAGGAACCAGAGCAGGGCAAATCCGGCCTGGAGCTCTGTGGGGTAAATCAGGACGCCGGATTGCCAGACCGCCCAGGTTCCAGAGGCGAACAGTGCGAAACCAAGAATTGCGGTGGTGTTGTTCGGCGCCCCCGGTCCAGGGGTGGGGATCAGTCGCGCTTCCACCCGTGCGATTTGCGGGACCACGAGCGTCACGATGGCCACTACCAACGCGATCAGCAGCACTGGATTGAGCAACACCGGGGTCGCGGCTGGCCACAAGAGGCTCAGCCCGACCAGTATTGCCGCGCTGACCACGATGGCCGGAACGTGCCAAAGGTAGACCGATAGCAGCAGTGCGTTAGTGATCTGCACCACCCTGGCAGTGCGTTTACTGAGCCGGTCGGCAACGCCGCGTTTTTCGAGGATCGCCATCACCGCGGCTTGGCAGAAGCCCAAGACAGTGATCGCCAGAGTCGGCGGCAGCAGGTTGGCCACCGGAATGTCAGCCCAGGCGACCGCCGATGCGGGGTAGTGGAACCACACGACTAAACCGCTGATGGTGGCGATCCCTGCGCTGATCAGGGCAAACAGAATGGGCATCCGCCAGCGGCGGAACCACCCGCGGTGGTAGGCGATGCCCCATTGGTGCGCCAGCGGCCAAACGAACGCCAGGTTGACCCATTGCAGGCCGACGTCTCCGGTGAATCGGACTGCTGCGTCCACTCCGATCGCGGCGGCGAGCAATGGCAGCATCACCCAGCCGCCGACATGGTCATGCAGCCAGACAGTCAGCGGCGCAGAGGCAAGGAGAAGCAAATAGACCACCGCGAACCACAACAGCTGAGCAAACTGCTTGCTCAAAGTGGCGGCTTCGTTGGCCCAACCCAGCCAGGCTGCGATGGAGGCTAGGACGGCCACCATCACCACAAATAGGGTCATCGGTCCGAGTAGCCGGCCGCCGCGCAAGGTCAGGAAAGCGCCGTATTGCGCACCAGAGGCCCGCCACTTGTCCACGACAACGGCGTTTGCGTAGCCAGCCGCGACGAAGAACACCGGAATGATGGTGCAGATCCAACTGATCGCCCACCACGCCGGGCCTGGCGCCCACGGCACTATCCGGACGCGCCCATCCACAAGGAGCACCTGCCACAGAAGGGTGTGGAAAATGACCACAACGAGCATTGAAGCCACTCGGGCTAGGTCTACTAGGTGGTTTCGCTGCGGCACCCGCACATCGTAGGCACTTCCGCGTGCCGATTCCATCACCATTAGATGTGGCGTGCACCTTAGGCTGTGCGGGTGCAGGCAGCATTGAGCGGTTATTTCACCATCTGGTCAGTGATTGGGGTGGGGTGGGTCGCTGCGCAGTTCCGGGTCATCGACGAAGCCGGACGCAGGGTGCTGTCGAAGGTTGCGTTCAGTGTCGCTTCGCCGGTGCTCTTGTTCACACTGGTGGCGCGAGCTGATCTTCGCCACCTGTTCAGCACCACTTTGGTGGTTTCTGCGCTGGCAATTGTTGGTGCCATCGCGGCCTATCTGATCATCGCCAGGGTGTTCTTCGGCCCCCTGCGCGCTCCGGCTCGGGTGATCGGCACCTTATGTTCGGCCTACACCAATGCTGGCAATCTGGGTTTGCCAGTGGCGGCCTATGTATTGGGTGATATGACCTGGATGGCCCCGATCCTGTTGATTCAGATCGGGTTGCTGCAGCCCGCTGCGTTAGCTCTGCTGGACGCAAGCGCGGCGTCCGACACTGGCAACAAGCTGAGTTGGCAGCGGTACCTGAGCCTGCCGTTTCGCAATCCGTTGACGGTCGGCACCTTGGCAGGTCTATTGGTGAACGCTGCCGGAATCCCAGTTCCTGAGTTGCTGTGGACGCCGGCGTCCATGCTGGGTGCGGTTGCCGTGCCAGCGATGCTGCTGGCCTTCGGGGTGTCGCTGCGGTTGGATCCGTTGCCTGGGCGAGGTCCACACGCCCCCGAGCTCCTAGTGGTGTCGTTGATCAAGGTGTTGTTGCACCCCGCGCTGGCTTACGTACTGGCAACGCTGGTATTTGACCTCCCGCTACCGCAGGTGTTGGCGGTTACGGTGATCGCAGCCTTGCCCACAGCACAGAACATCTACCTGATCGCTGGGCGGTATCAGGTCAGTCCGCTGCTGGCCCGAGACGCGATCTTCGTTTCCACGCTGGCTTCAATCCCGGTGGTGATTGCTGCTTCGACCTGGTTGCGGTGATTTCGCCACCCCGAGGTGGCCGGTCAAATCCCCACAGAGCCCCGCCGACGGGTAACATTTCGGCGCGATGGACTATGACGGGCACTTCACTCGACTTTCGGGCGACGAATGTCGCCAGCTGTTGCGCGCCCGCGGCGTGGGCCGGGTCGGCTGGCAGTCGGCTGGCGGTCAACAAATCCTTCCGGTGACCTATGTGGTCACCGGCGAGTTGATCGCCTTCCGCACTCGTCCGGACACCATCATGGGAGAGTTTCGCACCCAGCTGCCGGTGAGTTTTGAGATCGATGATGTCGATGAGGACACCGCGACTGGCTGGAGCGTGTTGGTGCGGGGGACTGCGCAGGGGTATCTGGACGAGGTTCCTGAACATCTTCTGCTGCCGCAACCCTGGGCGCCGGGCGAGCATCCACTTACGGTCGTGATCACGCCGGCTTCGTATTCTGGACGCGCGGTCTCGGCCACTACTGGAGGGGGCTTGGAATGCTGACGCCTTATCAGGGCCCGTCCCGCGTGCTGGTTGGTTTTGATGGTTCTGACGATGCCTATTCGGCATTGAAGCTGGGCATAGCCGAGGCCCAGGCGCGGGCAGCGGAGTTGGTCGTGGTGCATGCCGTCGACGACACCGTGCTGAATAGTGCCTGGGGTGTGGTTTTCGATCCGGAAGAGATCAAACTCAACGCCGCCGAGATGGTGGCCAAAGGGGTCGAAGACGCGGTCGCTGCTGGGCTCCCGCGAAATCGGGTGCGCACTGAAGTGGTGTTGGGAAATCCCGCTGCGGCCTTGACCCGGATGAGTCATCAGGCGTCCCTGGTTGTGGTCGGACGGCGGGCCACTGAGCCAGGCGAGCGGCTGTTTGTCGGTTCAACCTCGGTCGGGGTGGTCGGCGCTGCGCATTGCCCGGTGATTGTGGTGTCGGCCATCGACACTCCGCATGAAGGGCGCACCGGGGTGATCGGGGTGGCGGTCGACACTTCGGCTCGCGGCGCGGTCGCTTTGGAGTGGGCTTTGCAGGAGTGCACCCAATTTGGCGGCCGGGTAGTGGTGATCAGCATCTTCCGCTCGCCTCAGGGCCGCTGGTTCACCGGCGGGGAGCCCACCGAGGAACAGCAGCAGGCTGCAGTGGCGGTGACTCAAGAACGGATGTCGGAGATGATCTCGGAGATCACCGAGGACTATCCAGATGCGGAGGTCTCTTTGGAGGTCTCCTATGGCAACCCGGTTGATGTGTTAGTGGCCCGCACTGATGAGCTCGATTTGTTGATGCTGGAGGTACACGCTTCTTTTCCGACCTATTCAGTAGGCGGTTTGATTCGGGGCGTGTTGACCCATGGACGGTGCCCGGTCGCAGTGATTAGGCCCAAGGACAGTCACGGGTCCTGAGCTTGGCGGTGGCATCTGGTGCTGCCTGTGCTTGAGTAGGCTGGCCCAGCCATGACCGCTGATCTGCCTGTACTCACCTTCGATGAGTCGCTACCGATTAGCGCCCATGCCGACCAACTAATTGCGGCCTTGCGCAGACACCAGGTCTTGGTGGTCGCTGGGGAGACTGGCTCGGGCAAGACCACCCAGTTGCCCAAGATCGCTCTATTGGCCGGACGGCAGCGAATCGGCCACACCCAGCCACGCCGAATCGCAGCCCGAAGCGTGGCCACCCGAATGGCCGAAGAGCTGGGTGAACCGGTGGGGCAAACCGTTGGCTTTCAGGTGCGGTTCTCTTCCTCACGCAGTGCGCAGACCCGGATCAAAGTGATGACCGATGGCATCCTGTTGGCCGAGATTTCTCATGATCGGCTGTTGCGCCGCTACGACACGATCATCATCGACGAGGCGCATGAGCGAAGTCTGAACATCGACTTTCTGCTCGGCTATCTGAAACAGCTGTTGCCGAAGCGCCCCGATCTGAAGCTGATCATCACATCGGCCACCATCGACACCGAGCGGTTCAGCGCGCACTTCGATGGTGCGCCAGTGATCGAAGTCTCCGGCCGAACCTATCCAGTCGAAATGCGCTACCGCCCAACCAGTGATGATCAAAGCGATGCCATCTGTGAGGCGGTCACGGAGTTGTCCCGGCTGGACGGCGACATCTTGGTGTTCTGCTCCGGTGAGCGGGAAATTCGTGATGCCGCTGAGGCGGTCAACGGCTTGAACCTTCGATTCACCGAGGTGGTGCCGCTGTACGCCCGACTATCGGTCGCAGAGCAACACCGGGTGTTCACCGCCCATACCGGACGGCGAATCGTGTTGGCCACAAATGTTGCCGAGACCTCGCTGACGGTGCCTGGTATCAGATATGTGATTGACCCGGGCAAGGCCCGGATCTCGCGCTATTCGGCCCGAACTAAGGTACAGCGGTTGCCGATCGAGCCGATTTCGCAAGCCTCAGCCAACCAGCGTGCCGGACGTTGCGGTCGGCTCGGGCCGGGGGTGTGCATTCGTCTCTACAGCGAGGAAGACTTCGAATCTCGTCCTGAATTCACGACGCCGGAGATTTTGCGGACGAATCTGGCTTCGGTGATTCTGCAGATGGCTGCTGCGGGTTTGGGTGACATCGCCAGGTTTCCCTTCGTGGAAACGCCAGACACTGCGCAGGTGCGGGACGGGTTGCGCTTGCTCACCGAATTGGGTGCGATTCGCGGCGGCAGAGGCAAGAATCACCAGGTGCGGCTGACTGCTGTCGGGCAGCAACTGGCCCGACTGCCGGTGGATCCCCGATTGGGCCGGATGCTGGTTGAGGCAAACCGTCTCAGTTGCCTGCGGGAGGTGCTCCCGATCGTGGCCGGAATCGCGATTCCTGATGTGCGCGAGCGTCCAGCGGAAGCCGAGGCTGCTGCTGACGCTGCGCACCGCAGGTTTTGGGCGCCTTTGGCTGAAGCGGGCGAGGCGACTCCCGACGGCTCTGACATTGCGGCCATGCTGCGGCTGTGGCGCTACCTGCGCGAGCAGCGTAAGCAGCTTTCCGGCAATGCCTTCCGGCGGATGTGTCGCAGCGAGTACCTGAACTTTCTGCGGGTGCGGGAATGGCAAGAGTTACACACCCAGCTTCGGGAGGCCTGTCGAGAGCTCAAACTGGTTCGAAACGACGCACCAGCCGATTTGGAGCGGGTTCACACTGCGGTGTTGGCGGGGTTGCTCTCCCACGTCGGGCTGCTGGATGCAGCCAGCATCGCTAAGCCAGAACGCGGCCGTCGGCGCGGTCCGGCCGAATACTTGGGGGCGAGAGGGGCGCGGTTCGCGATCAATCCCGGGTCGAGTGCAGCCCGCACTAAGGCCGAGCTAGTGATGGCGGTGGAGTTGGTTGAGACTTCCCGGTTGTGGGCTAGGAGCGTGGCCCCAATCACCGCCGAACAGGTTGAAGAAGTGGCTGGCCACCTACTCAAGCGGCACTATTCCGAGCCGCATTGGTCGGCCAAGGGTGGGCAGTGCGTGGCCTACGAGACCGTCAGTCTGTTCGGTGTTCCGATCATCTCTCAGCGGTTGGTGAGCTACGCCAAGATCGATCCGGTGATTGCGCGCGAGGTGTTTATTGGCTCAGCTTTGGTGGAAGGTCTGTGGCGTACTCGACACCATTTCTGGGCCAGAAATGAAGCCGTCCGGGCGGAGGCCGAACAACTCGCTGATCGCAATCGGCGCCGAGATTTGCTGGTTGACGATGCATCGATTGCTGGGTTCTATTCGACGAGGGTTCCCGCCGAAGTGGTTAGCGTGGCGCACTTTGATCGTTGGTGGCGGGATGCTCGACGCGAGAATCCGGGACTGCTGGACCTGAGCCTCGACGATCTAGTTGCTCCTGAGCTGGCCACCGACAGCGACGAGTTTCCTCAAAGCTGGCTCACTTCGGCTGGGGAACTTCGCGTTGACTACGCTTTTGACCCAGGAAGTGGGCATGACGGGGTGACCGTCGAAGTGCCGCTGACCCTGCTCACCACACTCCAGCCAGCGGTGTTCACCTGGCAGGTTCCTGGTTTGCGAGCCGAAGTCGCCACCCAGCTGATTCGTGGCCTGCCTAAGCAACTGCGCACTCAACTCGTGCCAGCCCCAGACACCGCCCGTCGGGTTTTGGCTTGGTTGGGTGCCCACCCAGGTGCAGACGCTGAGGAATTCTGGACGGCGCTGGGGCGGGGGATTGCGGCGCTGACTGGGGTTCAAGTTCCCGCGTCGGCGTGGCAGCCAGCAGCGATCGCTGAGCATCTGAGGGTTCGATTTCGGGTAGTCACTCCGGACGCCGAACCGATCGTCGGCCGCGACCTTGAAGAGCTTGCTCACCGGCTGGCGCCCAAGGTGAGCCGGACGATTAACGCCGCCGCCAGCCATCTCACTCATCAGGGTGCGACCTCCTGGGATTTCGACACTCTGCCCCAGCAGCTCAGCGATCCGATGCCGGGTTATCCGGGTCTGGTTGATCGGGGGGACCGGGTTGGGGTGGAAGTCTTCGCCGAGCGCGAATCGGCGCTGCGGTCCCATCGGCTGGGCCTGCGTCGCTTGGTGGTGTTGACCACGGTCGATCCGACGAAGTCGGTGGTCGCGCGAATGAGTAATGCCACGAAACTGGCCTTGGCCACCTCGCCATATCCGAGCGTGCCAGCACTACTGGCCGATGCGCGATTGCAGGTTGTTGGTGAGCTGATCGATCACTGTGGTGGGCTTTGGCAGGTGCGCGATGCGTCCAGTTTCACATCACTGAGTGACGCCGTGCGGTCGCAGGCAGCAGGTGCCTTACAACAGAGCGTCACCTTGGCTGGTCAAATCCTCACTCTCGCTGGTGAAGTGACTCGGTTACTGGGCGAGGCGCCGGCCGAGACTGCCGCGGACGCCCGAGAGCAGTTCAGTGGCCTGGTCTATTCAGGATTCATCTCGGCCACGCCCCAGGCCGCCTGGCGGCGGTTACCGAGCTATCTGTTGGCCTTGCGGCGGCGGTTAGAGACCTGTCGCAGCAACCCGCGGCGCGAAGCCGATGGCTTGCAGCTGATCACCGAACTGGAAGATGAGTACGCAGCAATCTGTGCTCGCTGCCCAGCTGGTCCGCTGCCAGTAGCGGTAGCCGAGGCCGGTTGGCTGCTGGAGGAATTGCGGGTGAACCTGTTTGCGCAATCGGTTGGCACCGCGGCGCCGATCTCGGCAAAACGAGTCCGCGCGGCCTTTGCCAAGTTGAACCCTTAGCCGCACCGGGTGGAACTGTCGGGGTAAAGTGGCCGAGTGTTGGATCCGAGTTCGCTATATGACCTTCAGGCAGAGCTGGCTGCCTCGATTGCTGACGCCCGGCCAGCGCTAATCCACCTATTCGACGGCTATATCGACGCTGGATCGGTAACGCACAGCGCGGCGCGTTACCTTCTCGATTCGTGTGAGCATCAGGTTTTGGCCACCTTCGACCATGACCAGTTGCATGATTACCGCTCACGACGTCCACAAATGGTTTTCGATACCAACCACTGGACTGATTACACCGACTACTCATTAGTACTACATCGGTTGATTGATACCGAGGGCAAGACTTTCCTGCTGCTGAGTGGCCCTGAGCCGGACACGCAATGGAACCGGGCCTCGGCCGCCGTGCTGCAATTGGCGCAGCAGCTTGGGGTGTCCCAGTTGTTAACTTGTTCTGGGGTGCCCATGGCCGTGCCGCACACCAGGCCGACCTTAGTCACCGCACATTCCACTGACCCGGAACGGGTTTCTGGTAACCCGATGTGGATCGACCGGGTGCAGCTTCCGGGCGCCTTCGCGCATGTGCTGGAGTACCGGGCCGGTCAAGCCGGGCTCCTGGCCGGTGGCTTTGTCGCCCACGTGCCGCATTACTTAGCTCAGGCGACCTTCCCGCAGGCCACTGCAGCAGTGCTGGGACGCCTCGGCGGTGCAGGTGGGCTGGATCTCAAGCTGGATCCGTTGCACGAACAGGCACAGGCGAATCTGGCTTCGATTGAAGCCGAGACTGCGGAGGACGCCGAGTTTCCCGAGATGATCCATGCCCTAGAGGAGCAGTACGACCGGCTGGCTTCCAGCGGTGGGGCCTCTATGCCCAGCGCCGAGGAGATCGGTGCCGCGGTAGAACAATTCCTAGCTGAGCAGGACCCGCCCAACGACTTCCGGCGCTGATCGAGCCGCGGGCTAGACGCAACAAAGCCCCGGACCAGCGCGGACGGGCCCAGGGCTTTGAAGTATTGGTTAGGCCGCGACTGAGTCGGAGCGCAGCTTGGAGATGGCTTGACGTTCGATCTGGCGAACCCGTTCAGCTGTGATTCCCCACACCGCGGCGATGTCGACCAACTTGGCCTGGCGTCCGTCGAGCAGGCCGTAGCGGCGGCGGACGACGTCTGCAGAGCGTTCGTCAAGGCTGGCCAGAAGTGCTTCGAGCCGGGAGCGATCCTCGGCGTCCAAGACCATCTCGTCAGGTCCAGGCGATGTTTCCCGGGCCAGTAGATCGCCCAGCGCAGTATCCCCATCTTCCTCAAGCGGGGCGTCCAAGCTGACATGGTCGCGCGACAGGCGCAGTAGGTTGACGATCGCTTCGGGGGCAACCCCGAGTTCCTCGGCGATCTCGGCCAATTCTGGCTCGCGGCCCAGCCGGTGTTCGAGGGTACGTCGGGTGGCTGAAACCTGGTTCACCTGTTCGGCCACGTGCACCGGAAGTCGAACGATTCGCGCTTGTTGTGCGATGCCTCGCGAGATCGATTGACGGACCCACCAGGTGCCGTAGGTCGAGAACTTGAAACCCTTGGTGTAGTCGAACTTCTCTACCGCACGGATCAGGCCAGTGTTGCCTTCTTGGACCAGGTCGAGCAGCGGCATCTGGGAGCGGCCGTATTTGCGGGCCACTGACACGACCAGACGCAGGTTGGCGGTGATGAAGCGCTGCATCGCAGCCTCGCCCACAGCGGCGATCTCACGCAGTTCGTCTTCAGATGCGGTCACCTTGCGCGCCTTGGTGTCCGCTGCACTTAGCGACCGATCCAGAATTGTTTGCGCGTAGCGTCCGGCCTCAATCAGCCGAGCTAGCTCAACCTCTTCGGCTGCAGTCAGTAGTGCAGTCTTCGCAATGCCGTCCAGATATAGGCCAACTGCATCTTTGCCATCAATCCCGTCGGTACTGCGGATCCGGTGTGCGGCTGCGATCACTTCGACTCCTTCGTTGTCGCCCTAAGTACAACGGTCGAGGTCGGTGTTGTGGAGAGTCTGGCGCGCATCGTTGACCCAGGGGGCAGCGCTGCCGGGCAGATTAAGACCGTGGTCTGACAAGCTGGCGAGACCACGGTAGGAATACGGAGAACGGCGTTCCGGTAAGGCCGGTGCTGGGCCGCTAGATGGGCGCCTGATCCCAGGTCAGGTTGAGCGGTCAGGCGGTGGTTTGGGTGATCAGCCAGGCAAGTTCAAAAGCGGCATCCCGCCACGATTGGTATCGCCCTGAAGCGCCGCCGTGGCCAGCCACCATCTCGGTCTTGAGCAGGATTTCGCGACGCGAACCGGTGGTGTAACGCAACTCGGCCACCCACTTGGCTGGTTCGGTCACTTCGACCCGGGTGTCGTTGAGGCTGGTGGTGACCAAGATTGCTGGGTATTGACCGGGGTGAACGTTCTCGTAGGGCGAGTATTCGCGCATTCGTGCGTAGGTGGAACGGTCATGAAGTGGGTCGCCCCACTCCTCCCATTCGACGACAGTCAGCGGCAAGTCCGGGTTGAGGATTGTAGTCAGGGCATCCACGAACGGCACCGCCGCATGGACGGCGGCGAAAGCGTCCGGAGCCAGGTTGATCGCGGCGCCGATCAACAGACCGCCAGCACTTCCGCCCTCGGCGGCGAGTCGGTCTGCGCGGGTGTAGCCAGCGGTGACCAAGTGTCGGGCGCAGGCAACGAAATCAGTGAAGGTATTGGTCTTATTGGCCAATCGGCCGCCTTCGTACCAGGACCGGCCAAGTTCGCCACCACCTCGAACGTGGGCGACGGCGTGAATATAGCCACGATCAAGCAGGCTGAGTCGGGCGATCGAAAAGCTCGGTGCCAGGCTGATTTCGTAAGCTCCGTAGCCGTAGAGAAGACTCGGGGCGCTGCCGTCGAGAGGGGTGTCTGTTCGATACACCAAGGAGATCGGAATCCGGGTGCCGTCGTCAGCGATGGCCCATTCGCGGCGTTGCTGGTAGTCGCCGGGTCGATAGGGGCCATGCTCGGGGTGGTCTAGCACTGGGTGTGAACGCAAGACCTTTCGTGAGCCGTCGGCGAGCAGGTACTCCAGCACTTGTGGCGGGGGGACCATCGATTGGTAATGCAGCCGGATTCGGTCAGTATCAGGTTCGTCGCCGTCGTCGGCTTCCACGGGGAAGAGGGGGTCGGTGAAAGGGATCA
>DHWU01000066.1:11600-11928 GCA_002413345.1 Propionibacteriaceae bacterium UBA5174 | reverse complement strand
CGCGTCTTCCGCCACCCCCCCGCCGAGTCTCAGGAGTGGCTGGAAAGGGGGAATGGAGTTGGCCCTGGCCGACGATGACGTGCATCTCCCGGCCGATGCCCGAATCACTGAGCAGTTCTTGGACATCCAATAGCCGTGCCGGCGAGCCATTGATCGCATATTCGGAACCGCCACTGCGGAACATCGTGCGGCTGATGGTGACTTCGGTGTAGTCGATCGGCAACGCACCGTCGCTGTTGTCGATCTTCAGCTCAACTTCAGCCCGGCCCAGAGGAGCCCGTCCCGACGTGCCCGCGAAGATGACATCTTCCATCTTGCCGCCGCGCAG
>DHWU01000066.1:0-11364 GCA_002413345.1 Propionibacteriaceae bacterium UBA5174 | reverse complement strand
CATCTTCCATCTTGCCGCCGCGCAGACTCTTGGCACCCTGTTCACCCATCACCCAGGCGAGGGCATCCACCACATTCGATTTGCCGGATCCGTTTGGGCCGACCACACAGGTGATCCCGGGCTCGAACACCATCGTGGTGCTAGAGGCGAACGACTTGAAGCCGCGCAGAGTGAGGCTCTTTAGGTACATCTCAGCCGTTCACCACCGGCTGTTTCGCGGCGTGTCTGCGGCGCACGTGTCGGAAGGTCCACAGCTTATTGGCCAAGAAATTGATCGGCATGGTGATCAGGATGGTAAGCAGCTGGGCCCAGTATTCCCGCGATTGCAGTCCGGCATCTTCATGGAACCAGGGGCTGCGCAGATAGATGAGCGAGTTCTCGTTGCCGAACCCGATCTTGATGAACATGCCAATGAAGGCGGCGGTGCTACCGACCGCCAAGAACGGCCAGAACTCGTCCCACCAAGGAGCCTTGGACGTGCCGTGAAAAGTCCAAGAGCGGTTGAGCTGAAAGTTGAACAAGTTGGCAACCAAAAAGGCGCAGATCCACACCAACGAGGTGTAACGAAAATTGAAGTCAGTTGCCGGGATCGGGAACAAAATGTCTTGGGCATGTTTGGTGCCACCATGCAGCTTGTTCAACACAACCGTAGCCGTCATGTTGACCGCCACCCCAGCACCGCCGACTAGGCCGAACTTGATGAACTGCCTAAGAACGTGGCGATAACGCTGGTAGTAATCGGCGAGCCTCACAACTGGGAAGGATATACGGGCCAGGGGCTGACTAGCACCATCGGCACCCAATCAGTCGACGATCCTTGGTTGACACTGCGGACAGCGATACGAGGAGCGGTTCATGAACGCCTCTCGCACGATGCCCTGGCCGCACCGCGGACAGGGTTGACCGTCCCGACCGTAGGCTGACAACGAACGACTGAAATAGCCGGAAGTACCGTTGACGTTCACGTAAAGAGCGTCAAACGAGGTGCCGCCCTGAGCCAAGGCCGCCGTCATGACTTCGGTAGCCGCAACGAGCAAACCACGCACTTTGACGGCGCTGAGCTGATCAGCAGCAGTGTCGTAGTGGACGCGGGCGGCCCACAGCGCCTCATCGGCGTAGATGTTCCCGATTCCAGAGACCACCTGTTGGTTGAGCAGCACCCGCTTAATCCCGGACTTCCGAGAACGAATCGCAGCCACCAGCGCAACGAGGTCGAGTCCAGGATCAAACAGATCCAAAGCGATGTGAGCGATCTCGGCTGGCGCCTCGGCCCCGCCTGGGCTGAGCCAAATCCCGCCAAACATTCGCTGGTCAACGAAGCGCAGTTCTGGGCCGTTGTCCTCAAAGCTGAACACCACCCGACATTGCGGCGGCAAAGCAGTGCCCGGATCGTCCACCCGGAACTGTCCGCTCATACCCAGGTGGGCCATCAATGCGTCCGAATCAGCGAAGGGCAGCCATAAGAATTTGCCGCGTCGCTTCGGCTCAACAAATTGGCGCCCGATCAGGCTGGTCACAAAGTCGTCGACTCCACCAGCATGGCGACGGACCGGACGCGGATGAAGCACCCGTACACCAGCGATCATTCGTCCCGGAAGTGCCTGGGCCAGGCCGAGGCGGACAACCTCAACCTCAGGCAACTCAGGCATCAGCCAGCGTCAGCGCTCAGTGCGACAAAAGCATGCTCAGCAGCGCCCTGTTCAGCCTGCTTCTTCGAAGTGCCCTGGCCGTGGTCATAAGTCTGCCCGGCAATTACGGCTGCGGCTTCGAAACGCTTGTCGTGGTCCGGGCCAGATTCGGTGATCTGGTAGCTGACTGGACCAAGATCACGATCCGCAGCCAATTCCTGAAGACTGGTCTTCCAGTCCAAACCAGCACCCAACGCTGCTGCCTCAGTGACCAGCGGGTCGAAGAGATGCCGGATCAATCGGTCGGCGGCGTCGCGTCCGGCAGAGATCAATACCGCGCCCAGGAAGGCTTCCAAGACATCGGCAAGGATCGAGGACTTATCCGCACCGCCGGTGGCTTCCTCGCCACGGCCCAGCAAGATCTGGGCGCCCAGCTGCAGTTCACGAGATACATCAGCCAGGCTGTGAGCGTTCACCACGGCTGCCCGCAGTTTCGCCAACCGCCCTTCAGGCAGTTCCGGGTAGGCCCGATAGAGGTGCTCGGTGACGACCACGCCCAGCACCGAGTCGCCGAGGAACTCCAGCCGCTCATTGTTGGGCAGGCCACCATGCTCGTAGGCGTAGGACCGGTGAGTCATGGCAAGGCGGAACAGTTGGGGATCAAGATCGATACCCAACTGTTCAATCAGTTGCAGTGCGCGGCTCGTGACCGCGTTATCGCTGGACGTGGCTTCGAAAGTCAGGAGTCCAGAACCTGGCGGCGGGATGCACGCGGACCGTACTGGCCACATTCGGGGCAGACGGTGTGCGGCAGGTGCGCAGCACCACAGGCAGCGTTCGCGCAGGTCACCAGGGTCGGCGCGGACGTCTTCCACATCGAACGGCGGGCCCGGGTGTTTGCACGGGACATTTTCCGCTTGGGGACAGCCACGGCGTTACTCCTTGATATTTGATTCGGTCTTGGGCTGCGTCCACTCCGTCAGCCCAGTCCATCTAGGATCGATGGGCTCAGCGTGGGCGTGATTCGGATCAGCGTTTAGGTCAGCCCCACAGGTGGGACACAACCCGGCACAGTCCGGACGACACAATGGCGTGAACGGCAAGTCAAGCACCACCGCGTCTCTAATGAGCGGTTCGAGGTTGATCAAATCACCCTCGATGCGGCTGGCCTCATCGTCGCCGAGATCCTTGCCCGGGTAACAGAACAGTTCCTGAATATCGATCTCCTCCGTTGAGGCGACCTCTTCCAAGCAACGTGTGCAGTTACCCCGGACCTGAACCACAGCGGTTCCGGTAACCAGCACCCCCTCTACCACCGATTCCAACCGGAGGTTGAGATCGACGGGCGAGCCAGGTGGCACTCCGATTACTCCGATGCCGAGCCCATCAGGCGCCTCCGCGACCCGCGTGACTTCTTTCAGCGTGCCAGCCCGACGATTGAGTTCGCGGGTGTCTAGGACAAACCCCGATTTGGGGTCAGGCATGCTGGGAGTCACAACAGTTCCCTTCGGCATGGCTCGACAGCGTTATAACCAACGAGCAACTCTACCAAGCCTGCACACGCCGCAGCAAAACGGCGGTTCAGGCGTCCAGTTTGGGCAGCGCGGTGGTGTTGTCATCATCCAACGATGAGCGTCGCGCCAAACGTTCCCGCATGGTGCGCACCTGGGCCATGGTCTTCTGCAGACTGGCTTCAAAAGTCGCGATCCTGGCATCCACGTAGGCGTCGGCTTCGCGTCGCAAAGCTTCGGTGTCGGCCAGGGCTTTCTGCTCCAGCATCGCCGCTTTGCGCTGAGCCTCCTCAAAGACTGGGTCTTGAGTGGCCAGATAGACGGCTCGCTCCTCAGCAGCCCCGACAATTTGTTTGGCCTCAGCTTGGGCCCTCTCCAAGGTCTCCAAACTGGTGGCAGTCACTCGCTGAGCCTCTTTCACATCCTCGCCCAGCGCTTGCCTGGCCTTCTCGATCAGCGCGACGGCCTCGGCACGATTGATCATGCAGGACGCGGACATCGGCACCGATTTGGCACCCTCCACCACTTCCAGTAATTCCTGAAGGACCCGCTCAGTCTGGTCGATCATGGCAACTGCTCCTTTCCTACGGATTTCTTGCGGATCCGCTCGGCAACTGCTTTGGGCACAAACCTGGACACGTCCCCTCCGTGAACAGCAATCTCACGGACCATAGTGGACGACAACGTCGACCACTGCGAGGCTGCGGGCAAAATCAACGTTTCAACTCCGCCGACAGCCGAGTTCAAGTTCGCCATCTGCAACTCGAATTCGAAGTCAGCGGCAAACCGTACCCCTTTTACCAGAACCCGGCCACCCCGCGCATTGACGAAGTCGACCAACAGCCCACTGAGTCGTTCGACTCGCACGTTCGGCAGGTGGGCAACCGACGCCTGAACCAACTCAATTCGCTCATCTTCGGTGAAGAGGTACTGCTTGGTTGAGTTCTGACCCACAGCAACCAGGACTTCCTCAAAGATCGCAGCTGCGCGAGTGATCACATCGAGGTGCCCATTGGTGATCGGGTCAAAAGAACCCGGGCAGACGGCTAGCAAGGTGCACCCTTCATTGCGAAATATAGGACGGTCTCACCGTAACGCCGCTGCCAGCGTTCCGTCAGATCCGCTGGCAGATCAGCAGGTTCATCTCTTGATGATCGCTCTAGTACCAGTAGTCCATCTGACGCTAACCACCCGCCAGACACCACCTGAGTCAGGACCTCTGTACAACGGGAGTTGTCCAAGCCGTAAGGCGGATCAGCCCACACCACGTCGAATCCAAGCGCTGAGGTGCCCAGCCATCTTTCAACCGGCTGGGTGATCACTTGAACGGGCAATCCGGTGGTGTGGGCGTTTTCCTTGGCAACTGCGGCCACTGCAGCCAAAGACTCCACGGCATAGACCGGAGCCGCCCCGCGACTGGCTGCTTCCAAGGCCACCGCCGCGGACCCGGCGTACAAGTCGAGGAAGGATAATCCAGCCAACATCTGATCCGCGGGCTGGCCTCCACCACCGGCCCAGTCGGCGATCGCCGAAAACACTGCCTCCCGCACCCGATCAGTGGTGGGACGGGTGGCCGAACTCGCGGGAGCCCGCAGCCGGCGGCCTTTGCAGGTCCCCGCGATGATCCTGGTCACAATCGCCAAGACTAGCTCAGCTGTGTTCAAGCCAATCTCCGGCGGCCAGCAAATCCGTGGCTCGGATCGCGTCGGCAAATCCTGGCGTGCGGAGGTTCGGATCTCGGGTCACCGCGATTGCAGCGAGTTCGCGGGCCTGGGCGATCACATCGCTGTGCTCAAGCACGCTAAGCAGCCGAAGGCTGGAACGGCTCCCCGCCTGAGCCGAACCGAGAACATCGCCCTCCCGCCGCTGTTCCAGATCCAGTTCGGCCAGCGCAAATCCGTCGTTAGTGGCGGCCACTGCGTCCAGCCGAGTGCGCGCTGGTTCGCCGACCGCAATGCTGGTGACCAATAGGCAAACTCCCTGATGAGCTCCGCGCCCGATCCGTCCGCGGAGCTGGTGGAGCTGAGAAATACCAAACCGGTCGGCGTCCCAGACCACCATCATGGTGGCGTTCGGCACATCCACTCCGACCTCGATCACGGTCGTGGCCACCAGAACGTCCACGCTTCCCGCAGCAAAGGACGACATTGCCGCATCTTTGGCTTCACTGCTCAACTGGCCATGTAAAACACCTAGCCGCAAGTCACTCAGCGGCCCTTCGCCGAGCTCCGCGGCCAACTCCACAACGCCCTTACCCTCACCTGTCTTCGTGCCGCCGATCCGCGGGCAAACGATGAACACCTGCCGCCCGGCAGCGACTTCTTCACGCACTCGCTGCCAGGCCCGGTCCACCCATTGCGGATGCGTCGCAGCGTCGACCACGACAGTGGTCACCTCCGCCCGGCCCGCTGGCAATTCCGTCAAGGTCGAGGTCTCCAAGTCACCAAAAACGGTCATGGCTACCGATCTGGGAATCGGAGTGGCGGTGAGCACCAACACATGCGGGGCAGCTTCGGCCTTGCCAGCCAACACTGCCCGCTGTTCGACCCCGAACCGGTGCTGCTCATCAATCACCACCAAGCCGAGCTCAGCGAACTGCACTTGGTCAGCCAACAGGGCGTGCGTGCCAATCACGATTCCGGCCTCACCGCTAGCAGCACGCAGTAGGGCTGAGCGTTTGGCCGAGGTCGACATCGAGCCGGTCAAGACCACCACATCAGTGGCCACCTCGGGGGTGCCCAGCATTCGTCCGCCACCCAAGTCTTTGAGTAGACCGGTGATGGTCTGGTAATGCTGGCTAGCTAGCACTTCAGTGGGGGCCAACAGCGCAGCCTGACCGCCGGTGTCAACCACTGCCAGCATGGCCCGCAAAGCCACCACGGTCTTGCCTGAACCAACCTCGCCTTGTAGCAGCCGTTGCATCGGCCGGGACTGGGACAGGTCGGCGAATATCGCCTCGCTGACCTGCTGCTGCCCAGCGGTCAATTCGAACGGCATCTGGGCATCGAACGCGGCCAGCAGGCCGTCAGGAATCCGCGGCCGCGGACGAGCCGCGCGGGCGGCCGAATCGGCCCGGCGATAGGCCATGGTGAGTTGGGTGGACATCGCCTCGTCGAACACCAACCGAGCAGCACCTCGGGCCGCTTCGGCCAAGCTCGTCGGCTCATGGACGGCGGCAAAGGCCTCCCGCAGTTCCATTACCTCGGCCTGATCTCGTAACCACTGCGGCCATGGATCCACACAATCACCGAGGGCAGCCAGCGCCAACCGCGCGCATTCGGCAACCTTCCAGGTGGGCAGCTTTGCGGTAGCCGGATACATTCCGACCAGTCCCCCGCTGGACAAGGTGGCCAGGCGCTCCTTCTCCTCTGAGCTGGCCACGATCCGCCCGGCGGCGTCCATCATTACGAAAGTCGGGTGGCTCATCTGGAGTTGATCACGAAAGACCCCAACCTTGCCGACGAACAGCCCCGCCACTCCAGCACGCAATTGGGCTTCCCACCAATCCAAGAGATGGGGCTTGCCGAAGAAGGTCGCGACCAGACGTCCGTCACCGTCGGTAAGGGTGGCCTCCAACCGTCCCGGACGCGATCTGGCGCCGGTCTGGCGGGATTGGTATTGCTGCAGACTGGCCACGCGAGCGGTCACCGCAACCAACTCGCCGGGCACCAACGAAGCCAGTTCGGTTAGGTCAGTGCCTGACAGATAGTGCCGGGGAATGTGCCGAAGTAGGTCGCCAACCGTGTGGATGCGAAGGCCTTGGAACTCTTTGGCAGTCCGCTCCCCCAACACCGATCCCAATGCTGCGTTGAGCTGGGCATACAGCTGGGTGTGCCAGCCTCCGATCGCGGTATCCACGATCAATCACCCTAGGCGTTGCTACCCACACTCACCACGCCACCCGCCGGGACGCGGTCCCTTCGCCCGGCTGAGGTCACGCTCGGCGCTTCAAGTCTTTTCAGAAGCGCCGCAAGCCGAACACAAGAATTCCGGCAGACCACAAGAATTCCGGCACAGGCACCGGCGGCTCCTCAAGTGTCGGTTTTACCTGTTGAGGTTCGCCAAGCACCAGCCAGGGTCTTTGACACTGCCCCAACCTAAGGTATCGGGTCCGCCCAGATTGGTACCGCGGGGCTCTTCGAAACCGGCTGGGGTTCCGGAGGCATTCCTTACGGAATCTGAAGATTCGCGCCCAGCCCAGCTCATTGGCGCATCTCTTCAGGTCTTAGAACGCACGAAGAGACCCGCCAAGGCGGGCCTCTTCGTGCGTTAAGTCAGCGAGTGACGCGTCCGGCCTTCAGGCAGGAGGTGCACACATTAAGCCGCTTGTGGGTGCCGTTTACGACAGCCCGAACCCGCTGAATGTTCGGGTTCCAGCGACGATTGGTCTTCTTTTTCGACCAGGGCACGTTGTGACCGAAGCCCGGGCCCTTGGCACAGATGTCACAGACAGCAGCCACTGGAGTCTCCTCGTTTTCTAGCTATGTTGGCGCGTCATCAGACGCGCACTAGAGCGGCCCCCACGACGGGGACCTGCCCACGATACCCGAACCGGCAGCGGGTGCGCGAATCGGACAACGGGCTTTTCGTAGCGCTTAGGACGCCACCACGATCGGCAGAATCATCGGGCGTCGGCGGTAGTTGTTGTTCACCCAACGGCCGATGGTGCGGCGCACCAGCTGCTGAAGTTGGAAGGTGTCTTCCACCCCATCAGCCAATGCCCCTTCCAGCGCCTTCACCAATTCGGGACGCACCTGGTCAAACACGGCATCGTCTTCGCTGAAGCCTCGGGCGTGAATGTCTGGTCCGCTGATCAACTTCCGGGAGCGGAAACTCACCACGGTGACCACCGAAATGATCCCTTCCTCGCCCAGGATCTTTCGATCAGTGAGTTCAGTGTCGGAGATCTCACCCTCGGTTAGGCCATCCACGAAGATGTAGCCGCAATCGAGTTGACCCACCACCCTTGCCGTCCCACCGGCGGGCAGGTCGATCACCGCGCCATCTTCCACCGCTAAGACATTTGACTCAGGCACGCCTGTGGAGACTGCAAGCTTGGCATTGGCGACCAGATGTCGGACCTCGCCGTGAACTGGCAGCACATTTCTCGGCGTGACCAGGTTGTAGCAGTAGAGCAACTCACCGGCACTGGCGTGCCCAGAAACATGGACCATGGCATTTGCCTTATGTACCACCTGCACACCATTGCGGGTCAGTCCGTTGATCACGCGATAGACCGAATTCTCATTGCCCGGAATCAGCGAGGACGCCAAGAGCACCACATCGCCAGCGCCAGCACTGATTACCGGATGCTCGTGGCTGGAGATCCGCGACAGGGCGCTCAGCGGCTCCCCTTGAGAACCGGTAGAGATGATCACCACCTGGTCATCGCGGTAGTTGTCGATCTGCTTCAGATCGATCAAGGTGTTCTCTGGCACGTGTAGGAAACCCAATTCCCGAGCCACGGTCATGTTTCGCAACATCGAACGCCCCACATAGACCACCTTGCGGTCGTGGCGGACGGCGGCGTCCATCACCTGCTGCACCCGATGCACATGGGAGGCGAAGCAGGCCACGATCAGCTTCTGCTTGGCACCAGCGAAGACCCGCTCCAGGGCCGGCACAATCTCGCGCTCGTGGGGGGTGAACCCGGGAGTCTCAGCATTTGTGGAGTCGACCATGAACAGATCGACCCCCTCCTCACCGATCCTGGCAAAGCCCCGCAGGTCCGTCAGCCGGTTGTCCAACGGCAACTGATCGGTCTTGAAGTCTCCGGTGTGCAACACCGTGCCGGCTTTGGTGCGAAGCACCACGGCCAAAGCGTCCGGAATGGAATGGTTCACCGACAAGAACTCAAGCTCAAATTCGCCGACGCTGAACCGGTCGCCCTCAGCCACTTCACGCAAGTCGTGATTGCGGATCCGATGTTCGCGAAGCTTCTCGCGGAGCAACGCCAAGGTCAGCCGGGAACCAAACACCGGCAGATCGTTGCGTCGGCGCAACAGATAAGGCACCGCGCCGATGTGGTCCTCATGACCATGAGTCAGCACCAAGCATTTGACCTCGTCGAGTCCCTCTTCAATCAGGTCTAAACCGGGCAGGATCAGATCCACTCCAGGGTGTTCCTCAGAGGGAAACAACACTCCACAGTCGATGAACATCCGGTCGCCATTGATCTCGAACGAACTCATATTTCGCCCGACATCACCGTGGCCGCCCAACGGAATCACCCTCAGGGTGTCGGCTGCCAGCGGTGGGGGCGTTCGCAAAGACTCTCGCACTGGGCCAACCTATCGTGGCCACGCAGGTAGGGTGACCGCCGTGATAGCTGACTCCGTCCGCCTGGCCCTACCAACCGAAGCCGCCGCGATCGCCGCCCTGCAACGGCGGAGTTGGTCGGCTGCCCTCCCCGATCCGGCCGCAGCCCAATTGCTGGAGTCGGTGAACCTCGCCGCCATGACCGAAAGTTGGGCTGCAGCCATCCACCGGCCGCCGTTGGCTCAATTCCGGGTTCTGGCAGCGCTCAGTGATCAGCGAGTGACGGGCTTCGCCGCAATCGGCCCCAGTGACGACCCGGACGCCGAGCCGGGCGCAGACGCTCTGGTGGCCGAATTCATGATTGACCCGATCGCCCGCGGCCAAGGCCACGGTTCTCGATTGTTGAATGCCCTGGCAGACACGCTGCGGGCCGACGGGTTCACCCGGGCCACTTGGTGGGTCAGTTCCACCGACGACGCCCTGCGCGGTTTCCTCACCGAGTCGGGCTGGGCCGCCGACGGTGCCCATACCGAAATCGGCATGGATACCGCTGGGCCTACCTTGCGACTGTTGCGGCTGCACACCGCACTGTCCTGACTTCTTTGGGCCGCTACAGCCCGAGCAATCCCTCAATCCCCACGGTCAGCCCCGGCAGCCCCGGGACGGCCCGCACGGCGGCCAGCACACCAGGCATGAAACCCACCCGGTCCAGCGAATCGTGCCGAATGGTTAGGGTCTCGCCCTCGCCACCAAACAGCACTTCCTGGTGCGCAACCAGGCCGCGCAGTCGTACCCCGTGAATGTGGATTCCGTTCGCCTCAGCCCCGCGCGCTCCGGCCAAGCCAGTGTTGGTGGCGTCAGGCACCGCACCCAGCCCAGCGTCCGCCCGGGCCGCGGCAATCCGAGCCGCAGTGGCTTGCGCTGTGCCGGAGGGGGCGTCCACCTTGTTGGGGTGGTGTAGTTCAATGATCTCGGCCGATTCGAAGAAGGCCGCGGCTTGCTCAGCGAAGTGCATCATCAGCACCGCCCCGATCGAGAAATTGGGGGCCACCAGCACGCCCACCTCAGGCTTCGCGGCTAGCTGGGTGCGCAACACGTCGAGCCGCTCAGCAGTGAATCCGGTGGTACCGACTACTGAATGGACACCATTTTCGATGCACCATTCCAAGTTGCCCATCACCACACTGGGTACGGTGAAATCGACTACTACCTCAGCTGCCAGCGCCGGGCTACGATCTTCACCGGCATCAATACCGGCCACCAATTCCAAATCGGCAGCGGCCTCCACGGCTCGGCAGACTTCCGCACCCATCCGTCCTCTGGCGCCAAATACTGCTACCCGCATAGCTGCCCCATTTCCAATCTGGCGGTTTCTCCAACCGCGAACTTGACCGGGCAAGCCTACTCGACGCCTTGCCCAAGACCGCGAGCAGTTCGGGCTGCACAGCTGGCTCAACTCCGCCGCCATTTTGGGATTTGAGTCGTTCCATCCCGACGCCTTTGCCGCAGCGCCGCTTGGGCTATCGCCACAAACGAAAACCGGCGCCCCACCGAAGTGGGACGCCGGTTCGTTGGTTCAACTCAGGCGTTGGCCTCAGCGGCCTCAGTCTCCTCGACCACAGGGATCAGCGAGAGCTTGCCCTTGTCGTCGATGTCGGAGATTTCGACCTGGATCTTCTGGCCGACACTGACTACATCTTCCACATTTTCCACGCGTCCGCCACCGGCAAGGGCGCGCAGCTTGGAGATGTGCAGCAGACCGTCTTTGCCGGGCAGCAAAGAGATGAAGGCGCCGAACGGCATGATCTTCACCACGGTGCCCAGGTAACGCTCGCCCCGCTCCGGCATTGTCGGGTTGGCGATGCCGTTGATGATGGCGCGAGCCGCCTCAGCGGATTCACCATTGTCGGCGCCGATGTAGATGGTGCCGTCATCTTCGATCGAGATGTTGGCGCCGGTGTCGTCCT
>DHWU01000069.1:23444-43921 GCA_002413345.1 Propionibacteriaceae bacterium UBA5174 | reverse complement strand
GCGCGTGCATCCTCCCATCCGGACTTTCACCGTCGGTCCCGGAATTCCACCAGGTCTACCGGTCGCTGGCTGCGATCGGGTCGCGGACTATCACCGCCGGTTCGGAATTACACCGACCCCGGAGCACGTACAGGGCTAAGTCTATTACCAACTCTCACCGCAGAGCACGTGGTCAACTAACGCTCGCCGGAGTGGAAAACTCAGCATTGCCATCCGCGCACTTTGAGAGGACCAAGCCATGCGCGTTGCTGTTCCAACTGAGGTCAAGAATCACGAGTACCGGGTTGCGATCACTCCAGTCGGCGTCGCCGAGCTGGTGAGCCACGGCCACGAGGTCTTCATCCAATCCGGCGCTGGTGCCGGTTCCTCGATCAGCGATGCCGAGTTCGTTGCCCAGGGCGCCCAGATTTTGCCCACCGCAGCCGACACCTGGGCCGCCGGCGAGATGGTCTTGAAGGTGAAAGAGCCCATTGCCTCCGAGTTCGGATACCTGCGCGAAGACCTGCTGCTGTTCACCTATCTGCACCTGGCAGCTGACCGTCGGGGCACGGACGCCTTGCTCGCGGCTGGCACCACGGCGATCGCCTACGAAACCGTCCAGTTACCGAACGGATTGCTGCCGCTGCTCTACCCCATGAGTGAGGTTGCTGGCTGCCTGGCACCCCAGGTTGGGGCCCACGCATTAATGAAGGCCCAAGGCGGCCGAGGCGTCCTGATGGGCTGCGTGGGCGGCGTGGCGAATGCCAAAGTCGTGGTGCTCGGCGGCGGCACGGCCGGCCAGAACGCCGCCAATGTGGCACTCGGCATGGGCGCTGACGTGACCATTCTGGACACCGATCTGGAGAAGTTGCGCACCACCTTTTGGCGCTATGAGAACCGGGTGCATGGCATCGTGTCGAGCCGACTGTCAATCCGCGAACAGGTGCTGGCCGCCGATCTGGTGATCGGGACGGTGCTGATCCCGGGCGCCAAGGCACCCAAGTTGGTCACCAACGAACTGGTGGCAGCGATGAAGCCGGGCTCGGTGTTGGTGGATGTGGCTATCGACCAGGGCGGCTGTTTCGAAGATAGCCATCCGACCACCCACGCCGATCCGACCTTCACCGTGCACAATTCGGTGTTCTACTGCGTGGCGAACATGCCTGGTGCGGTGCCTAACACCTCAACTTGGGCGTTGACCAATGCCACGCTGCCCTACGCATTGAAGCTAGCCAACCAGGGTTGGCGGCAAGCCTGCAGCGACGACCGCTCGTTGGCTCTGGGTTTGAACACCACCGCCGGCAAGATCACCTATCCAGGCGTCGCTGAGGCCTTTGGCCTGGGGTACACCCCGGTTGCAGACGTATTGGCCTAACCACGAATTGGACCAACGATTCGGCGGCCTGCGGCCTTCAGCGGCGCCGCAGACCGCCGAACAAGACCTCTAGCAGGACGTCGACTTCACCGGACTCGACACCGACCGCGGCAGGCGCGAAGAACGGGTAGACCATGCCTAGCAGCAGCTTGACGCAGAAGTCTGGTTCGATTTCCACCAACTCCCCGCCAGCGATGCCAGCCGACACCAGATCGCGAATCGGCGTCAGGAACTGCTGCCGATAAGCGATCCCGAACGCGGCCTGCTGGTGGTCAGGTAACCGGCCCACGTCGTGAATGGCCAGGCGCATGATCGCTCGGCGCGGGGCCGGAAGCGCAAACAATCCGCGCACCAGCAGCTTCAACCGCTCTTCAACGCTGCCTTGAGCCGCCACACTGGCGGCCACCACTTCGCCGGTCTGGTCGAGATAGTCAGTGAACACTTCGTTTAGTAGTTCGGACTTGCCGTCGAAGTGGTAATACAACGCGGCCTTGGTGATGCCGCAGTCGGCAGCAATTTCGCGCATCGAAACCCCGTCATAGCCCTGCTCCACGAAATGGGCAGTGGCTACCTCAAGGATCCGCTCACGCATGCTCACCACCTGCGGATTCTGCCACCGGCTTGGCCTCATCGCCACGTGCCTTCAAGAACAGTGCCACCACCAGCAGGCCAACCCCCAAGACACCGATCATGGCGTAGGCAGCTTGATACCCCTGGCCAGATGCTACGAAGGACGCGGCCACCGCGCCGACCACCGCACTGCCCAGAATCTGTCCCGTGCTGGTGAAGATGTTCACCAACCCTTGCGCGGCTGACCGCTCGGCCTTGGTTGTTTCGTTCAAGGTGATGTAGCGAATCGGGGCACCCAACAGTGCCGACAGGCCGATTCCAATCAGGACCCCCGAGCCGATGAAGCCTGCCAGCGAACTCGCCGACAAACTCAGGGAAAACATGCCAAGGGTCAGAATCGATACCCCGCCCAGAATCACCGGCTTTGAACCGATTCGGTCCAGTAGCTTGCCGGCCACTGGCGAGCCGAAGCCCATTGCCACTACCACTGGCAGCAGCAGATAGCTGGCCACCTTTACGTCCACGCCTAAAGCGGCGACCGCCAAGGACGGCAGAAACACCATGCTGGTCTCCCCGATTCCGGCCCCAGCGGTGAGCGCATAGCTCAGGCTCAGTTGGCGGCGGGCGAACAGCTGGGTAGGAAAGACCGGGTTAGCTGCACCTTGCTCCACTTTGATCAGCCCAACCCAGCAGACGGCCGAAACCGCTAGCCAACCCCAAACCGTGATTGAAGAAGCCGTGGCCATGAAGTTGGCCGCATCGATGCTGACTAGGCCGTAGGCCATCGAGCCCAGTGCCGAGGCGAGCAGGCCCATGCCCAACCAGTCGAAACCGCCGGTTTGCGGTAGGCGTTCGTGGGGCAGTAGACGCCATGCCAACACCATCACCACTGCGGCGATTGGAATGTTGATTAGGAACAGCCACTGCCAGCCAAGTGTCAGCAACACCCCACCAAGAATCGGGCCGATCACGAAGGCCATTCCGAATACCGCCCCGATCATGCCCAGCGCACTGCCCCGGCGTTCGGGCGGAAAGGTGTCGCCGATCACTGCGCTGGCTACCGGGAAGATGCCACCGGCCCCAAGACCTTGAATCGCTCGGCCGACCAGCAACAAGGCGAATCCGCCGCCAACCCCAGAGGCGACTACCACCACTGAGCCAACGGCAAACAGGGCGATGTCGAGAAGGTAGATCGCCCGCCTACCGAAGTTGTCGGACAATTTGGCCATCAGCGGCGTGCCGACCAGGTTGGCCAGCACGTAGGCGCTGAAGATCCAGGTGGCCGCGCGGGCGTCCAGATTGAAGTACGAGCTGATGGCTGGCAATGCGGGACCGACGATGGCGATGTCGATCGCCCCCATCAGCACGCCGACGAACAGCACGGCTAACACCTTGTTGCGCTGCTTATCCTCCACCAGGCCTCCTACTTACCGAACGGTCAGTAAGTAGCCTAGCGTGCGGACGCCACCTCACAAATGGGCAAAGCTACATACACCGCAGGGCTGGCAAACTGAGCCTTTGCGACACCCCGAAGGCGCACTGCCAACTAATCCTTGGCAGCCGCGGCCAGCACTGCTTGCTTGAACGGACCAACCGCAGTGACGTTGGAGAACTTGGTGCCGTTGATGAAGATCGATGGGGTGCCCCGTTTGCCACTCGAATCCGCAGGCACATCGGCGATGCTGTTCACGAACGCCGTCTGAGCCAGATCAGTGAAGGTGGCGATGGTGGCCGCGCTCACCCCGGCCTGGTTAGCCAACTCAGCGATCTGAGCATTGTCCAACCCGGTGGTGTTCTCACTGGGCTGGTTTTCATACAGTGCCCGGTTGAACGCCCAAGCCTTATCTGGTTCGGCCTTGGCGACAGCGATGAAGTCGTTCGCCGCCCGCGTCGAGTACTTCATGCCCAAGGAGTATTCGTCCATGAAGGAGACTGGGTGAACAAGCAGCTTCATCTGTCCTGAATCCAACAAGGTCTGCAGATCATCACCGTTGCCCCGCTCAAAAATGCCACAGTACGAGCACATGTAATCCTGATAGATCTCCACCGTCACTGGGGCCGAATCTTGACCAAAGGTGACGGAATAGCCAGCGCCGCTCGTAATGGTCTGCGGCTTCATCGCCGTCGTCACCGCCCAGACGACTGCCCCAACCAGCGCAATCACCACCACACCGATCACCGCGAACCGGGTAATCATGGCCGCCCGAGCCCGCTTCGCCGCAGCCTCACGTTGCGCGCGCAGCCGTTGCCGATTACTGTCCGCCTTCGGCGTTTGCTGACTCGTCTTCTTGGTCATGAACGTCTCCTGCTCGGCGCGAGTGACCAGCACACAACGCCAGGGTCTTTGGGTCAAGTCCAATCTTAGGTGGACGCTCCGAGTGGCTTAACCAAGCCAGGCCGTCCGGAGGCGAACTGCCTCGCCGACTCACTGGACAAGGCCAGCAAGACCAGCACACTCATTGCCAAGGTCACCAAGCCCAAATGCGCTGGTCCCTGCTGATTCTCCACGGCCCTTCCGGACAACACCAGCACAGCACCAGCCACGCTCACCGCACACAACACCAACCGCGACCAATTCCGTCCCCAGAAAGTGGCGACAGCCAAGGTTGCATCGATTGCAGCCGCAACGGCCAAGACCGCTGCGATCACCAACCACTCCTGCGTCGAACCTGAATCCGCACCCAAACTGGCCCAACTGCCCGCCAACACCAACCCGGCCAGGCCGAGAGAGGTCAACGCCCGCAGCGCGGTCGCGGCCACACCGAAGGTGGTCGCGCCTGGGCGCCGCCGTGCCACTGGAGACTCAACCAACTTCGAGCCGTCGCCTGATTGGTGAACCGGCAGCGCCCGCAGATCCAATACTGGTAGATCGCCGTCGGTTTCAATCAGGTCACCACCCCCGTTGCGGGAGTGATATCCAGTCGAAAAGTCAGGCAGCACCTGCAGTACCGCCTCCGGGTTTGATCCAGTGACGGTCGCCACGATGTGGTCGCGTTCGATGTCTGTGTCTGGATCAATCTTGTGAGTCACCTGGCCGGTATAAAGCGACAGCCCTACCGAACGGTCGAAGGTGCCCGCGGCCAGCCAATCGACTTCAAAACCGCCAGGCAACAACCAGCCGTCGGGGCACTTCCAAAACCGGACGTGGTGCCGCTTGGAGGGCGAACCAGCAACCTCCTGCTGGTAGGCGAAACCTTGGCGCTGGCCAAACAGGAACAACGGGCTCACCGGCGCTTGCGGATAGGAATGCCTGGCCAGCGAACTGGTCACAATCCGCCACCCAGACGCCAGAGTGAGCTCGTCAGCTCGGACCCAGCCGGCTTCAATCAGCGCCTGGTGTAGTTGCTCAGCATTGCCCATCAAAGCCAGATTCACCGGATCACCGAGCAAGCCGTCGCTGGTGCGGGTGCGTCCGATGAAGTAATCGGGCAGATAGATCCGAGTCAGGATGCGGTGCGCCCTTGGCAACACCAGATAAGCCACCAGCACCCAGAAGACCAACTCCAGCAGCATTGGCCAACCCGGCACCAGGCCTTCGAGGAAAGTCAGATAGGCCAGCCAGAGCGACAAGATCCCGCCCAATACAAAGAAGGCAGCATCAAGTCGACTCGCCCAGTGCTTGTCTTTTGTCACGGCTTCGGACACAACCCCATCCTGCCCGTCCAGTTGGGCCCAGGTGGGCGAACCCCTCAAGAACCGGTTAGCCAGAGCCTGATCACCATCAGGTCTTCGCGAAGGTAGTTGGTCGGCCAGAAGTACCAGGCGCTGCTTCGACTCAAGTGGGTGGCGTTGAACCCGGCGGCAGCCGCATCTCGAGAGGCGCGATACACATGAAACTCGTCGGTGATGAACGCGACCCGGTAGCCAGGTGCAAGTCGCGAATCGAGCAGTGCCCGAGAGTTGGCGAAGTTTTCCTCCGTGGACGTGGCCTGGTCGTCCACCACAATCAACGAATCTGGCACCTGATGATCAAGCAGGTATTGCCGCATCGCAACGGCCTCGGCCAGATCTTCCTGCGGCCCCTGACCTCCCGACACCACGATCAACGCTCGCGGATTGCGCTGGTGGTAGGCCAGGGCTGAATCCATCCGTCCGGTCAGAGTTCGTGACATTTCCCTGCCATGCACGGCCGCACCCAGCACGATCACTGCGTCCTCGTCGTAACGAGCATTCGAAACGCTGCCGGCTACTGCCAAGAAGACCGACAGACCCAGGACCGCGACGAGTACCACCACCGCCGCAAGGGAAACCGCTGGCGAGACTTTGGGCAGCCAACTGCCCCAGGCCACCAAACCGATCCCGAGGATTGCCGTGGCTGCAGCACCAATGGTGAGATTGGCGGTTAGAGCTAGCCAGATGGCATTAGCGCTCAACAATGCGCCAGCAGCGATTAGTAGTCCGCGCACGGCCAGCAGCCAACCCCGCGTCCGTGACGCTGCTGATCGATCCATGCCAGAGAGCCTAGCCAGGGCCGCCGAACCCAACGATTCCGGCTGGCTTGTCGCCTAGCCAAGCGACTGGCTGATCCCGAGGCCTCGATCTTCAGCCCCCGGACCAGCCAGACAACTTCACCTAATCAAGCAGTGACATCAATGATCGGGTCGCCGCTGCTCACCTCGACGAGCTCGCGAGGGGCCACTTTGGCCAGCGACATCGTGTTAGTCACCACCACGATCGTGGTCGGGTCATAGCCAGCGGCCTTGATCTGATCGAAGTCAGCCTCGACCAGCAAATCGCCGGCTTCAACTCGCTGATCCGCGGCCACCGCCACCGCCACAGTGAATCCTTTGCCTGCCAACTGGACGGTGTCGATGCCGATATGCACCAGTACCTCCACCCCGTCATCGGTCTTGATGCCGAAGGCGTGTCCGGTGTCAGGAACTGTCAGCAAGGTGCCCGAGACCGGGGCGACGATGCGTGAGTTAGTCGGGATGATGCCCACCCCATCACCGAGGGTCTTGGCAGCAAACACCTTGTCGTTGACCTGGGCCAACGCCACGACCTTGCCTGCGACTGGAGCGATGACCACCTTGGTGGCCACCAGAGTGGCCGTCGCGGTACCTCCGGTTGAACCAGCAACCGCACCGCCGTTGGTTTCTAGAGCCAAATCAGCCTCAGCCTGCGCGCGCTGGGCGTCCTCTTCGGCCTTCTGCTCAGGGGTGCGGTAATCGGAGATGATCACCAATGTCATCGCGGTGATGAAGGCCGCCCCGATTGACAGCACGTAGACCGGCATCGGGCTGAAGACCGGAATCGTCAACAAAGAAGTGAAGGCGAAAGTGCCAGTCTTGACTCCACCCAGCAGCCCCGTGATCAAACCACCGACCAGACAGCCCACGAGCATCCGCGGGTAGATCCGCTTATAACGCAGGTGGATGCCGTAGAGGGACGGCTCAGAGATCCCGCCTAGCAGACCTGCGGCCAGCGCCCCGCTGGCAACCTCACGCATTTCCACATTTCGGCTGCGAATCGCAATCACCAAGACACCAGCAGTGGCACCGAAGCAGGCGAAGTTCCACGAACCCATAGGGCCTTGAATGAAGTCCATGTGCCCGGTGGCGGCACTGCTGATGTTGGCCAGCATCAGGGCGTTCAACGGCCAGTGCAGCCCCAGCGGAACCAGGAAGGGGTAGATCAGCGGAATGATGATTGCAAAGACGATCGGGGCATTCCCATTCAACCAAGCCAAGCCAGTACCCAAGGTGGTGCCTGCCCAGATGCCTAGCGGGCCAACCAAGAAGGCCGTCACCGGGATCATGATCACCATCGACAGGAACGGGACGAAGACCATCTGAATGTTCTCGGGGAAGATCTTGGTGAGGAACTTGTAAACCACTGCCAGCATCGCGACCATGATCAGCGGCACAAATACCTGTCCGCCGTAGTCGTTGAGTTGCATCCCGAAACCGAAGATATTGGCCACGCAGGAGTCGGTCCCCAAGGTCGGGTTGGTGGTGCAAACCGTGTCGGCGAAGCCTTGAACCTGCTGATACAGCCCGCTGCCCTTCGTGGTTTCCACGTAAGTCTTTGCCGACAGGCTGATGAAGTTGGGCGTCATGACCGCCCCCATGACGGTGGCGCCAACCCACGGATCGATCTTGAGTGCCTTAGCCGCGTTGTAGGCCACCATGATCGGCAGGAAGTAGAACACCGAACGCCACATGGCATCGACGAACACCCACGAGGCAGGCTTGTCCACTGCCCGGAAATCGACGATATGCAAGGCATCGAGGACCGCGGTGAAAGCAATAATCAACGAGGCGCCCAGCAACACTCCCAACAGTGGCCGGAACGAGTTCGACAGGTATTCGAAGAAGGCGTCCAGCCAGGCCACTTTGCCTCGACCTTTGGCCCGCTCTGCCGCCTTCACGTCAGCATCAGAAAGGCCCTTGCCCACGCCGGCCATCTCGGGCAGGTTCATGATCTGGGTGAAGATACTTTCAACCGCCCCGCCGATGACCACCTGCAATCGGTCGCCGGCTTGGGGTACTACGCCAAGTACTGCCGGGATTGCATCCACAGCGGCCTGGTCTACCTTCGACGCATCTTTGAGTTCGAAGCGCAGCCGAGTGGCGCAGTGAGTGAGGTTCAAGATGTTTTCAGCGCCGCCAACTTTGGCCACTATTTGGGCGGCAGCGTCTTTCTTGCTGGTTGACTCCATCGTCATTCCTTGTCTGTCTGGCCCACTCCCAGTGCAACAAAAAAAGCCCGAGACGCGGCTGATGCGTCCCAGGCTTTAACCCGGGCTGCGGGTAACAATCCTGAAAGGTTCTTTCGAGACAAGACGCTAACACCTCGGCTGGAAGCTCGCCAGGATTTCGCCAGACCCAGACTGAGCAGTTGTTCGCTCTGCCAAGGCTGGCCGCACTCAGCCCGGCAGGATCCCCAATTCGATCCGCACTGTGGCACCAGCAGTCTCAGCTGGCGACAGCATCAGCTTGCCGCGGGCCCGCTCCACCAATCGCCTGGCGATCCGCAGTCCCATGCCTGAGGTGCCAGGTCGGGCTTTACGTTCAGTAGCGAAACCCGGGCCGTCGTCGAAGATCTCCAAGTTGGCCTGTCCACCGCTTTGAGTCAGCCGCAGGCCAAAACCAGTGCCATCTTCGGTGTGGGCGAAGATGTTGTCCAAGCAGATGTCGATCACATCGCCAAGCTCCAACGCGCTCAGCCCAACCCGAAGCCTTGCCGCGGGTAGCTCCACCGTGATTTCGCGGTCGGTGTCTTCGGCCAAGGGACGCCAATAGTCGACCCGGGCCGCAACCACCGCCACCGCGTCGCAGACTCCCGGCAGCCCCTCGCGCAAGGGACGCCGAGCGCTGCGCACCACTTCATCAATCACGTTCTGCAGCGAAGTCACCGACTCGGCCAGATTCGCCCGCAGTTGGTCATCACTGACCTGCTCAGATTCCAACCGCAGCGCAGTCACTGGGGTGCGTAGCCGGTGGGCCAGGCTGCCAACATTGTCCCGTTCAGCGGCCAACAACTCTTCAATCCGATCCGCCAGGCCATTGAGCGCCGAACCCAATTCGACAGTCTCGGCTGGTCCGGCCAGTGGCGCCCGGGCGTCCAGATCACCTTCGCGCAGTCGGTGGGCAGTATCGGCCACGGCCAGCAGCGGACGGCTGACTCCGCGTCCAGCTTGGGCGGCGACCAGCACCGCAACCACGCTCATCAGCACCCCCAAGGCGATGATGCTGCCCCACGCCAGCGGTACGCCAGCGGATAGTTGAGCGGCGGTCATTGTGGCGCGCACCACCACGACGTCTTGCCCAACCAGCACCGGCACATACACCTGGCCGCCGGAGGCATCGCGCACCGAGAAGGCCTGACCAAGCTTTGCCTGCTGGAAAGAGGCATCGTTGGCGGTGCCTGGCCAGGCCGCGCCCAACACGGTGCCATCAGGCAGCACGACGCTGGTTTGCGCAGCCGATCGCTCCAGGCTCGGCTGCAGCACCTCGGCCAGCCGCGGATCATCGTGCAGGCTGGAGACCAAGACCGCCACTGTGTTGGCCTGTTGACTGGCCGCGGCCATCCCCCGGTCTTCGGCAAGCGTGCGAACCAACAGCAGTAGTGGGATCACAAAAGAGGCCACGATGGCGGTGGCGATCACCGCGACTAGGACGCTGACTTGGCGCCGCATTAGTTCGCCGCGCCCGGGTCAACCAGGCGCACCCCGACCCCGCGGACGGTCTCCAAGAAGCGGGGTTCGGCGGCGGTCTCGCCGAGCTTTCGGCGCAACCAGCTCAGGTGCACGTCCACCGTGCGATCAGCTCCCCCGAATGGCTGGCCCCACACCCCGGCCAGCAGGTCACGCTTAGTGACCACTTCACCCACCCGGCTAGCCAAAAGCCATAACAGGTCGAATTCTTTTCGCGATAGCTCCAGTTGATGGTCGGCCAAACTCACCCGCCGGGTGATCGGATCGATTTGTAGCTCGGCGACCTGGATCACCGCATCAGCGGCCTCAGCGGCGGCTACCCGACGCAGCACCGCTCGAATCCGAGCCGCCAGCTGCTCACCACCAAAGGGCTTCACTAAGTAGTCATCAGCACCTGAATCGAGCGCTTTGACCACCGTCCGATCGTCGTCTTGGGCAGTGACCACGATCACCGGCACCTGACTGACCGAGCGCAGCATGGTGAGTACTTCCAGACCACTGAGATCGGGCAGGCCAAGATCAAGCAGCACCACTTCGGGCAGTTCCTGCAACGCCGTGGCCAGCCCGGACGCCCCATCGGTGACCACGGTAACGACATCACCACGATCAGCCAGGCTGCGTTGCAGCAGCCGGCCAATGGCGGGATCGTCTTCGATCACCAGGACGCGAGTCATGTCTGGAGGTTACTGGATGCTGCCTTCTTGGGATCGATGCCATCATGGGTTGGTGCACAAATACCGCCCGCTCGCTATCGCCCTGATCTGGGTGTTTACCGTGGCTGGCGCGTCCACGCTTACTTGGGCGGTCATTTCTTCTGCCGGAACCCAAGTGGGCCAGACCACTATCGCCACAGCGGGCACCCAGACCACTGGGAGCGAACTCGCCCCTGAGACTCCAAAGCCCAGCGGATCCGCGAGCGCTGACAGCCCGGCAACCACTGGGAACGCCACGAACAAGGCGACCAACAAAGCGACTACTAAGACCAGCACCAGCCAACCGATCAGCATCACCGCAAGTTGGTCCGGCACCGGCGGAAAGGTGACGGCAAAGTGCACCGACAACCGGATTTCTCTGGTCAGCGCGGTGCCCGATCTGGGTTACCAAGTCGATCGCGATGACGACGGCGATGCCTACAAGATCAAGGTGGAGTTTGAGCCGACCGGCAAGGACGGCGAAGACATCTCGTTGCTGATCACCTGCCAGAACCAGCGTCCGGTTTTCACCCGGGAGAAGTAGATCCACGAGCACCTCGACGGCACCTGCCAGTAAAACGGCCGTGGCTAACCTCACGTTCTCCTGACAGCCGGGCGATGCTGTGTTTCGATATTTGGCGGTAGGTGTTTTGAAGGCGTAACGCAGCGTGGCCGCGCGCCCAGAACCCGACAGAGAGGCGACACCCCCAAATGACCGAAACCGATCAAGCTTCCACCAACCAGCCTCAGCCACTTTGGAAGGCTGAACGCACCCGTTGCAAGATCGTCGTCATCAGTGACCTGCACTTAGGCGTGAACGACAGATTCGCCGAAACGGTGAAGAACCGACCAATTCTGGTCGATTTTCTGCAGCGGCTTCGGGTGACCACCGATGTTAGTGAGCTAGTGATCAACGGCGATTTCCTGGATGACTGGTTCCTGCCGCTGACCGTGCCAGCCCACAGTGACGCCTACACGTTCTACCAGGAGGTCGTCCGCAACAACGCTGTGGTGATCACCGCGCTGCAAAGAATCGCCTGGTCTGGAATCAAATTGGTGTACGTGCCGGGCAACCATGACATGACGCTGGTCTTCGGGCTACTCACCGACGAGATCCCCGAACTGATCGAAGCCCGTGACGCCGAGGGGCTGGGCGCCTATCGCTGTGGCGACCGGGAGGAAATTCTGATCGAACATGGCCACCGTTACGACCCATTCTCGGCCCCTGACCCGGTTACGAATGCGGACCTGTGTCCACCGGACGAAAAGACCATGCTGCCGGCGGGCTACTTCTATGCCAGGTTCGGCGCCAGTTGGGTGGCCCAAGGTTTGCCACCGATCAAGAAGGACTACCCGCTCATCGACACTCCCCCAGATCCGTCAGATGAGGATCAGTACGGCGCCTACGCCTACTACCAGGTGCTCAACCTGGAAATGCATCGGCTCACCCCGTTCGAACGGTTCGAGGACAAGGTCGTTGACTTGGACTACGACGGTCTGCATGGCAGATATTCGCTGCAGGACTTCTACCCAGTTCTTCAGGACGGTCGCATCTCAGCGCCTACCCTGTTTCGCGAGATTCAGACCACTTGGCGCGAGCGTGAACGGATCAACCGGGTGGGTTACCCGATCCCCTTCGCTGAAGCTGCCGCTGGCGCCCTGGACATCAACTATTTCGCCAAGCAAGCCGGTCGCCAGTTTCTGAACGACCGCGGTGGATCGACCGAGATCGTGGTTTTCGGGCACACCCATGTTCCCGACTTTCGGGAGTTCCCGCTGGGCAAGATCTATCTGAATGAAGGCACTTGGATTGATCACAACCCGCTCGCCCCGTCTGAACGCACCTTTGCAGTGATCACAACTGGGCAGATCTCCCAAGCCGTAGTCATGGCCTATGGCGCTGACGGTTCGATCATCGACATCACCGCCAGCATCACCAAAGATCCGCCCGCCTAAGCCTCGGTGCAAACCGTGGACGGTTCGATCCTGCTCGAAACCACCTTTGGTCGCCTCGATGATCAGCGCAAGGGTGGCGAGCTTGGCCGCAACGGCTCCGCGCCAAGCAGAGGGGCGGCGTTGAGGACGAACCAGTTCCAGGATCTGGCCGACAAGACCCCTGGTGAGTACCGATAAACAGTCCCATATCGGCAGTTGTACCCCACACGACGCATCTAGGCCCGGCACATCCGGTCGTGCTATAACTCCGGTTATACTTTTCGTATCCCTGAGGAGGTGTCAATGTCCCCGATCACAACGGGTTTCCGCCGCGACTTCGCGTCTGAGATCACCAGATACCGAGCTGTCGCGGAGCTGACCGAGCGAGACATGGATCGCACAGTCGTCGCAGCCAACCAGGCGGGCATCCCGCAAGGCGAGATCGCCAAAATGCTGACGGTGAGCCAAGCTGCGGTCTCCAAACGCCTCGGCAAGGCCGCACGGCTACCCACCGACGACTCCCCTTACGATGTGGCGCTGCGGCGCAATGCTGGGAAATTTAGTCGTGACGAGATGATTGAAAGGCTGATCAACTGGGACTATCTGCCCCGCCAAACGGGGTTTGATGAACCAATGGTCGACGTTCCCGGATCAATTGATGAGGTAATTCGCGCCCACGACAGCGGATTTTTGTCCGATGAAGAGTACGACACCATTCTCAAGGGCATACAGGCGAAGGCCGAGGAAAGGCGTTAAGGTACCGTCCTAGCCGACGGAAGGGCGAATAGATCGACGCTGGGAGCACGGATATCGCGACGGCTTGGACTCCGTGGCTTCTGGACTGCCCGTTGATTCCATTCCTGGCGGACGTCTTGTCCCGTCGGAATTGATGCAGTTCGTCTGCCCAAATGGCGAAGACAAGCCTTCAGCAAGCTTTGACGTGGCGGTATCCATCGCAGCCGAATTCCCCTGCATAACCTCATTCATGTACCACACAGTCGCTGAGGACGACGCTGCCCGACTTAGGTTCACCGATAGAAGACAACCCGGGGCACCTTGGCCGAGACTGCTGTCATTCACTCCATCGGCCTTGGGATGACCACCCAATACGACCAGGATCGACACTGGCGCCAGCAACACATTGAGCCAACGGCCTGGCAGGCGATCTGGACCTAGCCGCCCCCAATTGATCAGCGCAAGGGTGGCAAATCGGCCGCAAGGCGCAACTCAATCGGGCAAACCGAGCAGGCCAATCAGTTGGCGGGCCTTGGCCACCGCGGACGATGACCCGCCACGGGCCGCGATCTCGGCCAGCCCCGACCAGGCTGCCGCCTGAGCTGGAATCCGTCCCCGACGGGCCGCCTCGGCCAGGTGTGGTGCGCGCAGCACCGCGGTGTCCAGGATCCGATTCAGCCATCGCGGCAGCGCGGTGTCCGAGGCGCCGGCGACCTGGATCGCTTCGGTGAGCACCGGCCAGAGCACCGGGAGCAGACTCGGGTCATCCTCGAGTAGCCGGGCCAGCCTGACCGGGCTAAACACCGAGTGCGCCAGCAGTTGACCCATCGCCTGGCGAACCGCTGCCCAACCGATCTCGCCCTCGCTGACCAGGTCACGCACCAGGTGCATTCCGTCCAGGGACGCATCGCCGTCCTGGCTGGTCAGACCCAGGCTGATCGCGACCAATGTGGTCGACAGCGGCGTCGAGCCACCGGCCAAGGGGCCGTCTTTACCTTCGCGCCAGTTCCGGTTTGCGGCCGCCACCAAGGCTGCGTCGGTGGCGTCCCAATGCAACCAGGCGGGAGTGCGGGCTTCCGGATTGTCGAGCGGGACGGATTCGGCCTCACACTGCCCCTCCTGCTCCAGGTCATAAACCCACCGCTTGGTCACCTGGAACCGTTGCTCGGGGTATTGGGGCAGGGTCACATCGAACCGCAGCTGCCGAGAGGACGCGTCAGGATCGAGCCAAGACACCGCGAGGGTGGCCTCGTCGGTTACCGCAGGCAGGGTTCCGGCAGCTTCAGGCCAAAGCGCTTCGAATGCTTCGTTAACCAGCTGCGGTTCCGGCGCGACGCCGGTAACCGCCACCGTGGCCGCAGGCAGCCGTGCGGCGAGCTCGCCGGCCAAAACGACCGCCCGCGAGGCCCCAGCCCGGGCCGCTAACTCCCGAACCCCTGGCAGTTCGAGAGCTTCAGCAGGCGCCAAACCGGCAGCGACCGCGGCGTCCACCTCGGGCAACAAACTGGCCATGGCCGCAACGACCTCCGCAGTGCCAGCCAGCATCCGCACTGCCCGCAAGCTGGCGATGAGTAGATCGTCCAGGATCGGCCAGACCACCGACAGCGTTCCGCCATCAGCCACCATCACCAACGCCGCCGCCAGAGCGGCCAAGTTTGACCGCCGATCGGACCAGTCCAGGTAAGTAACGTCGGCTACCCCAGGCTGCAGCAGGCCCCGCTGCCAGGCCTCCGAAACTGCCGTCGCCGCATCACCGGCAGCCGCGGGGTGCGCCGAGCGCTGAATGGCGAGCAGGTTCAATGCTCCCCCTGGCGGAAGCGGGGTGGCCCGTCGAGCGACCTGGCGAGCGAGCAGACCCAACCCTCGGTCAGCTTCTGAGCTCCAGTGCAGGCCGGTCATCGTTGAATCGCCCCACCCGGGGAACGTGAACGGGTCCGGCCAACAGCTAGCGAGCCGCGGCGGGAATCCGGCCAGCGAAGCCGGAACAGTCAGCTTCGCCGAAGCCCAGAACTTCCAGCGGCCGCTTTCGAACTGCAGTCCGGGATCGACCAGCGGATCGGCGAGGTAGTCGTGCAGGATCTGACCGGCCGTCCGCGCCATCACCGCACCCGACTGCAGCCGCACCTTTATCGCCAACTCGCTGGCCGCAGGCAGGACGCCAGGATCGGCCGGATCTAGGCGAAACAGCGCCGCCAACAAATCGGCCTCGACTACATCCACACCAGCATCGCGATAGGCCACCAGCCGGGCCACCAGATCGTCAATCCGAATCCGGAGGTCGACCCGCGATGGCTGGGAGAGCAGACAGGGCAACTCGCCGAGCCGCTGAAAAATGGCAAACTCACGGGCCGTCAACGTGTTGTAGAAGTGGCCTTCGGGATCCAGACCCCAGCGGGGTGACACCTGGGCCAACCAGGCCTGCACCGGACGAAGACCCGGATCGCTACGTGTTTTGGCTCCCCGCAACGCCAGCCGTGCCGCCGCTTCGTCCTGGTGCGCAACGGCCACCAGGATGGTCAAGAACCGATCAACGCTGATGTCATCGACGGTATCTGGACCGCCCACCAGATTTGCGGCCGCCTCGGTCAGCGCCTGCGCAGTGAGCGGGCCCGGATCGAAATCAGGAACCTGCCACAGCGGCGGAGTTGGCTGCCACAAGCCGCGAATTGGCTCCGGCGACCCAACCGGCTCACAGTCCACCCCCCAGGTCTGGGCCAACTCGGTGGCCGCTCGGGCCAGCGTCGGATCTGAATCAGAGGCCAACTCAGCCAGCCTGGGCGCCAGCATTTCGGCAGCCTCAGCGGTGGGCGCCGGACGGCCAGCCAGGGCTTTCAAGACGACCTTCTGCGCCTTACGAGAATTGGCCATCAGGCTAACCAAAGCCACCTCGCCGAGTTCTTCAGCGGGCAGGCCGCCGATCAGCCGTGGGGCGAAGCGTTCCACCAGCGGCGCTTCGCCGGTTGCCAGGGTTGGCACCAACGCGTCGGCCCGGGCCAGCAGTTCGGCGTCACTGATTTCCAGGTGGTCAGTGAGAATCTCGGCCCAGCGCTTCCGGTCACCGGGGCGTTGCGCAGAATCCAGCGCCAAGAAGCTGAGCTCGACGGCCTGGTCACGGCCCCACCAGCCTTGGGCTACCGCGGCGGGAACGACCCGTCCGAACGGACCGGTGGCATTCATCGCCAGTGCGCCAGCGGCTTCGGCGTGTTCAGCAAACCGTGACCGAATCACCTCCACCGTCGGCACCGAACGCTCGCGCGGATAGATCTCGCTACGGTCGCCGGTGATCACAGCCAGGGCAAACGCGGCCCAGTCTTTGAGGTATTCAGTGTTCTGCGGCACCGCAATGTTGTGGTGGGCAACCAGCCGAACTGCCGCGCCGCCGTGCACCGAGGGGGCATGTTCCCAGGGTCGCCGGTTGGACCGGCAGGCCGCCTGGACGAACGCTGCGGCGAAGGCGGGGCTTCGCCCAGCGAGAACCTGAAAGGACACCTCATCAGGCACAATCCCTGGCCCTGACAGGATGGCCGCAGCCCGGCGGGCGTCCACCCCCACTTTGACCGCGAACAGGGCGAGCATCGCCGTCTTGGTGTAGGTCGGGTTGGCCCAGCCGTAGGTTTCGCTCCCAACCACACCGGCTTGGTCCCAATCGCCGGTGTTCAGCCCGGAAAGGGCGAGGCGACGCTGCTCGGCAGTGCCGGTGGGCAGGTCGGGGGCTTGTTCGATGGCAGCCTCAGCCCAGCCCAGTTCGGTGAAGATCCCGATCGCTTCGGACAAGTGACGGTTCGCCCGCATCAGAGCCCCGCAACGCTCACCTGGACGGCCAAGGCCCGTCTGCCGAATCGGTTCTGTCTCGCCATGGGCCGGATCTTAGGGGATCGGAGTCGGTGGCGATTTGGGCGCCCGGGTTAGAAGTGGAAAGGCCGGGCAATCACCAACCAGGCCAGTGCCGCGCAGTTGATCACAACACCTGCCCAGAACACCGTCTGAAATGACTGTTTGCGGGTCTTGTGACGGTAGAGCCGTTGGGCCACCAGAGCACCGGGCCAACCGCCGAGCACCGCGACAACTTGCAGGCTCGATTCGCTGACTCGCCAGTCGCCTCGGATCGCGGCAGCTTTGTCAGCCCGATACAGCACGAAAGCCGCCAAGCTCAGCGCCGCCGAGATCACCATCACCAAACCCGGCAGCAATAGCAGTGCAGTGAGCACGCCCAGCAGGGCGAAGAACAACACCGCAACGGTGACTGCCGCGGGCAAGCCACGCGGGTGGCGCTTATCGCCTTTAGCCATTGGGTTCGGCCCCAACGCCAACCTTCACTTTCGCCGTGCGAGTCACCCCGCCAGACTTCCACTCGATGACTACCTGCTGTCCAGGTTCCAGTGAGCGGATAACTCCGTCGGGGCCAAGTGTGGTGAGTTCACTTCGTCGTAGTGACGTCTTGCCAACCCGGGTTAGGACGTCGCCCACCTGCACCCCGACAGCGCTGACCAGCAGGCCTTCGTTATCAATCGAGATGACCTGCGGGTAGGTACTGTCGTCATCCATTAACTGGACGCCAAGGGTGCCTGGGGGCCCAACCCGGGTGGTGGCGGTCTGCTTGCCCAAACTGACGTTGTTAACCACCTGAGCCACGTCCGCGATCGGCACTGCGCAGTGCTGGTCACCTTCGCCGCCGTAATACATGCCCACGACCGTCCCGTCGTCGGCGACGACCGCTCCGCCTGGCTCAGCCGTTGCCACATCAAGCCCGAATTGAAACACACTCGGTCGACTGATCAGGGTCGCCCCGGTCCGCGAGCACGACTGGTTCGTTGCGTTGACCGTCACCGGATGGCCCATCACCGGCAGGCTTTCGCCTTGGTCATCAAGCAAGGTGAGCGCGCTGCCGGTTTCGACCGCCGCACCTGGCTTGGCGACGCTGGAAGGCACGAAGCCCGGTACGCGCAACACTGCGACGTCTTTGGCAGCGTCAAAGCCGATGATTTCGGCCTTCATTGGCACACCTCCATCGGAGGTGACCCTGAGCTCAATATCGGTGATGTTTTTCGGTGACCCGCCGATTCCGGCGATCCGCGAATAGCTGGTGGCGACCAGTCCGTCCTTGGTCATCACAATGCCGTCGGCCTCATTGGCCGCGGTGATCTGAACCCTGACCAGCCCAGCGGTCAGCGCTGGGTCGGCCTTCGTCCACTGGACGACAGCGGCCTGCGGCACGGACGCATCGAATCTCGAAACACCCAGCCAACTATCACCGACAACGACCACGCCCGCGACCACCACGCTGGTCACAATCGCGATCAGAACTCTCCTGGGACGTCGCGGCGGCGCCGGTGGCCGAACAGGGTTGATAGCGACCGTCCCACCTGAGTGATCACCATCTGGTTGGTAAATCGGCCACGCCAGATCGGGCCGCTGGGATGCCGTTACCCACGTGGACTGGCCAGACGAATCGGACTCGGCGCTTCCGGACAATGGGTTGTGGCCAAGGTGGCTTCCGCGCCACCGGTTGTATTCGCCAACCATCACACCCCCATCGCAACTGCTCGCACTTTAGTTGACGGTGCGAAATCACCGGTGATGAAGTCGTTGACACTTATCTGGCCCCATTTGGGAGCCAGCAGCAAGTGTCTTTCCTACACAGTGGAACTTCGGCGGTATCGCGCACCAGCTACGAGCCCCGCACCGATTACCACTGCCACGGCCCCGCCAACACCCCAAGGCAGCACATCAAATCCGGTAGTTGCCAGACCCGGATCGGCGTCCGCTGCGGTTACGGCCGCAGCGACCGTAACGGTGTACGCCTTGGAGGTTGACCCCGCACCGTTAGTCGCGGTGATGGTGAAGATGGACGAACCAGCAGCAGCCGGCGTCCCCGACACCAGGCCGGTGGCCGAATCCAAAACCAACCCAGCCGGCAGACTCCCCGCCGACACCGCAAACGTGATCGGCGCGGTACCGGTGACAGTCACCGTTTGCGAATAGGCCGAACCAACCGTGGCCTCACCGAACGAACCAAGCGAAATCACCGGAGCGGCCACATCGTCCGCGACCGTAACCGTGTACTCCTTCGAGTCACTCCCGCCACTGTTGGTTGCCGTAATCGTGAAGGTGGACGAACCCGCGCCGGTCGGCGTGCCCGACACCACGCCGGTATCCGAATCCAACGTCAAACCCGCAGGCAAACTCCCTGACGAGACCGCAAACGAAATCGGCGCGGTACCAGTGACAGTCACCGTTTGCGAATAGGCCGAACCAACCGTGGCCGCACCAAACGAACCCGTGGTGATTACCGGCACCACCACAGTCGAAAGAACTTTCAGCGTGTCGTCGCCCTGGGCTGCAACGTAAACCTTGTGGGTAGTCGCATTAACCGCAACCCCTACCGGCTGGGCGCCCGCAGCGATGGTTTGAGTCACCAGGTTATTCACCCCGTCGACCACCGAAGTCAACCCGCCGCCCTGGTTGCTGTTGGCGAAGATGGTGTGCGTCGACTCGTCCACAGCGACTCCGTTGACGCCGATCCCCATGCCTGCGATGACACCAGCCACCGCGTTGGTGTTGCTGTTGATCACAGTCAGGGTGTGATCGCCAAGGCTGGAGACGTAGACCCTGTGCGCGGTCGTGTCCACAGCGACCCCCGACGGGTAACTGTCTACAGCGATGGTGGTGGTCACGGTGTTGGAGGCTCCATCTATCACGGCCACCGAGGCACTGTAGTAGCCGGTGGCGTAGACGGTGTTCGTGGCCGCATTCACCGCAACCTGGTGCACACCTGCCACAGTGATGGTGCCTGTGAGGGTGTTCGTCGCCCCGTCGATCACTGACACCGATTCATCGCCCTGATTGGCGACGTAGACAGTATTGGTGGTCTCATTCACCGCAACAGAGGCGGGCATTGAGCCTGTCGAGATCGTCGAGGTCACTACACCGGTCGTCCCGTCGATCACTGACACCGTGGCGCTACCTCGGTTGGTGACGTAGATGGTGTTCGTGGTCTCGTTAACCGCCACGCTCTCGGGGTTCGCGCCCACGT
>DHWU01000069.1:0-23131 GCA_002413345.1 Propionibacteriaceae bacterium UBA5174 | reverse complement strand
GTCGTGAACGCTGGCGACGTAAATCTTGTTCGTGGTCTCATTCACCGCAACCCCAGTCGGGTCGAAGCCTATGCCGGTGATGCTGTCACTGACGTAATACGTCGGCGTTGCCGCGTACGCGGACAGCGGGGCGAATACGGACAGCGCAAACGCGCCAGCCAGAGCGAGAGTTGCTCGCACCAGGGGTAGTCGGGCTTTCATCGAGATCCTAAGAGTGATCGATAGGGGGCGGGGGGGAGACGTCAAGTGCGGTCATCGCCCGGGGTAGACCGCAGCGGAAGCAAAGAGACAGCGAAAAGCGGAAGTTGAGTCAGTCTCGACCAAAAACACTGAGTGCGCGAGATGGTCGGTGGAACTCATCGTGCCCCTCACTAACGACCACATCCTTGTGGATTCGCTAGGTGAACTCTAGCCACCGAGGAGGCTCCAGACCATTCGTCCAAATGGCAGGCGTTCCGGTGTGGGCGCACTTCTCCAAGATCACCAAACCCGGGCACTCAGCGGCTGCCGTCGCGGCGCACCATTTCTTCGGCGATCCAGCGCGCGGTTTCGCGCGAGCAGGCCCCCGGCTCACTGAAGCTAACGGTGAAGACGCCGGTGATCTCGGTGAGCGTGACCGCACCTTCAAGCTCAAGAATGGCGTCGGCTTCGCGGGCGTACTCAGTCTTTGGGGAGCCGTTGGCGATCAGCCCGACGGGGTCGGCTTGCGCCAAGATTTTGATCAGTTCACCGCGGGAGATTGCCATGGGGGTGAGCGTACCGGCCGCAGCGGGACGCCTACTCCCCCGGTGAGCCTTCAGCACCAGCGTTTGAAGCTGCGTGCTGCCGATTCGGCGGCCGGGCTGGCAGGTCAGGTACCCCGCATCGGACGCGTCAACTTGCTGGTGGTTCCTGTTGATCCTCGATTGCGAGCAAAAGTTCATACACCAGC
Organism: Propionibacteriaceae bacterium UBA5174; assembly: GCA_002413345.1. Classification (GTDB taxonomy): domain Bacteria; phylum Actinomycetota; class Actinomycetes; order Propionibacteriales; family Propionibacteriaceae; genus Propionicimonas. Next base: position 22,200 of record DHWU01000069.1, on the reverse strand, counting down.
CGCGGGCACGCCCGGAGCCTACTGCCGTAGCGTTCGGGGTTGCCGGTAACCGGATCAGCCAACCCCCGAAACAAACCGACAGCCTCCTCAGCCGGCCCCAACGCCTCCCCAAACCGCCCCAACTCCGAAAACCCGGCCATCTGAAAGCGGGTTCCCGCCCTCGGCACGACGCGCAGCGTATTCCCGATATGAAACACCAGGAATTGCTCTTGCGGTGCGAGACTCAGCGCGGCTGAATCAGCCACACCTGAAGGCAAGTAGGCTTGCCGGGGTGACCGTCGATCGCTCCATCATTCGGGTGAAAGCCATGCTCATCGCCCCCAATGCCGCCAACACTGCCCACGCCGTGAGTGTGGCGGCGCCGACTGCCGAAAACCCCGCTGGCTACCACCGCCTGATCGGCGGCAACGTGGAGCTTGGCGAGTCACATCGCGACACGATCCGCCGCGAGGTGAATGAAGAGCTCGGCGCCGAGATCGTCGATCTCACCTTTCTCACCACCATCGAAAACATCTTCGAGATGAACGGGGTTGTCGGTCACGAGATCGTCTTCATCTACTCCGGACGCCTAGACCCCGCACCGGCCGAATCCGGAGCAACCCTCACCGAAGACGACGGAAGCACGCTGCCAGTGGTGTGGCGTTCGATCAGTGGCGACGGCGAAACTGTGCCGCTGTTCCCCATGCCGATTGATGCTTGGGTTCGCAACCTGGCCAACAAGCCTGATGAGAGCCCAGCGACTCTGCGGTAGCGGCCAGCAGATAGTCGAATCCCTGACTCCCACCCATTCGCCCTCAGGACTGTCGGACGCACCTTCAACCCATACCCGAAATACACCCACCGCCCCGCCATTTGGGTGAAGGCGATGCTCATCGCCCCAAAAGCGACCGAATTCCGACCCAAGGCAAGTGCACCCTGCAACGATGCTGCCATGCGACTAATCGGAGGTTGGGAGCGGCCCTTTCTGAGGCGGCCGTGGGCAGACCTCGCAACCGAATATCGAGAGTTGGTTGAGCAGATCCCTCAGCTCGCACCAATGCTGGCGGTCATTGAGTCGGTGATCGAGAATCAGATGGCGGACCGTCTGGCGGCCACCACATCGCTACGCGACCTTGTTGTCACCACCTCTCCGGCCAGTGCGCCGCCGATCGATGTCATCATCGTTCGATCGGCCATCTCGATGTACCCGCCAGCTCCAGGTGAGGTGAGCATCGACCACATCGCCACCAGTGGCTTGACTGAGCACATCGCCCGACCCGTTGATGAGGTGTTGCCCTTGTTCTGGCGGTTCGTCCTGGAGAAGTACGGATTGCGCACCGACCATCCCGACGCGCGCCCGGAGTCGTCCTGATCTGTCACATTCAGCGCTTTGAAACGGTTTCCGCTGGCCTGAGTCGCTCTTGAACACCCAACTGTTGGGCGTGATCCCATCCCTGGCCAGACGGTGTGCCATCTTGCACATTCTCATTGAAACACTGAGAATAGATCACATGGCAATCACTGATTCCGCCAACCAGCAAATCCGCGCCCCCCTGGCGGCAGACTGGGCGCTGTCGCGTGGGATCAGCGCGCTGACTACCGCAGAAGTCGCCAACATGCTTGGATCGCCAGCCTCACAGGTGTCCCAGCGACTGGCGTCCGCGATCCGCCGTACCGAATGGGTTACGCCCGCACGGGGTTTGTGGGTGCCCGTACCGCCGGAGTACCGAGGATGGGGCGGCCCACCCGCAACCGAGTTCATCGACGCCCTCATGCGCCACCTTGGTGCGACCTACTATCTCGGCTGGCTCAGCGCCGCAGCACTGTTTGGCGCCACCCACCAGGCACCGCAGGTCGCTCAGGTTGCTGCGTCCCACCTGGTGCGCAACCGAGAGGTGGGACGGGTCCGGCTGCAGTTCCACACTCGCACCAATGCGGGCACCTTCCCAACGACCTCACACCTGGCCAAGTCAGGTCCGGTTCAGGTCTCAACCCCGGAAGTTACCGCGCTCGATCTAGCTGCCGACCTGATTGTCGGAGGCGGGCTAGACAATGTTGCCACGGTGGTCGTCGAACTAGCAGATCAAGCTGGACTGGAGGTGTCGAAGGTGACAGCACTCGCCTCCCACTTTCCGCCTGCGGTCGGACGTCGACTCGGCTGGATACTTGAGGAGTTCACCCAGATCGATGGCCTTGACGAATTGCAGCGGGCAGTCACATCAGCCACGCCCACCCCATCCTTGCTCGATTCACTAAGCCCAGCTCGAGGCCGCCGCAGTGAACGTTGGAACGTCCGAATCAACACCGCTGTGGAGATCGAAGCGTGATCGAATCCAACGCAATAGCTGCCTGGGGCCTCACTCACCCGTGGCGCACTTCCGAACAGGTCGAACAAGACCTGCTGCTTTCCCGCGCCATCTGCGAGATCGCCCACCACCCGTACCTCGGCGAAGAACTGGTCTTCCGGGGCGGTACTGCCCTTCACAAGCTCCACCTCGACCAGGCGCTGCGGTACAGCGAAGACCTCGACTACGTCCGCTCCACCGCTGGCGGTATCGGCCCTCTCACCGGAGCCCTCACTTCTCTTGGCGACGATCTTGGATTCTCGGTGAAGACCAAGATGAGCGAGCATCCCAAGGTGTACTGGTCGACGACAGCCAACGGTGGTGTCCCGATCCGGATCAAGATCGAGGTCAATACCCATGAACGATCACCGGCCCGCCCGATCATTCACCAGCCATTTGCCGTCCAATCGCCGTGGTGGAACGGGGACGCCGAGGTCGCCATGTTCGATCCGATCGAGATGAGCGCCACCAAGCTCCGCGCCCTCTACCAGCGCAAGAAGGGGCGAGACCTCTTCGACCTGTGGCTCTCGCTGACCCAACTGGAACTCGACCCGGGCTCGATCATCGACGCATTCGGTCCGTACCGGCCCGCCGGGTACACCGCAAGACTCGCCATCGCCAACCTTGAAGCCAAACGCGCTGACCGAACATTTCGGATCGACCTCGACCCCCTGGTCACCGAGTGGCCTGACGGTTACGACATCGAGGCGGCAGCAACGCTAGTCACCGAGACGGTCCTGGCAGCAGTCGATCAATGAGATCACACCATGATGCGCCACTATGTTCGAAACCCTCGGCCCAAACCGAACAGGCCCGCTGGACGCTATCGCGCCGCGATGCCGTCCAGCCTGAGTTCAAGGGCTTCATCTCGGTGGCTGCCAGTTGAGCCAACATGCTTGGTCGGCACGGCGGGGCCGTTCTTGAGCACCCCATAGAGCGCCATCGCGTGGCCGCGTCCCACCCCGTAGTCGTCGGCGAGCCACGCGACGAACTCAGCAGCCTTTGTGGTGGGCCCGAACCCCCGGGTCGCTGCCTCGTCGAGGAGTTGTTGCGGCGTGCGTCCGGTCTTCTTCTCGATCGCGTCAAGGTATGCCTGGTAGGACACGGTGGGCCTCTCTGCTAGTACGTGTGCCAATTGCCATCGTCGGCGCTTGGAGACCAGCAATCAAGAGGGCGAATCGCGAATCGGGTCGCGAATCGGGGACGGTTCCTTTATGCGCAGCGGTTAAAGGAACCGTCCCCAATCCGGTTGCCGATGCCGAGAGGCCCACCGAAGGCAACGGCAAAGCGACGCCGAGCAATCCGCCCACAGACCCAAGAAGGCGCAAGCCTTGCCAGCGCATATTTCTGGTGAGCGAATAGCGAGATACTTTCAGAATGCAGACGCAGTGGCTCAGGGCCTGGCGCGACCAATTGCCGCTGGCCACCTCGCTCGTGGTCGTCGCGGGAAACGCTTACGACCCCAAACACCGTAAGGCGACTCCCGCGTTATTCACCGTCCGCGACCAACCCGAGATCATGGACTTCGCAGACTGCCTTGAACTGGAGGAATACGGCGATCCCGACGTAGCGCTGATGATGCCCGCGGCCCTGACATTCGTGCTGCTGCATGATCGACAGCCGCTGGCCAGCGTTTCCTACCTCAGCGGTGGCTGGCTTCGTCCAGCGGACGCAGTCGGCGACCGCAAACTTGCAGACGACCAGCGGCTGCGCCGGTGGCTCACCGATCGAGGTTGCCCAGGCCTGGAGGGCTTGGAGTAGTCAACGCGGATCGTCGTACTGCTAGTGGATGCTGGGGACGCTGCCGAACAGTGCCACCCGATCTTCAGCGGGCATTGTCTGCTAGCGCTTGGATCGCCGCCTGCACCTCGCCGTCGTACTGGACGCGATCGAAGGTGAACGGGTCGCTGTAGTCGCGGGCTTGTGCTGAAATGCTTGGGCCACCGTCTCAACGTTGATCTTTCGAGTCAGCCCATTCGACCCTGGGGTGGGCTGTGACCTCAGCCAAGGCGCACTCCTTGAGATCCAGGCCAGGCTTTCGTCCACAAGCGCTCAATCTGTGACCAATTTTGGAATCTCAGAGGGTGATGGCCGCATCGCGGCTCGACTGCAGTACCCGGTCTGGGGCCTCCGCCTCTTCCATCTCTGCCATCTGCCATTCGTAGAGAAGTTGCTCAGTCTTCCTAATTTGGGAAGACAACATGGGCGTGCCGGCCTCGTCACGAAGCTTTCTCAGAAGAGAAACCGCCTCGATCAGCAAGGCTATTGGGGCGTCGGCATGGTCCACTTCACTGTGCTGTCGACGGCGGAGTCGCGCGAGCTTGGTGAGCGCGCCAGCGAGGTATTCGGTGATTTCTGTTTGGTCGGTGTTGGGGGTGTTGACAAGTCCTCGGTAAAGCTCGACAGCCTCATCAATGGCGGTAAGAGCCAGATCGTACTGGCCCAACCCGACGTGAGCGACGCTGAGGTTGATGAGCCCGACGGCAAGGCTTTCGGTGATTTCTGTTTGGTCGGTGTTGGGGGTGTTGACAAGTCCTCGGTAAAGCTCGACAGCCTCATCAATGGCGGTAAGGGCCAGATCGTGCTGGCCCAAGTTGCCGTGAGCGGCGCTGAGGTTGATGAGCGCGGTGGCAAGGCTTTCGGTGATTTTTGTTTGGTCGGTGTTGGGGGTGTTGACGAGTCCTCGGTAAAGCTCGACAGCCTCATCAATGGCGGTAAGGGCCAGATCGTGCTGGCCCAAGTTGCCGTGATCGACGCTGAGGTTGATGAGCGCGGTGGCAAGGCTTTCGGTGATTTTTGTTTGGTCGGTGTTGTTGGGGGTGTTGACGAGTCCTCGGTAAAGCTCGACAGCCTCATCAATGGCGGTAAGGGCCAGATCGTGCTGGCCCAAGTTGCCGTGAGCGGCGCTGAGGTTGATGAGCCCGACGGCAAGGCGTTCGGTGATTTCTGTTTGGTCGGTGTTGGGGGTGTTGACAAGTCCTCGGTAAAGCTCGACAGCCTCATCAATGGCGGTAAGGGCCAGATCGTACTGGCCCAACCCGACGTGAGCGACGCTGAGGCTGTTGAGCGCGGTGGCGAGGCGTTCGGTGATTGTTGTTTGGTCGGTGTTGTTGGGGGTGTTGACGAGCTCTCGGTAAAGCTCGACAGCCTCATCAATGGCGGTAAGGGCCAGATCGTGCTGGCCCAAGTTGCCGTGATCGGCCCTGAGGTTGATGAGCGCGGTGGCGAGGCGTTCGGTGATTGTTGTTTGGTCGGTGTTGTTGGGGGTGTTGACGAGTCCTCGGTAAAGCTCGACAGCCTCCTTACTGGCGGTAAGGGCCTGTTTGTGGCGGCCCAGAGTCCGACAATGGCGCGCCAGAGCAATGGCAAGTTCGGCACGCTCGCTAGGGTCCACATCAGTTACGAGAAGGTCGAATTGTCGTTGGAGCAGCGAGACGTGGGCGTGAGGTGTCCTGGCCAACGCCGATTCAGCCAGCAGAAGCTTCACCTCCTCACCAGAGAGTGCCGCGATTTCGATCTGCCCCTCAAGGAGCCCGTCGACGCTTTGATTCGTTTCTTCTGTGATGAGAGCCAACAAGGTTGCCCGTATTGATTCGTAGTCGGCTCGCACCAGCGCCGTGGTGAGTGCCGGGCGCTGACGCATGAGTTCCTCGGCCGCGAGGCATTGCCGAATCGACAGCACGAAACCTTTGCGGTCATGAGTTCGCAGAGCGTTTGCCACAGCCTCGCGCAGGTCTGGCGTCCAGGCCTCGCTGTCTGCGATCGCGGCTAGCAATGTGATCTGAGCAGGGTCATCGGTCGAGTTGAGCTCGCTCACCCAACGAACAAGTTGCTCTGCCTGATGCGCAGTGAGGCCCTCAAAGAGCGGCAGTGCAGCCAGCGCGTTGTGGCAGCGGCCATTGGTGATGAGCGCGATCGAGATCGCGGCATCGAGTTGATCACCGCTCAGCGGGGGAAGTCCGAATCTCTGACCGGGCGCCTGCTTCAACCATGGCGTGCTCAACCGATCCCAGAATCGGGCAAAGGGCCCCCAGCCGATCATCGAGTCGTGTGCGCGTCGCCCTTGAATGGCTTCCAACATGGCCAGCGCACCGATCATCCCGACCGGTTCTACGCTCCACTGACGGGGTGGCCGGGGAGGGAGTGACGGTTCTCGCTTACCTGCCGCGCGGGCATACGCGGTGACCATGGAACCGTAGCGATGCTCGTAGTCGGCAGGGGTCCCGGGGCTAGACACTTTGAGGACGTGGGCACTGTCGATGAGCCGGCGGGTGGCGGGTGATTGTTGGCGGGCGAGATCGATGAGATGAGCAGCGTTGCGGCGTTCGATCACCAAAGTCACCGCACCCTCTGACCCTACCAAGGCGGCCAGCGCCTCCAAGGTCTGCGCATCTTTTCCCTGATCCAGAATCACGACTGGAGTGCCAAGGTCGACGGCCTGATTGACTACGTCGGTCACGTTGTTCGCTGGCAGCCAGCCGGCGATGACGCCCGAGGGCAGCCCGAGCGCCCACTCAGTGAGCAGCCGCGTCTTACCTGTCCAGGCTGCGCCAGTGACGACCATGGCTCCGTGCGGACGGTTCTGGCGCGCCTGCGACAAGTCCTTCAACTGTGCGGAACGTCCCCAGAACGTCGTGACGCGGTAGGCCGGGTCATCCAGGCTCGGATCCAATCCTGCGTTCGGCTGGTCAACAAGAGGGTGCAGGCGAAGCTTCAATTTGTGTCGGGCCTGTTCCTCGGCACGCTGACGGTTCCAGCGGGCCAGGATGGCGACTTCAATGACGATCGGGAGCAATACGGCCACGGCCTGCGCGATGCCCTTGGCCTGCTCGGTCTCGAATGGAAAGAAGCTGATGGCGATCAGCAGCGCCGCGATGGGCAGCCCGACTTGGAGGATCCAACGGATCACCATACGTTTCGCGAACACCTTCATAATTGCATCCCCCGCCCCGGATCGCGCCTCGCGTACCGCTGAATCTAGAGCACTTTCTACGCCGTCTGCACGTCTGCGGAAACTGTGTTCTGAATGCGATCCGGCAAAAGGAGACATCCCACTCGTTAGGTCGCAAGCGCCTCGAGCAAATTGAGTGCATCGGTGCGGTGCATTGGGACTGCATTGGGGACGGTTCCTTTATGCGCAGCGCTTAAAGGAACCGTCCCCAAACAAAGCGAGCCAATTTTCAGCACAAGCTCTCGACCGGCTCCCACCCGGCGACATTCGTCCGAATCTAGCCGCGATATCCGGTGCCTGGGATGCGTAGTTCGTAGGCACTGCATCGGTAGAACTCCGGAACCTCTTCAGTCACCGGCACCGGCCAATAATCCGCCTTGGTCCGAACCGCGAGGTACTGCTCGCGGGCGTCACGGTGACACCGCATGCCCATCAGCCCCTGACCCCCGGGGCTGTAATCAGACAGCCCGCAGGTCAGGCAGCACTCCCACAGGTGAGGACGCGCCAGTTGGGCCAATGCGCCCAGCACACCTTCGAGAATTTCCACCTGCGAGTGGCTGTACACCTCTTCGCCCACCCTGAGCGTGGCAGTCGTCAGCGGCGCTGGGCCGCCGTCGAGGGCCATGTCCAAATCGAGCATGCCCGCACTGCCGTCCACTCGAGAAGGAACCCGAACCGAGAGGACGCAGTGATCGAGCTCACCGGCTCGATTCAGGCTCAGTGATCCGGTGGCAGTTGCCGGTTCAAGACCGTCGAAGTCTGCTCCTTGCACGGATTCGCCCCGGATCTGGGTGGTGATTTCGTACCTGCCGCGCCATCCGGGCAGTGAAGACGGGGCTAACACCCAAGTCACAGCCTCGACACCACCGGCGGCGTCCGCATAGGTGCCCTCTAGATGAAGCCGGTCCATATTTGCCTCCCAATAGTTGGCGCCCGTAGCCGCTTCCTGCTCGACCACAGCAGCGGTGCGCGATTCGCAGACCCGAACAGTCACCGAACCTCTCACAGGTGAGGGCGTGCCAGCTGGGCCGACGAGCCCCGTTCGCTAGATTGTGGCCATGACAGCTCCGCCGATTCAAGGCTGGCCGGAGTTCGACCGAGCCACTGTGGAGTTGGTCGCTCCGGGCGTCCTCGAGGAGGATCTGATCGGGCTGGACGCACTGCTGCACACCCGCGGCATCGACGTGTCACCAGCGCTGTATCGACAGCTTTACCGCAACCAGCTTCAGGTGAGCAGCACTGACTTCGTGGCCGGACGGCTGCCGTTCATTCGGGTGGCATTGCAGCGGCTTGGCCTTCCCATGCCCACACCGCTGGACTACCTTGGCGCGTCCGAGGCGATCCTTGGCCGTCGGGTCTGGCTCAGCACGCTCGGCGCGGTTACGTCCCGGCTGTATGACCGCGGCGAGCCGCTGTTTATCAAGCCAGCCGCAAAGGCCAAGCGATTCACCGGACGGGTCGTTTCGGAACCTGCCGATCTCGCTGGGCTCCCGATGACCAGCCCGTCAGCCGCAGTGTGGTGCTCGGAGCCGATCGTGCTTCTAAGTGAACATCGGGTCTTTGTGAGGCACGGCGAGATTGTCGGAATCCGGCACTACGACAAAGACGCCTCCCTCACCCCGGCAACCGCAGAGGTGATGACGATCGTGGACGAGCTCAGACCCCGGCTGCCAGCAGGCTGCGCAATCGACGTGGGGGTGACCCAAGAGGGCTCGGTGGTGCTCGTTGAAGCGAACGACGGCTTCTCCCTTGGGAGGTACGGCTTGGACGCCGCCGCCTACCTGAGCGTCCTGCAAGCCCGCTGGGACGAACTGGTTCGTCCTGTTTAGCCGGTTCGATTCAACAGGCTCGATGTCCTAGGTGAGGCGACTGCGGCCACCTGGTGCTCCTCACTGCCCACCCGGCAAGGAGGAGTTGTTGTCATCGAACCCAGGAGCAAAACCTACAGAATTGTAGATTTCGCAGCCCCATTAGCGGCTTATCGATAACCTAAATCTACAGTGGTGTAGATTTATCTCATGACTGAAGGGCTAATTGGGATCGGCGAGGCGAGCCGCTTGCTCGGCTTGTCGGTGAGTCGCGTGCGCCAGCTCGCCAACGAAGGACTACTCAGCACAGAGTTGAGTTCTGGGGGCCACCGCCGCTTTAGCCCCGCGGTGTTGCGACGAGAATCGCTGGAACTGCGTCGAGGTTCCGCAACACCTGCGGAGTGGACAGCGGAGTTCCAACTAACGAGGTTGGCCGAAGACGTCGTCTGGGCGCAGGTCCGATCCGAGCTGGGCCAGATCTCTGAGCAGGCCCGCAACATTCTTGGCTACGCCGTCACCGAGATGGCGAACAACGCAATCGATCACTCCCGCGGAACCACCCTTAGGGCAGCACTCTCGCGGCAAGGTCGCGTCGTGCAGGTCGTGGTCGCCGATGACGGAATCGGCGCGTTCCAGAACATCGCCGATTCCTTCGGCTACGACGACGTCGCCGACGCAGTGGTCGATCTAACCAAGGGCAAACGAACCACGGACCCACAGCGGCATTCCGGTGAGGGCATCTTCTTCACCTCGAAAGCGGTCGACAGGTTCGCCTTGGACGCCAACGGCTATCGCTTCGTAGTGGACAACCGCAACGCCGACGTGGCGCTGGGTCAGGGCTCCACGGTGGGCACCACCGTCACCATGACGCTCGACCTGGACACCACCAGAAAGCTGTTGGACGTCTTCGCCGCGTACACCGAGGAGGGCGAGTTCGTCCGGAGCACACCCCGGATCGAACTGGTGCGCCACGGATCGGAGTTCCTGAGTAGGTCCCAGGCGAAACGGTTCGTGTTGGGCTTGGCGGAGTTCGAGCACGTGATCTTGGACTTCACCGGCGTCGACCTGGTTGGACAAGGGTTCGCCGACGAACTCTTCCGGGTTTGGCAGGCCGCCAATCCCATGGTGCGACTCGACGTGACCGGAGCCAACCCGGGGGTTGCGCTGATGATTGGCCGGGTCGCGAAACCCTGACTTGTTCGTCCGCCTAATGGCCAGCGACTGAAGGCATTGCCGCCCACGTAGCTAGGTTGTTAGTGCCGCACAGACGAACCATTAGGCCGCTTAACGTTGCATATATGCGGCAGTAGATCTACCCTGATTGACATGGCCACCCGACCGACACCGCGACGCACCACCACAGCCGCCCACACCATAGGTGAGCAGTTGCAGGCGTGGCGCAAACTCCTCGGACTCACCGCCCAAGTGGTAGCCGAACGAGCTGGAATCTCGCGCAGTACCCTCACCCGACTCGAAGCCGGGGACGTACACGTCGGGCTCGACACGTTCCTCAACGTCTGCTCCGCGCTTGGCATCCTTGAAGGTGTCACCCAAGCCACTGACCCGTACGAAACCGACTTCGGACGGGCCCGGGCCGACCAGCAGCTCCCGAAACGGGTCCGCGCATGACTGAGCGAATCCAGGTCGCAGTCGAACTGAACGGAACCACAGTGCGGGCTGGCACCATCCACGTCGAAACCGCCCGAACGCTCAGCAGCACCTTCACCTACGACCCCGCCTACCTGGCCCGGCGCGACTCCTACCCAATCGACCCGCAGCTGCGGCTCCAAACCGGCCCTAACCACGTTCGCGGCCTACCTGGCACGTTCAGCGATGCCGCCCCAGACCGGTGGGGTAGGAACCTCATTCGGCGGCGCGCCTCCAAGCAGGGCAATCGGGAACCGTCTGAACTTGATTTCCTTCTCGGGGTCTCCGACGACACCCGTCAAGGGTCGCTGAGGTTCAGACACGACGCGGATGGCCCCTACCTGGCCGACCATGTGGACACACCGAAACTCATCCAGATGCCGCGCCTGCTGCGAGCAGCCGACAGGGTCGCCAGATCTGCAGAAACCGATGACGACATTCGAACGCTGCTGGAGGCGGGCACGGCAAGCCTCGGTGGCGCCCGCCCAAAGGCTTCCGTAGCCGCTGACGACCACCTGCACATCGCGAAATTCCCTCACTACCAAGACCGCTGGGACGTGATGGCCTGGGAATCGACTGCCCTCGACCTGGCCGAGCAGGCGGGCATCAACACCGCGAAGCATCGAATCCTTCAGTTCGACGAAGGTGCCGTGCTACTCCTCGAGCGCTTCGACAGGGACGGACGGACCCGCATTGGCTACATGAGCGCAATGGCGCTTCTGGGCGCCCGCGACGGCCAGTCGATGGACTACCTGGACATCGCAGACGAGATGGCGATACTGTCCGCCAGCCCGAAAAGTGACCTGCGCGAACTGTGGACCAGAATGGCGTTCAATGTGGCCATCAACAACACCGACGACCACCTCCGCAACCACGGTTTCATTCGAACGGCATCTGGATGGCGACTGGCACCGGCCTTTGATCTGAACCCAAACCCGGGCGCGGGGGTTCGACAAACGTCGATAGCTGGCGAGATCGAGAAGGCAGGATGCGCCGAAGCGGTACTCGAGTCGGCAGCTGTCTTCGGCCTCAGCCCCGACGACACCGCAAACATCACCAGCCGAATCGGGGCAGCCCTCCGCTCCTGGCGTCAGATCGCGGCAAGAAATGGTGTCCGCAAGTCGAAGCTGGACGAATTCGAGACCGCGATTAGCCCCGAAATCTTCACCCACTTCAAACCCAAGGTGCTGGGTGCTGGCGGACAATCGAAGCCGCAACACAGCGCCCGCGCCAAGACGACACCGGCAAGCAACTCCGGCTCGTTCGCTCCCCCACAGGACCCAGGAAACAGCGCCCGGTGAACTGAATACCTCGCAGGTCGAGATTGTCGAAGACTGATTCATGACCCGGCCTCGGTGGCCCCAGGCTGCGTTTGGCCCTCTATGCCATTGAATCCGTGACTGGCCGGGTGCCGCCGTCACACACTTGGGTTATGGAGTTCACAACCGAGTTGCTCTCAACCGGTGGCAACACCGCTGGCTTCGTCGTCTCCGATGCCGTTGTTGAAAAGCTGGGCAGCGGCCGCCGTCCCAAAGTGGCCGCGACCGTGAACGGACACACCTGGCGTACCAGCATCGCTTCAATGGGTGGACGCTTTCTCCTCGGCACCAGCGCAGCGGTGCGCGAAGCCGCCGGAATCGCCGCCGGACAAACCCACACGGTGACCGTCGAGCTTGATTCCTCCCCACGCAGCGTCGAGATTCCAGCAGATCTTGCCGACGCGTTTGCCGCACACCCGGCGGCCGCCGCAGCGTGGGAGCAACTCAGCTACAGCAACCAGCGCCGATACGCCGAGGCCATCGCCTCAGCCAAGTCACCCGCTACCCGCGAACGCCGCATCGCCTCGACTATCGCGACCCTCAGCGACTGAGCCTGGGCCGCGCCACCAATGGGCGCAGCACGGTGAACCTTCTTCAGACTGGAAGGAAGATGGTCGGTGGCGGCAGGGCTCGAACCTGCGGGGGGGTGCCCCAACAGGCATCTCACTACGGTTGTTACCGACAGTTCTCTCGATTTTGGGACGAGTTGGAGCCTATCTGTGGCAAAGGAATCCGTCGAGTTCCTGTGGTCCTCGGTGTGGGCGTGTCGGCGGGGTCGCGCTGATGCGGACTGGTGACCAAGCTGGCGCCCCTACCGCTTACCGGGCCGGCGAGGCGCCGGAAGGGGTGCACCACGCGATCGCTGGCGAACTCACGTGCACCCATAGTCGTGGCTTTAGCAAGGTGCACCGTTGGAACCAGTCGGGGGGCGACTGAGCACGCCGAGTTGAGTTCGATTGGTGCGCTCCATGCCGAACCAGCCAATCTCGGACGGTCCGACTACTTGACTAGACCGGCACACGGATGCCCGTTCCGGACTCGGGCAGCACAACTGTAAGCCCGACTTCGCTTCCGCGTTGTGCCCACGTGCGCAGACAATTACTTGCGTAGTTGCCAACGAGAGTGACCGGACGTGGAGAGCCTAGGATCAACCGTGCGACTGCTGCATCGTCGGGGTGTCCCCACCCGTCACCGTTGCTCGAAATTAGGTATCGATCTGCATCTATCGCGTTGACTAATGCCGAGGTCACATTCGCTCCGCTTCCGTGATGAGGAAGCTTGACCAAGTCGAACCGGGGCCGTCGCTCGCCCGTGAGCTTCGCATATTTCTTAAGCCCTTCAAGTAGGCCACCAGGATGCGCATCGCCCGTAAGTAGAACCCGCTTACCTTCGTACTCAAGCACGAAAGCGACACTGCTTCCGTTGGCAGCCGACGCATCCACCTGCCTTCTCGCGGCGAGCTGTCTCAGCACCTCGCGATCCAAATGGATCGGCAGTTCTCGAGCACTGACGTTCTTCTTTCTCACGTGACTGCCGGCTGCTCCGGCGCCAGCCCCTGGCACCAACCCCGCCTTGGTGACGACCTTCTCCCACTCGCGGCCAAGACGTTGGAGCTGGCTCTGGGTTGGCGCGAGCAGAGTTACTACAGCGCCATCCCGGAGCCTGATGGTCGGCAAGGGCAACCCCTCGCGAACGACTATTGCCCCCCCGGTGTGTGGCGTCGGCGGGTTTGCGAATCCCGGGTTCCAGTCGTAGCCGTCTTGCGTGATGCGCCCTGTGAGCTGCTCGCCATGGATGGGCCCAAGCACGCTGCCATGCGGGCCGCAATGTGCGTAGCCGTTGAACCAGATCGCGTCAACACGGCGGCGGAGGTCGGGGTCCTCAAGCAGCTTCAAGACGCCACCAATGTGGTCCTCATCGATGTGCGACACGACAACCGCTTCATAGCAAGCGTCCCTCCGCTTCAACAGGCGTTCCCGCACTTGTGGCCAATGAAGAACGGGTCCGCCATCAACAAGGAGGTACCTCTCGTTGAATTCCGTCCCATATTCGACAACGAGCGCGTCTCCCTCGCCAGCTGGCAGCAGTTCGATCGCGAACATTACGGCGCCCCCCTGGGCTCCACGGCCACATTGACCTCTCCATGAGCGACTAGCATCATCCCAATCAGGAGTCCCTGCGAGACGAGCTCACGCCTCGCAATGCTCAGCGCTGCACTGAGAGTGTTAGGGCTAATCGAGCAGAGTGCGCGAAGTACCGCGACGGCAGCGCGCGAGCCTTGGTCGCCAGACAACGCAGTCAGCGACCCCACCACTGCGGCGGCGCCGTGCGTCGTAAGCGTGCCGGCCAGGGTTCCGAACTGGTCACCAACGACGGCAGACGCGCACGCCATCAAAAGGACCAGTGGCGACGCACCGACCATCGACCTGGAGATGTCAGGTCGCGCGAGAGACGAGCCCGTCCCAATCTGCACGGTTGCCTCACCGGCCCCCACCTCAGTATGCGCTAACAGCACCAGCAGTTCGGGTGCGGTGACGCCGACCTGATGCTGCCAAGCAGGCCATGTTCGGACCCTTTTCACAGCTCCGAAGAGTTCCGCGCAAGCCTGCTCCAGGGCATCGCTGGGAGTCGGCGATACCAGCTTCTGATCGGCAAGTTCGGTGGCCGCGAAGAGCACTGGCTTCAACATTAGCGAATCCAGAAGGCGGCGAGGGCGAGCTTTCGACAGCTCAACCGACCTCACAACCGCACGATTGAGCGACCAAAATGCGTAAGGACAGACGACTCGCGGGCTTGTCTGGTTACAGACCTCACCCAAGGGCGGCGGGGTCGCCACGTGCTCGCACAGCGATGCGCCCTGCTCGGGAGACTCGCCCTCATAGATCAGTTCCAGGGGCAATATGCGGGATTGCCCTCGGACATGCACACTCACGCTCGCGAGGTCCGCTCCGTCCAGCCAAAGCTCAGCAAGCTCGTCTCGCAGGCTCGCCCCCCGGCGAGCTAGGTCGACAAGGAGGGCTCGCGCTCGGGGATCTTCGAGTGACTCCGGAGCATCACCGGAGCCCAGCACGCGAGAGGCCTGCGCCTCAAAGGCATCCAAGATGCCGTCCAGCGGGCCAAGGGGCACTGCGGCTCCGGTGTTCACGTTTCGGATCTCGCTCCCCGTCGCGTCGAGCGATACATTCGCCGAGGTTGCGGTGGGGCTGATTGTGGCGCTCGTGTGCCGAACCTGGACTCGAAGGCGTTCGCCGGGTAGCGCGCGTTCCCGAACGGCACCATAGACGTCTGCTTGCTCAATAATGCGGCCTCGGAAGAGTAGGTCGATCGTGATGACCATCGCACCGGTGTCGGGGGTAACGAACGTGAAGACGGCTGAGGTGCTGTCCTGCTCGTGGTCGTCGACCGTCCAGGCAACCTGTGAACGTTGTGGGTGCGCCCACAGGCTGCAGTTTGCGACCACATCAAGGGTGAGCACGCGCTGGTCTGCGTTCGGCACCACGACAGCAGGCCCTGCGGTCAACTGTCCCCGCTTAGGCCGAGCGACAGCGACCTCTAAGGCTAGCTCTCGGTTTGGCGGCAAGACTGACCGAACCTTGTGGTGTCCGTCTCGGAACTCCAGCACCAAGCGGCGCAGGTCCCCCGGATCAGGCACAAGCGCGCTACCGTCTTCGGCGCGCGACAGCGACCCGTGATCGCTGCCGGACGCCGATGCTCCCAACTCGGGACTCTCGCCCTCCATATCCGGACGGGTTCCCGGACCGACAAATTTCGTCTGGATAGCTGGCCCTCGCCAGCCCGCAGCGTGGTACCCCAAGGTAGTCGCCGTTAGCGCTGCGCTGATGCCTCCGACGCATGCGTCCGGAACCACGGCGGCCAGGGCACAATCCAGCGGAATATTGCGCAGCAACGCGTCGATCACCTTCGGCCACCAGGCGAGATCGTCTCGTGGAATGCCAGCCGCGACCGCTACCCCATCCTTCGATTTCTCATTCCAAATGGCGGAGCCAAAGAGCCTTGGCGCATCCTTACGCCCCATGGCCAAGACGGTTCCACACTCCACTCCCGCTACGTCGCCGTAGCCGCGCACAAAGCAGACATCGGGGTAATCGCCTGAAACGATGAAGTCATTTCCGTCTCGCGCAAGTATTCGGAGTTCTTCTAGAAGGCGATCTTTCGACGACCCCGCGGCTGTTACGCGAATCGGGTAGTGCCATGTGAATTCGACTCCAGATAGCCAACGAACGGTCGGAACAACGGGCTGGCCAAGGCGAGCCGCGAGCCGCAGCAAGTCCGCGCGTTCATACGGGTTTACCGACACCCGGATGAAGTCCGGGACCCCCCGTCTAGAGGTGGCCCGATCCCATGCCGTGAGGAGTCTCGGAACGTCCTCGTCGGCAATGCTCCAGATGCCGGACCAACAGGGAAGCCACTGAGCCCTTGTCTTGGGAGCCCTCAGCATAGGTGCTGGCGTCCGTTGCGCCTTCCACCAGACAGACGGCTGAAGAAGGGTTGAGACCGAGCGGTAGAGGTCCTCATCACGCATTGGCAATCGCAGGGTGAGGCGGTAGTCGTCGGTCTCGTCCGGATCCGTTCCGAGCCCCATTCCGAGATCTTCGATGGTTGGCAACAGCAGGCCCGCCACAAATCTGACCAAAGGATCCCTCTTGCTCACCATTGCTTGTTTCCTTCAACAACGCTCTTTAGGGGTGGGTGGCAAGCGTATCGCCGTTGGGCTAGAGGCACCGAGAGCCGCCGATTATAGCTCCATGGAGCGGACCTATGGCTTTGCACCAAGACTGCAGATTGCCGGGCCGCGATGGTGCTCCCATCTGAGATCAGACTGCATTCGGGCGAGCATTGGCTAGTCGTTCCGCAGATGACAGAGATCGCAAAACGACAGATTCCTCCGGACGCCCCCCGTGATCGAGGGTGCCCGGGTCTTGAAGGGTCTCACGGAGCTGGTCGGCACCCTCGACGGTTGACCCAAGGCTGTCTCCGAGCCGGGTTCGTTCGGATGTCAACGTTCGCTATTGGCCGTGAGGCAGATCCTCCCTGAGCCCATGAGGTCATCGGAACGCGGCCTTCCCCACATCTCACAGACATCCAAGTCAAGGAGTATCAACCGGTAGAGTCGCGCATACCTCGTAGACTGCGTGGCATCGAGGGCCTTTGCGGCACCTCTCGCAACCACCCCAATTAACGAGGAAGTTATGAGCGAGTCTGAGTTCATCCAGGTGGCGGTCTTGCGATACGCGGATGCCTGCTCACAACCAACCCGACTCCAGCCGGATTGCCCGTTCATCGAGTTGGGTGAAGGCGGCACCACGTGCAGGGTTCAGTGCCGAGACATCGCGCGGCATTTGCTCCGCGTCAGGACTCCTGCCAGACCTGCGTCGTCGTTTGACGCAGGCATGCATCTTCAGGTGAGCAGGACTCAGTCGATTACCCCGAGCTCGGAGTGGCACCCGGTGGCACTCGTCACTCTCTTCGCGAGGGTTATGAGTTCTTTCCCATTCGTATCAGGTGGGCATCTCCGCAGGACTATTGACGGTACCCAAGCGATCGGCGAACTAGCTCTACTGGGGCTGGACACGCAGGTCTTGCTCGGGGCATATGCAGATGAGTACGCGTTCGGAATAGACGTGGCGACCAGTCTCGATTTGGGCCCCGGCGAAGACGCCGAGCGCGCGACCTACTGGGAAGGCTGGGTACTGCTTCGGGATTCCATCTCCACCCCGACAGTCAAGGGAGACCTGGATCCCGAGTTCCGTCGTGCGGTGAGGGGATGGGCCCGGACAGCCGACCCAGAGTCGATCATCGACCGCTGTCCGCCGAAGTCACTTCCAACGTCGGCAACCAAGGACTGCCGGGCCCAAGAAGCCGAGTATCGGTGGCTGATCACTCGGCTGTCGGAGACCTATCTGGAAAACTGGGGCCTCGAGGCCCTTCAGACGGAATACCAGTACGTCACTTGTGCCTGGCAGCCATCGTTTGTGCCGACCGCTTTGCTCGGATTGAGAAGCGAGTCGCGATGCGCCGTAGCCGAGGCGTTGGCGCAGAAGCTGATGTCCACAGACCGGTCTCCGAAAGAGAGCCGGATTCATGACGCCTTCACTAAACAGGCGATCAACTTGGTGGAGAGCGGGGACGTCAAAGGTGCCGCCACACTCCTCGGCGTTGCCTGCGACCTCCATCCGGATGATTGGATGCTCGCCAACAACCACGGCTTTTGCCTCATCCCTCTGGATCCTGAGCGAGCAATCGCGGCCTTCGCGCGAGCCAGGGAGGGGGCGCCAGACGGTCGCGCGATCCCCCTGGTGGAGGCCAACGACGCATTGGCCCATATACGTGCGGGACGACCCCAGCGAGCAGCCGAGATCATAGGGGCGACAGACCTAGGTGCCGTGCCCCAGGACGAATCGCTCCTCTGGACGGCCGAGGCTGGAGAGTTCAACTCCACGCTTGAGGCGAAGCAGATCCCGCTCCATGCCTATTGGGTTCTATTAGGCGACTTCATCCAGCGCCAAAAGCCTTCTTCAAGTCCTTCAGAAGTAACTGGAGATGCATCGGGTCCGTAGGCGATGGCTCAAACTCCGCAAAGTTCATGTAGAACGCTCGCGCGGGCTCATCCAGGCAATGGATCAAAACGGCCCGGACGCCAACCTGGTCGCTCACGTTCAGGATGCGGTTGAGTGCATCCTTGAGCAGGGCTTGCCCGAGCCGCATTCCTTGGAACTCGCGATCAACTGCTAGGCGCGCAAGAAGGATCACCGGTATGTCGTATCGGCCGACTCCCTTCGTAATTCGGTCAGCCGCGTTGACTGAAGACACTCCAGCCGTGGCCAGCCCGTAGTAGCCAGCTACTCGTGACTGCCCCGGTGGAGTGCTTACGTAGACCGAGCACATACCCGCACGATCACTTGTGAATGCGAACCTGCGGAGCCAATCCGACATGGCATCGTCGCCACAGTTGAAAAGCTCGAGTTCGTGGTCTTGGGTTAGGCGAGCCGATCGCGTGAAATCCATCAGTCAACAAACGGGTCGTCAGCTCGCATGGACGCGGCCAACCGAGGCTTGAAGACTGCCGGCCGATCCAATAGGGCTCTAAACTCCTCAAAAGCGTCACCCTCGAGGGGGAACCAACGACGATCCGCCAACACATGCGCCGCCCTGGTCATGGCGCTCTCCAGCATGAACTCACTCATGGTGGTATGACTTGCCGCAGCTGCCTGGCGAATGAGGGCATCCTGCTCAGGTGACGTGCGTACGTTGAGTCTCGTTGTTTTCGTGGATGCGCGCTCAGTCATTGGTGTGCTCCCTGATATGTCCTCCGGCGCTGATGGCCGCCGTAGGTACGACGTCTGTACAGTACCTAGTACTGAGTCCAATGTACATACACTTCAGGGCGAAGGTGAAGCGCTGGGGATGTCGGGTTGGCATCGTCGCAGAGTTGCCGTGGGGCCCACCTTCCCCAGACGGATGCCGTCGCGCTCAGAGGCCCGGTGCGACGCGAGGCGTTGCAGACCCCAGGGTGCATTTCGCGCGCGGCGCATGGCAGGGGCCAATGCCGGACTCGCTGGAGACACCCGCATCGATCAGAGACACCTCGCTGCCATTTCACGCTACAACCCACAGGAGCCAGCTTCAGCTGAGCCAATCGATCGCCCAGCGGGACTCCTGAAAGTAGCGGCGCACGTCGCCTAAAGACTCGACCCAATTGTCGTAAGCGAGCCCCGAACGATCCGCTTGGTCGAAGGTGAGGATGTAGTAACCCCCAGTCGAACCAGCCGAATCGTCAACGACTTCGACGAACCAGCCCAGGTCATTGCCAGCAACGATGCGCCCTAGGACGCCGACCTTCACTTGAGGCATTCCACACCGCCGAGTTCGGCTCTTCAAAGCCAACAGGAACATGGTCGGGGCGACAGGACTCGAACCTGCGGTCTCCTGCTCCCAAAGCAGGCGCGCTAGCCACTACGCTACGCCCCGGTGACCGCGGGAGAGTCTACGGCGCCCACGGCGTCACAACCAACTCAGCGCACCGAACTCAGGCAGTCGAGCTCAATTCTGGGCTCAACATCAGCCAGGCCAACGGCTCAGCTTCGGCCACGCGTCCGTCCACATAGGCGCACAACAAAGTGCCGCGGGCCTTGCTCGCCACCTGCGCGTAGTAGGCCGCATCGGGCCATTCCGGCGGACACAACTCCAACAGTCCAATCAGCTGCGCGAACTCACTCCAGCCAAGCAGCGGCGCCTGCCCAGGCAACAGACCACCCAGCCGATTAACCACTCCAGCCAACTCGGCGTGCCCAAAATCGGCGCTGCGATAGTGCAACAACGAACTCTCCAACGCGGCCGTTCTGCCCACTGCCGTGCGCGCAAGCAGATCCAGGCAGCGCGACTGGGCGTCCAACCCCACGGTGACCGAAGCCAGAAAACCGGCCATCGCGACCCGTCCATAGCCAACCCCAACCGGTTGGCGCGCCAGCCACCGCAGCGCATCCGAAATCAGCGCCGCCTCACCCTGCGAGCGCCCCCTGGCCAGGGCAAATGCGCCCGCCAACAACGAATCTGAATTGTGCCAATCAACCCGATCCAGCCGGTCATGGGCGGCGTCATCCAACCAGACCGTGTTTCGATCGGCGGCCAACTGCACACAGAACGCCTCGGCAACGCTGGGTTCAGCCTCGGCAGCCAGCGTCGCGGCGGCCACCCGATGCAGCACCTCCTGCACCTGCGGCACCCACTCCAGCGGCACCCGGCTCAGCCCCTTCGGACTGGTCACCTCAATCACTCGCCGCCCAGCCGGGCCGTCCACTGACACCGCGCCGTCGAAATATCCCAGCTCCAGACCATCTGGGACGCTCACCCCAAAGTCGGCCAGATCACCCCACCAGGTCACGCCGTCGTCGCACTGAGTCTCCAACATCCAGGCTGGCAGCTTGGTCTCGAAATCAGCCATGGTCGGGTAGGACTGCGCGGCCAGCACCGTGACCATCCGGTCCCCCACTTCCAAGACCGTGCCGATCGGCGCCACCAAAAACTCCACCGCCGAACTGGACGGGCTGGTGACCGGTTCGGCCTGTTCCAAATAGCCCTGTTCTAAGCGGAACGCCAACACCGGCCCGGACGCGTGCGCGGGCGCAATGGTGAACATGGCGCTCACCCCGGCGTCCCAACTCCACAGGGCGAACTCTGGGCCTGGACGCACCCGCAGCCGCTCCTCGACCTGCACCGAACCATCGTGATCGCGCACCAATACCCACCGATTGCGCCAACCGTCGCCGACCGCGGCTCGCTGCAGCAGGCGTCCAGCTTGGGTGGCGAGCTCATGCTCGACCTCTTCGTCGGTGATCACCGCGGGTTCACTGCCTTCGGCATGCACCCAACCGATTTCCACCACCAGGTTTTGGCCGCGAACCAGCCGAATCGCCGAACCGTCAGATTCCAGGCGTACCTCGGCATCGCCCCAGTGCACTACCGCCGGGGCTCGCAAATCTCGCACCAGTACAGATTGCGCCCCCAGGCGGCTTCGGCGCTTGTCCCACGCCACAAACTGAGCAGCCAACCTCGCCGGCCAGCGCACCTGAGCAAACCCATTGGGCCGCCAAACTCGAACTGTCAGACCCGCCTGATCAACTACATATCGCCGCATGGACGACCCGAAGATCGTTGCTTGCGACAGCATTTTCACCGTCGAACAATTCTACGGAGGTTGAATGCCCCAGCTTGTGACCGGTAACCTCGGCTCTCGCCATTGGGGTTCACCGATCGGCCCATCAGCATTCACGAGGTGCAACATGTTTCCCGCAAACATCACCAGGAACGAAGCCGCCGTCCGATCTTTCATGATTAGAACCCACTCCTACGAGCTAACCCTTGATCTGAGCGGCACCGCGGCAGTCGGTGATTACGACCCGACGGTTCTTTTCGTGTCCACTTCCACGGTCAAATTCACCAGCGGCGCCGGGGCGTCCAATATCAATCTGATTGCCGAAAAGGTGCTGTCCGCAACCCTCGACGGCACCCAACTGGACGCTGCGGCAGTGCACGACCACAAGGTGCACTTCGAGGTGCAGTCCGGGGAGCACGAACTCACCGTCACCGCGCTGTGCCGCTTCAGCCGCACCGGTGAGGGCCTGCACCGCTTC
>DHWU01000065.1:15572-16019 GCA_002413345.1 Propionibacteriaceae bacterium UBA5174 | reverse complement strand
GTGGATAACTGTCTGGTCATCCACATCTAGTGATCCGCTCTCACAGGGGTGGGCGAAACGCGGTGAACGGTTTACGGGCTGGCTGATAGCTGATAGGTGATGGGGGTGCTGGGGGTGCTGGGTTTCTTGGTCGCCGACCCTACAAGTCTGGAGATGGGCTGATGGTCCGCGTCCGACGGCCTGGGTGTCCACTGCAGGACGGCCACGGCCCAGGCATCGCCGGGGGAGTGGCGTTACCTGGGCCGTTGAGGGGGGAGGCCGGGGGGTGGGGGGACTAGCGGCATCCCCACGGACGAGTGCCGCGCTTGGCGTACAGCCGGTTGGCCACGGTGATCTGCTCGGCTTTGGTGGCCTTATGCGGCTTGGCGGCGAAGTCGCGCCCACCGTTGGCTCGCCAAGTTGCCAGATTGAACTGCAGCCCACCGTAGTAGCCGTTGCCGGTGTTGA
>DHWU01000065.1:0-15346 GCA_002413345.1 Propionibacteriaceae bacterium UBA5174 | reverse complement strand
GTAGTAGCCGTTGCCGGTGTTGATGCTCCAGCGGCCGCCGGATTCGCACCGGGCGATCTTGTTCCACAGATTCGATCGAGCAGTGTTCAGGGCTGGGCCTTTAGTGCCAACCGAAATCACTTTGGTGGTTGGCGCCACGAGAACAGTCTCGGCGAGCTGCACCTTCTTGGTCACCGAGCCATTCACCTTGGTGATGCTGTAGGTGCGAACGGCCTTTCCGGTAGAACCCGAAACCAAGACCTTGGTCTTGCCTCGCTTGAGGCTGGCGTTGTTCTTCTTGACCACTGCGGTGACCTTCTCGGTAACCGTGGCGGTGTGAATGTTCACTCGCACTACCTTGATCTTGGTTGAGCGGGTGAGCTTGGTGGTTAACGACGGGGATACCCAATCGTGGACGCCCAAGGTCACCTTGCGCTGGGCAAGTAGTTGGCCCACGGTGCGGGCCTTTGTTCGAACGATCTTGGCCTTACCGTTGCCGACTTTCAAAGTCACAGTCGTCGAAGCGGCGGCTGTCGCGGTGGGGGCGGTGACGGATCCGATGAACACCAGGGTGAAGGTGAGCAGGGAGATAGCGATGAGCTTTTTCATAGTTTCCTCTCGGGGGGTGAGGGGTCTTTTGGGCGGCCGAAAGCGACCGCAGATTGCGGTTTGGTATGGAAGATGCTGCTAAGCGCAGCTCCACGGGCCGGTGCCCGACTTGGCGTAGTAGCGGTTAGCCACGGTGATCTGTTGTTCGCGGGTCGCTTTGTGTGGGTACGCGGCGAAGTCCCGGCCACCATTTGATTGCCAAGCTGCCAGGTTGAACTGGAGACCGCCGTAGTAACCGTTGCCGGTGTTGATGCTCCAGTTGCCACCGGATTCGC
Organism: Propionibacteriaceae bacterium UBA5174; assembly: GCA_002413345.1. Classification (GTDB taxonomy): domain Bacteria; phylum Actinomycetota; class Actinomycetes; order Propionibacteriales; family Propionibacteriaceae; genus Propionicimonas. Next base: position 14,483 of record DHWU01000065.1, on the reverse strand, counting down.
ACCGAGCGATCTTGTCCCACATTGCAGCGCGGGCCAGATTTATGCCAACTCCGTTGGCGGAGGTCTTGGTGCCCACCTCAACGCTGGCGGCCTTGGCAGCCAGCAGAACCGTCTCGGTGACGATGACCTTCTCGGTCACCTTCCCGTTTACCGTGGTGATTTGGTACGTACGGTCAGCACGGCCGTCCTTGCCGGCGACCAGAGTCTTGGTCTCGCCAGCCCAAAGTGCGGAGTTCTTGGTCTTGGTGACCGGAGCCTCGACATCCTCGGTGATCTGCTTGGTGGTGACTTCCACCCGATCCAATCGAACTTTGGCTCCCGAGGTAAGGACCGTTTCGGCGGACGGAGCGACGATGTCATCGGCGTCTGCGCTCAGGCCCTGCTCGGAGAGTAGGTCGGCCACAGTGTTGGCATTGCTGGTGATCGTGGTGGACTTGCCAGCGACCGACAGTTCAATGGGCTTAGGGGTGCTGATGCTGACGGTGCCAGCGCCGCGAGGCAGCGGGGCGTCCAAGCCGACAGAGGTCCAGGCTTGGTCCAGCGCTTCAATACCGCGATCAGCAACTGCCGCCCGCAAGTTCGGCGCCAGGGTAGTGAAGGTATCGGTCTTGCCGTCAACGGACAGGGTCAGGGTCTTGGCGTACTGCAATGCGACCGTCTGCCCGTCTTCAATCTTGGCGTCGAGGGACGGGGCAACAACATCGCCAGGTGCCAAGGTGATGCCATTGCCGTTGAGGACATCGGCCACCGTGACCGCGAAGGTGCTACCCGGCACTGCCTGTCCATCGACAGTCAGTTGCACGTCCTTGTGTAGAGCGGAGGCAGTTGTGGTGCCGCCACCAACGAGGACCAAGGTGAGCGCAGCGGTGGTGAGGATCTTCTTCAAAGCAGAGGTTCCTGTGCTGTAGGCAACGGTTTACTGAGAACAGACTGCCTGAACCTGAGAGTTTGGTCAAGTTCTCTCAGGAAGTGGAGGGGGTGTGGGCGTGTCGCCAGGCGCAAAACGATGGCGCCACCGAGAGTCCGGTGACGCCATCGCTGATGGGTATTGGATCAAGCCAGATCGGCAGCTTTTGCCTTGGCTAGCCGGGTAGCTACGTCGTCCCAATTGACCACGGTCCACCAGGCCTTCACATAGTCAGCCTTGACGTTCTTGTACTGCAGGTAAAAGGAGTGTTCCCACATATCTAGCAGCAGTAGTGGCAGTTGGCCGGCCGGTACGTTGTTCTGGTGGTCGTAGATCTGGTTGATGTTCAGCTGGCCGCTGAAGGTGTCCCAGACCAAGGCGGCCCAGCCCGAACCTTGCAGCGAGTTAGCTGCCGCCTCGAACTGGCCCTTGAAGCCGGTGAAAGATCCGAAGTATTCGCCGAGTGCGGCAGCTACGTCGCCACCAGGCTCGCCGCCACCGTTCGGTGACATGTTCTTCCAGTAAATGGAGTGGTTGATGTGGCCACCCAGATGGAAGGCAAGATCCTTCTCCAACTTGGGCAGCGCGGCGAAATCGCCCTTGGTACGCGCGTCAGCGAGCTTTTCCTGAGCGGTGTTAGCGCCAGCTACGTAGGCCGCATGGTGCTTGGAGTGGTGCAGTTCAACAATCTCGGCCGAGATTGCGCGCGACAAAGCGCTGTAGTCGTAATCGAGGTCAGGCAGGGTATAGGCCATCAGAGGGTTCCCTTTCGGTTGGTCAACCAAACACTTACTCCCAACCGGGGAGCTAGGGAAGCTATTCCGAGGTTGAAGCAGCAATTGCTGGGCCAGCCAGTTGCGCCTTCCGGGCCGAGCGCCGCAACAGCCGCAGCAGTGGTGTGCCGAGCAGAGCGATCAGCGCTGCATTGGTGAGCGCACGGCCAAGATTCCAGCCCATGGACGTAGCCAGGTTATACAGCACGAAGCGATGCAGGTTCGTCAGCGGCGAGGCAGCCGGATCGAAGGACAGCTGGGTGCTGTTGCCGATGCCGAACGGCCAAAAGGCAAAGTCCATGAACCAGCCGTAGGCAAAGGCCGAGAGCATGCCATAGCTGGCCAGCAGCGCTAGTTCGGCTTTGCCCGAGGCTTTGGGGAGTAGACCGGCGAAGAGCCCCACAAAACCAGCGCTGATCATCTGGTACGGCAGCCACGGGCCCACTCCCGAGGTGATCAAGGCGGAGGTGAACAAGGTGATCGCCCCTAGGGCAAAGCCGAAGCTCGGTCCATAGACCCGGCCGGCCAAGATGATCAGGAAGAAGATCAGCTCGAAGCCGGCCGTCCCCGCGCTGAGCGGACGCAGCACAGTGCCGAAGGCTGCCAGTACTCCCAACATGGCCAAGGCTTTGACGTCCATTCGACCACTGGTCAACTCAGCCAAGATCGTGGCCAGCACCATTGGCAGCACCAGGGCAAACACCCAGACTGCCTGCTCGGGTTTCATTCCGGAACTCGGCGCCAGGAACAGCGGCCAAGCGAATGAGGTGGCGCCCACGATGATGGTCGAAGCCAGCGCCAGGCTGACTCGCTGGCGGTGGCTGTCCGGAACCGTACCCAAATAGCTAGTCATGGGCGGGGATCCCACAGCCCGGCGGCCACGTCGGCCACCGTGAGTACTTTGACCGGACTGAACACCTTCGACATCTGGGGTGAATACGCGGCCGAAGAAGTGAGTAGATCGGCGGTGGGGCCAGCGGCCACAATCTCGCCGTCGGCCATCAGCAGGAGGTTCTGGCTGGTCGCCGCCGCGAACTCGACATCATGGGTGCTGATCAGGATCGCGGTGCCATTGCTAGCGAATTGGTCCAGAATCTGATGCAACTCAGCCTTGGCTTGGTAATCCAAGCCGCGAGTTGGTTCGTCCAACAACAACACCTTCGGACCGGCCGCAAGTTGGATCGCGAGCACCAGGGCCAGCCGCTGCCCCTCCGAAAGGTCACGCGGATCACGATCTGGTGGCAGCTGCATTCCCAGGCGGGTGAGCAGGGCCGCGGTGGTGCCAGGGCTCGCCTCACTTTCGACGTCGGCTTGCCCACATTCGGCCTCCACTGTGGGTAGATACAGCAGATCGGCGGCAGTCTGCGGCACTAGGGCCACCAGTCTGCGGGCCTGGTTCGCATTCAGCCGACGGGGGTCTTGGCCGGCGACCTCGATCTCACCGCCACACGTGAGTGCCCCTTGTAGCGCCCAAAGCAGAGACGACTTGCCGGCACCATTGCGTCCCAGCACTGCGGTGATGGTGCCTGCGAACAACTCCAGGCTGACGCCATGCACGGCTTTGATTTCACCGAAGCGCACCTGAAGATCGGTGGCTCCCACCGCCAACTCAGTGTGGGATGTCGGGGTTTCGGGCCGTGGGCGAATCTGAATGCCGGTTGCGCGGCGTCTGGCCTCGCGGACGCTGAGTGGGACGGTCGGCCAGCCCAGCACCTGAGCCAAAGCGGCCAGCGGCGGGGTGATGTTGGCCTGAGCCAGTAGCTCGGCCACCCCACCATGCCGAACGCTGCCGTCCCCGGGAAGCCACAGCATGGAATCGGCGGCCTGCATCACGCGCTCGAGCCGATGTTCAGCCAGCACTACCGTGAGCCCGACTTCGTGGACCAAAGTGGTGATCGCCGACAGCACATCAGCGGCGGCGGTGGCGTCCAAGGCCGAGGTGGGTTCATCCAACACCAGCACCTTTGGCTGGGCGGCGAGTACCGCGGCGATGGCCACCCGCTGTTGTTGCCCACCAGACAGCTCAGTCAACGGACGCCGACGTAGTTCGGCGATGCCCAACAAATCCAAGGTCTCTTCGACCCGCTTGCGCATCACCATCGGCGCGGTGCCGAGTTGTTCCATGCCGTAGGCGATTTCGTCCTCGACGGTGTCGGTGACAAAGCCGCGCACTGGGTCTTGGCCGACGTAACCGACCAAGTCAGCTAGCTCGCGCGGGCGGTGTTTGGTGGTGTCGCGGCCATCGACTCGGATCTGCCCCGAGAACCGTCCGCCGGTGAAATGCGGCACCAACCCGTTGATGGCACCCAGAAGGGTCGATTTACCCGAGCCGGTCGGCCCCACGACCAGGCACAGATCGCCTTCAGACAAGCTGAAACTGACCCGATCCAAGGTGGGCTGGGCGGATTCGGGGTAGGTGTGGCTGACTTGGTCGAAGGTGATCACGAAGTCACCAGGATCTCTGCTTTGGGACGCAGGCTGCGCACCATCGTGTCGTTTCGAACCGATTCGGTAACGTCAATCCGGTCCTTGCCGGTCACCGCCAGGGGTGCAGCAACCAGGCCCACCACCAGCAGCATTGGGACGCTGAGCTGTGGCCAGGTCAACGGATCGGTGCTGGGGAACAGCGCTTGGGGATCCAGCCACTGCAGCAGGCTCGCCGACAGATCGTTGGGGTTGAGCCCGCCGATGGTCAGCACGACGACAGCGGCTAGCAGGCCAAACCCGCTCACCACGGTGTCGCGGACGCGCCACGGCTGCTGCCGGTAGCGAGTGACGGCGAGCCGTTTACCAGCCAGCCGCAGTCCGAACCCGGCGCCTACCAGGCCGATCACTAGGCAGCCGACTGCCAATAGTCGAAAATCGGTACTCAGCAGCACAAATGCGCCGAGGGTCGCCAGCATGGACGAACTGATCATCAGGGTTAGCGAGCCGCGAACAGGCAGGCCGCGGGTGCGGGCGAAGCCGCGCGCTTCCATGCCTGCGGCCAGGGACATCGACCGTTCAATGGAATCGGCCATCACCGGCAGGATCACGGAAGCCAACGAACGCAGGCCTTTGGTGTTCGTGCCCCGCGTCCGCCGGGCTTTGAGGACGCGCTGGCCGCTCTCGATCAGTTGGGGCGCCACACTGAGGGCCACCACAACCGCAGCGGAGGCTTCGTAAAGTGCCGCTGGCATCGACCGCAGGGCTTGGCGAGGATTGGCCAAGGCATTGGCCGCGCCTAGACAGAGCAGCAGCACGGCTAGTCGAAGGGCATCGTTGATGGTGTAGGCCAAAGCCTCAGCGGTGATCGGGCCACCCAGCCGGATGCCAGCGGCCCAATCGGGAAGCGGAATCTCTGGCAGCGCGAACAATATGGTGTCGCCGGTCTTGGCGCCGATCACGATCTGAAAGAACACGCGCATTGCGATGACGAATCCACCCAAGATCAAATAGGCCCGCACTGACCGAGCCCACGGCGCGGACGAGCGGCGCAGCAGTACCACCCAGACCAAGGCCAGGGCGATCAGAGCCAGTAACAGCGGGTTGGTGGTGCCGTTGACGGCGATCCCGATGCCGATCGCCCAAGCCCACCAAGCCAACGGGTGGAGTGATTTCAGCGTTTGCGTCCTTTCAAGAACCACCAGGCGCCAGCACCTGCTCCGCTGAACGCCACCGTCGCACCGGTAGCTATCAGTGGCACTGGAGTGCCGGAATCTTGAGGGTCAGAGACAACTTCGTCGAACCAGCTGGGGGTGGCCGCAGCACTGGGTGAATCGCCGGGTGCGCTTGCCGCAGCCGCACTGGTCTCGGCAGCTGAGGAGGCGGCCGATGTGGTGGCCGAGGTGGCGGCAGCACCCGGGTCAGCGCTGGTCGAAGCCGTGGTGGGCGTAGTGGATTTCGAATTGGCCGTTGCGGTGCCCACCGGATTCTTCGCCGGCCTTGCGTTCGGACCGGATGCTGCGTCGCTGAGACTGACGAAGTGCCAGCCCTCGGCATTGCCCTTAGTTGGGTGATAGGAGGTTGCGCCCAGATTGGAGTAGCTCCAACTGGAGTAGCTGCCATCGGCATTGCGGGTGGCATGCCAGTACGACCAGTAGGCCTTGTTGATATCTGAGGTTGCCGGTTTCGTCCTGATCTGAGTGACCATGCCGTTATCCAGGGCTGGCGTAAGACCTGCGCTGCGCAGCGCCGCCGTCCCGGTACTGAAGCTGGTAGCGCAGCCGCTTTGCACTCCGCCGCCAAGGCTGCCGTAGTCGACGATCACCTGTACTCCATTGCAGGCGGAGTAGTCCTGAGCTGCCGCCGGCGTCGTCCCAAACCAAGAACCCATCGCCCACAGGGCCAGGACCAGAAAGAAGGTCCGCCTCATTTGGTCACCTTCGCGGTGGCTTTGGAAGTGGCAGTCACAGTCTGCAGGCCGATGCCCGAGACAGTAATACCGGCTGTGATCCGTTTACCGACGTCGGCTCTGACCAGCTTGTAGGTGGTCTTCGCCTTGGTCTTGATCTGTTTGCCGTTGCGGTACCACTTAATCGAGATTCGATCTGGCTTTGGGCTCCAAGCACCGGTCTTCAGGGTCAGCGTTCGCCCCTTTTTGGTCTTGCCGGAGACCTTCGGGGCTGGCGATTTCGCATAGCCGCGGGGTGGCTTCGGCTGCGGTGAAATGGTGCCGCCGTCACCGAACCGCCAGCCTTCAACTGAGCCCTTGGTCGGGTGATAAGACCCAGCACCAAGGTTGGAATAGCTCCAAGTGCCGAAGGTTCCGTCGGCGTTCTTGTTGGCGTGCCAGTAGGACCAGTAATCACTGAAGGATTTCGGATCCGGTGTGGCCGGGAATCCCTGGACCTGCAGGACCAGGCCGCCATCCATCCCCAGGTTGAAACCAGCGCTTTGCAGTGCTTCTAAACCAGTGCGGTATTTGGTGGCGCACCGGGTGGTGGCCGCACCGTTGCCTCGGTCGACCACAACCCACACCCCAGCACAGCTACTGACCGGGGTCGGCAAGGCGCTGGCGTTGGCCTGTGCGGGGTTAGCAGCCAAAGAGGTGGTGATCAGCGCCGCGGTAACGGCGCCGATCACTAACTGGCGCAACTTCACCGGCTGACCCGCCGGCTAAGACGGCCGCTGCGAGCCGCGACCAGCAGGCTGCCCAGGACAACCAAGCCGAGTCCGGTCGCTCCAACTGGGCCCACCCAGGCGGCCGCGCCGGTGTTTGCCAAGGTGTCGACGGCGTCGGCAGTCCCGGTCGAGTTGGTACTGCAGGTGTTCAGCGGTATGGACACGGTGGCCAAGGTGGTGCCGGTCAGTAAGTACAGACCTTCCTGGGTGGCCCAGCGGTTGGAATCGGTGCCATTGAGTACGCCGGGTAGGCCGCCGTCCTTCAACTGCTGCGAGACCATCCAGGTGGTTGCCTTGCCGGTGTCGGTCCCGACCAATTCGAGGGCTGAGCCGAGTAGGCCGGTGCTGTTCACTGGGGAGTAGGGATTTGGCCAGTACCCGGAGCTGTTTTGCTCCGCGGACGCCCAGGCAACTGCCTTGGCGATGACACTGTCTTGCCCGCCAGCGGCATGCAGTGCCTGAATGGCCAGCCCCGTGGTGTCGTAGTCGGAGTAGAAAGTACCGCCATAGGAATACCCAAAGGCGCCAGTGGAATCCTGGGAGCTAGTGAGATTGGTGAGCATCGCAGCCGGAATCGTCTGGCCTGCCCGTGCGTAAGCGATGATCGCCAACGACTGGACGAAGCTGCTCGCTGAGGAGCCCACCTGGCCGGTGCCGGCGTCGGTTCCGTTGGCAATCTCTTGAATCAGGTCGATCCCGCCAAAATCGGTGGGGTCTTCTCCCACGGCACTGGCAGTGATTGCCAAGGTGGCCGCCCGTCCAGGGTTGTCCTTGATGTAGGCGGATGCTTGTTGCTTCAAAGCGGCCACCTGGCTGCGGATGGTGCTGGCGTAGCTGCAGTCCCCAGCAGCGGCCAACCCGAGAATGGTCTGAGCTGAAGCACCGGCTCCGTCGTCCTCAGTTGGCAAATTCTGAGCCAGATATTTGGCGGCATTTGAGATCGCGGTCTTGGTGGTCGTGGAGGCGGTCTTGGCGGTAGCTGACGGGCTGGGTGAGGTCGTCGCGGTGGTACCGGCAGTAGCGCCTGAGTCAGCGGCCGGAATCTGGGTCATGGCTGGCCCGGTGGCAGTGAAACTCTTGGTCAGCAGCCAACCTTCGGCTTCGCCCTTGGCCGGTGTTGATTGGGCAGCGCCGGTGCTGTAGTAGTCCCAGGCGCCCAGCGCCCCGTCCGTGGTCAAGGTGGTGTGCCAGTAAGACCAGTAATAGCCGCCGTTGGTCTTGTAGTCACTATCGGTCGGCGCCGTGTTGATTCGGCTGACCGTGCCGCTGGACTGTTCAATTTTGAAGCCAGCGCTAGTCAACGCCTGGATGCCGGTGGTGTATTCAGTTGCGCATTTGGCGCTCGCCGAAGCTGCGGAGTCCTCATCGGGCTGGACGATGACCCAAACTCCATCGCAAGTTGGAGCGGCTGCCTGAGCTGGTACGGCGGCGGGAGTTAAAGCGAGCATGGCAACAGCTGCAGTCCCGACAGCCAGTGCCCGAGCGAGAGTGATTCGCATTCCTGGTCCTTTCGCGCGAGGCGTACGGACCGGCGAGCCGGCTCACTCCGTAGGCCTCGACGGATTCATGTTGAGCCAAAACCAGGCAGGCATTCCGACTTGGCCGATCGCTCGGCGTTACGGTTGCGGGTCAGTTCCGGATTCACACCGGATTCCCCCACGAGGTTCAGGTGGGCTCACCTTATCCCAACTTGCGGCAGGGGTATCTCGGCCGTCGGGCCCAAACCAGATGCGTACTTCGGGACCAGGAACGCTAAGTAGTGCAGGCGATTCAGGCCGGTGTGACCGGTGGTTCGGCTTCGGCTGATTCGGCGCAGTCCGGCAACGCGATGGCGTTGGCTTCGGCAGCCTCTTCGGTCTCCATCGCAGCTTCCGCGAAGCTCTTGGCTCTGCCTAGAAGGGTTCCAAAAAAGCCTGCGTCGCTGGGTTCACTCACTGGGGGTCCTTACTTCGCGGTCAACGGTGACTGCGCCTCACCCTAGAGCAGCGCATACCTCGAACACCCGGAATCCCTTCGCACTGGCGGTGCGTTCGCAATCGAAGCCTTGGCCGCGCAGCCAAACCTGCAGTGAATCAGCCCCGAGATTCTTGCCCACTACCAATCGGGCGACCCCGTCGGGGGCCAACCGCGGCAGCCAGGTGAGCAGCAACTCGTGTAAGGCGGCCTTCCCGATTCGAATCGGCGGATTGGACCAGATCTCGTCGTAGCGGGTGAGCGGATCGGCCTGCTCTGGAGTGAGCGGACGCACCCGATCGCCGACCCCGTGCGCAGCCGCATTCACCCCGGTCAATTCAAGGGCGCGGGCATTGACGTCGACGGCATCTACCAATGCAGTGGGACACACAGTGGCCACAGCGACGGCGAGCACGCCGTAACCACAACCAAGGTCGAGCATTCGCCGCGCCCCGGCCCGCGGCGTGGTCTCGCGCAGCAATACCGAAGTGCCCAGGTCTAGGCGGGTTCCGGAAAAGACGCCGTCGGCGCTGGTAAAGCTCCAATCGGTTTCCCAGAACCGCATTGTTAGCTCGCGGCGGTTCTCAGCCCCGGTAGGAGTCTGAAAGTAGTGGCTCATGGTTGGGTCAACTCCCGTTTGGCTTTGGCTGCGGTAACTCGGGAGCTCAACTGGTCGTCGTGGGGGTAACCCACTTCCTCCAGAATCAATCCGCGAGCTGGCATCACTGTCACGTCGCTGCAGCGGGTATTGGTATCGACCAGCCCAGCCAGCCAGGACGCGTCGCGGCGGCCAGTACCCACATCAACTAGGCCGCCGACCAAGGACCGCACCATCGAATGACAGAAGGCGTCCGCGCGCACACCAATCTCGATCCGGCCATCGGGCAGGTGTTGGGCCCACAAATGCTGTAACTCGCGGATTGTGGTGGCTCCTTCGCGGGCTCGACAGAAAGCCCCAAAGTCATGCAAGCCCAATAGCGCTTCACCAGCGGCATTTAGCCTGGCCACGTCCAGGTTGCCTCGAACTGAGGCCGTCGTTAGCCGGTGCAAGGGGTCAAGTACCCCGTCAGTTAGCCGGTAGGCGTATCGGCGCCAGATGGCAGCGAAACGGGCATCGAAGCCAGCTGGGGCGATGCTCACACCGAAGACCGCCAGATCCTCGGGCAAGGCTCGGCGTAACCGACGAGTCAGTGTCTCGGCAGTCTGTTGCGGATCGTTGGTCTCCAGGTCTAGATGGGCCACCTGCCCGCGGGCGTGGACGCCAGCGTCGGTGCGGCCAGCGCAGGTCAGCGTTGGTGGGGTTTCCAGACGAAGAACTCTGCCGATCCAAGTCTCCAGCTCACCCTGGACGGTGCGCAGGCCGGTCTGGGCGGCCCAGCCGTGGAAAGCGGCGCCGTCATAGCCCAGATCGAGGCGAAAACGGGTCATCGGGCGTACGCCAAGTCATAAATGGTGCGGCCGGCATCAAGGCCACGCTGCTCATATTTGGTCACCGGACGTCCGGCAAACCGCGGCGCCCACCCCGGATGCAGATTGTGTAATCGCGGCGCTGCGTCCAACACTTCGCGCATCGACTGGGCATAGTCGGCCCAGTCAGTGGCTAATCGCCACCGGCCGCCCGGGGCGAGTTTGGCGGCCACCAATTCGGCGAACTCAGCGCTGACCAGACGGCGTTTCTGGTGGCGGACTTTGTGCCAGGGGTCTGGGAAGAAGGTCCAAAGCTCAGTGATGCTGGCGTCGTCGAACACCGTGGCTAAGGCTTGGGCGCCGTCGGCAATGACCAGCCGGACATTGTTCACCTGGTGGCGGGCCAATCGACCCAAGGTGGAAGCAACGGCCGGAGTGAACACCTCAAAGGCCACCAGATTCACCTCGGGGTTAGTTTGGCCACCAACCGTGATGGCGTGCCCCATCCCGGAGCCGATCTCCACCAGCAGCGGTGCCTGGCGGCCGAAAGCCGCCGTCCAGTTGATCTCGGCATCAGCGGCGATCGAGGTGGCCCGGTCACCGGACGGCAGATCAATCACCCAGGCGCTGTGGTGGGTGTCCCAGGCGCGTTGCTGGGACGGGTTCATTCGCGCCGAGCGGCGAACGTAGGAGACCACGTCGCGATGGATGCGGGCGGCGGTAGACATGGCGGCAACTTTAGTGGCCCATGGGCGTGGGCGTGGCGCCAAGGCGCGCGTCCATGATTGCGGTGAGTGGCTGCTCGTCCAGGATAACTAGGGGTTTCTCCGGGCCGTTGTGGGGTTGTGGATCTGTGCTGATCGGGTTTGATGGAGGTGTGAAAACCCTGTTGAACCTGATCTGGTTGATTTTTGGTGGCTTCTGGCTTGCGCTGGGCTACATCGGCGCTGGCATCGTGGCCTGCATCTTCATCGTCACGATCCCGTTCGGGATCGCGTCATTTCGGATGGCGGCCTACGCCTTTTGGCCATTCGGACGCACCGTAGTCAGTAAGCCAACCGCCGGAGTTGGGTCGGCGGTTGGCAATGTGATCTGGTTCGTGATCGCGGGGATTTGGCTAGCGATGACCCACATCACTACCGCGATTGCGCAGGCGATCACCATCATTGGCATTCCGCTGGCTATCGCCAACGTCAAGATGATTCCGGTGACTTGCTTCCCCTTCGGTAAGGAGATCGTCGACGACGCCCAGCTCACACCGGGCGCCGCGACGCTCTATCACATCTGAGTTTTCAGCCCTTCACGCACAGCAGCGTCTGCAACCGGTGCATTGGGCGCACCAGATCAACCTGTGCCTCGATCACTGATTCGATGGCCTTGTAAGCGCCGGGAATCTCATCGACCACCCCGGCGTCCTTACGGCATTCAACCCCGGCGGTCTGGACGGCCAGGTCCTCGGTGGTGAAGGTGCGCTTGGCCGCACCCCGGCTCATTCGCCGGCCAGCCCCATGCGATGCGGACTGGTAGCTGGCGTCATTACCCAGACCCTCCACGATGTAGGAACCAGTGCCCATCGACCCGGGAATGATGCCCAGATCGCCAGCACCAGCCCTAATCGCACCCTTGCGAGTCACGATCAGATCCAGGCCGTCGTAGCGCTCCTCAGCCACATAGTTGTGGTGGCATTGAATGGGCTCGGCGAAGCGCACTCCACGGCTCGGGTAAGAGTCAGCGACCACGCGTTGCACGGCAGCCAGCATGATGTGCCGGTTCAACAGTGCGTAGTCCTGGGCCCAGTACAGATCGTGCAGGTAGGCGTCCATCTCGTCGGTGCCGGCCAGGAATACTGCCAGGTCGCGGGAGTATCGGGGCAGTGTTTGGTTGTGTTCCAACCCCTTCGCGGTATCGATGTGGCGCTCGGCGATCTCCTTGCCGATATTGCGGCTGCCCGAATGCAGGGTGATCCAGATCGAATTAGCCTCGTCAGCGCACAATTCAATGAAGTGGTTGCCGCCGCCCAAGGTGCCGCATTGGCTCAATGCCCGGGCTCGACGATCAGCCACCTTCGGTGCCCGCAGATCAGCGAAGCTGTCGGCCATGGCGTCGAAACGAGTGCGCAGCGATTGATTGCGCTCAGCACCGTTCAAAAGCGGTGAGCGAGTATCGAACTTGGCGAACCCCACTGGCACCGCGGCCTCGATGGCCAGCCGCAACTGGTGCAGATCATCGGGCAGGTCTGCGGTCGTCAGGTCGGTCTGAATCGCGGCCATGCCACAGCCGATGTCTACTCCCACTGCGGACGGGCTCACCGCCTGCTCCATGGCAATCACCGAGCCAACGGTGGCGCCCTTGCCGTAATGCACGTCGGGCATCACCCGGACGCCATGGGTCCAGGGCAGGTTGCCGACATTACGCAGTTGATCCAGTGCTTCCTGGTCGATCTCCTCGTGGGTAGCCCACATCAGCACCGGGTGTTCGGTCTTGCCCAGGGTTACCGGGTAGTGGCCGGTCATGATCTTGCCTTTCGTTACTCCTATATCTGGGTTGGACCGCAGCGATTGCTCCGGTCGTCCCAGGCCGGGCTGCCTCAGCCGAGCCGGTCAGTACATCAGTTGGGCGGCGCAGAGTCGAATCTGGATCGACGACCGATGGGTCTGTTGGGGGCGTCCTAGCCGTAGGCTATGCCGGTGGTATTCAACCTGGACCTGTTCCTCACTACGGCAGTAACCCTGTTTGTGATTGTTGATCCGCCAGGGTTGTTGCCGGTATTCCTCGGCCTGACTAGGTCCATGGACGTCCATGACCGCCGGCGAGCTGCCCGGCGGGCCGCCGCAGTGGCGTTCGGCGTGATCGCAGTCTTTGCCATCTTTGGTCGCCAGATCCTCGACTACCTGCAGGTGTCGGTGCCAGCTATGTCGGTCTCAGGCGGGCTGCTGCTGTTGTTGGTGGCGCTGGAACTGTTGACTGGACGTTTTGAAGAGCCGACCTCGACTGCGGGAGTGAATGTGGCCATCGTGCCGCTGGGCACGCCACTGCTTGCCGGACCCGGAGCGATCGTGGCCACGATGCTGGCGGTTGAGCGCCAACCAGACCTAGCGGGCTATCTGACCGTGTTTGCTGCGCTGATTGTGGTGATGCTGTTGGTGTGGTTGGCCCTACGGTATTCCGATGTGCTGCGCACCTTGCTGCGCGAATCCGGCACGGTGTTAGCATCTCGGATCGCAGGTCTCCTGCTGAGCGCGATCGCGGTACAGATGGTTGCTGACGGAGTGTTCGGCTTCATCGCCGCAAATTGACTCCGTCGCTCGCCGACGGGGTCGAGAAGGTCGTTCAATTCCGCGTGGGTTGCGCCGACCCTGAACTAACTCAGAACTCGAGTGAATGGTCTTGGCGGCCACCAGGGGACGGTTCCTCTGGCGCTGCTCGTAAAGGAACCGTCCCCGGGTCCGGTCCCCGGGTTCCCGGTTTGAACTTTTCCGTGGGCGGCTAGCTTGGCTAGGCGCGGCAGTGGCTAGGGCAGATCGGGGTTTGGCGTGGACACCTCGACGTACTCGAAGATCGAACCGTCGGGATGCTGAGCGATCATTCGCGATCCATTTGGGCCAGGGGCTGGGCCCTCCAAGATGCTTCCGGAGTTGCCCACGATGTTGGTGGCAGCCCGCTGGATGTCAGTGGTGATCAGGGTTGCGACATGGCTTCGGGTGTCGGTGTCAGCGCCCTCCACCAGCAAGAAGTTGCCCACCTTGGCCAGCGCCATATCGGCGTAACTGAATCGGTGGGCGGGACTATTGCCGCTGAGCTGCTGGTAGAGCGGCAGTGAGTCTTCGATCGAATCGACGTAGGCGCGCGCCAGGACGGCAATAACGATAGGTTGCATCGGATCACCAGTTAGCTAGTTGGCTAATAATCGAAGAACGCTAGCATGGTCAAGTGCGTGCGCTACCTCTGCCAACTCCTGAGACATTCCAGATCACTGCGGTCCTGCATGCGCTGAGCGATCCCGTTCGGCTGGCAGTAGTGCGCCAGCTTGCCGAGGATGGGCCGCAAACCTGCGGTCTGATCCGAAGCCCGATTTCCGCCCCCAGCATGTCTCGCCACTTTCGGATACTTCGCGAGGCCGGAGTCATCAAGGCAGACCCGGTCGGCACCAGCAGGGTCTTGACGCTACGCAGGCACGAAATCGACTCCAGGTTCCCTGGCCTGCTTCGGGCTGTGCTGGATGCGACCGACTGACCCGGGCCAATCACCCGCCAAATTCGCCGACAAGTTCGGGGACGGTTCCTTTTGCGCTGCTCGTAAAGGGACGGTTCCGGTTGTGCTGCTCGTAAAGGAACCGTCCC